>CAYHHH010000146.1:0-9385 GCA_964356125.1 uncultured Bifidobacteriaceae bacterium | reverse complement strand
GCGCCGAAGCGCGACTGGGTGATGTACGACGGCTCTCTTACCGGCAACCGCTACAGCACGCTCGATCAGATCAACGCGTCGAACGTGCAGCGCCTCGCCCCCGTGTGGACGCTGCCGATGCCCGAATCGCGCCCGCAGCTCACGCCCGTCGTGGTCGACGGCATCATGTACATCACAGGCTGGAACGAGATGCAGGCGCTCGACGCGACGACCGGCCGCGTGTTGTGGAGCTACAAGGAGCCGCGTCACGGCGGCATTGTCAGTGAGGCCGGCATCGGCGTGAACCGCGGCGCGACGGTCGTCGGCGATCGCGTGTTCATGATTACCGACCACGCGCATGTCGTCGGCTTCAACCGTTTCACCGGCCAGCGGTTGTGGGAAGCGGAGATGGGGTCGTACCTCGACTCGTACAGCGCAACGTCGCCGCCGCTGCCCGTCGGCGATCTTCTCGTGGTCGGTGTGGCCGGCGGGGAAGAAGGGGCGCGCGGATTTGTCGACGCGTACCGCGCGTCGACGGGCGAGCGTGTGTGGCGGTTTTACACGATCCCGAAGCGCGGAGAGCCGGGATCGGACACGTGGAGCGGCCAGGCGCTCGATCATGGCTGCGGCGCGACGTGGATGCCGGGCTCCTACGATCCGGAGCTCGACACGATCTACTGGGCGATTGGGAATCCGTGCCCCGACTTCGCGGGCGAAGAGCGCATCGGCGACAACCTCTACACGTCAAGCGTGATTGCGCTGGAAGCGAAGACCGGTCGCCTGAAGTGGTATTACCAGTTCACGCCCCACGATACGCACGACTGGGACGCCGTGCAGCCGATGGTGCTCGCCGATGAAATGTGGGCAGGGAAGCCGCGCAAGCTGCTGTTCCATGGCGATCGGAACGGCATCTTCTACGTGCTCGATCGGACCAACGGTCAGGTGCTCAAGACGGGCAACCTCGCCAGCAAAGTGACGTGGGTGAAAGGGTTCGCCGCCGACGGCAAGCCGATCGTCGATCCGGGATCGATCGCGACCAGGGAAGGGATCGCCGCCTGCCCGGGTGGAGGAGGCGGCGCGAACTTCCACGCCGTGTCGTACAACCCGGTGACGAAACTGTTTTACGTGCGCGTCAGCGACAGCTGCCAGGTCTATACGTCGCATGAAGATCCGCTTGGCGCGCGAGGTAATCGATGGTTCGGCACCGGCCCACCGTCCGAGAACGCGCGCACCGCGCTCGCGGCGATCACCAAGGGATACACCCAAGGCACGTTCATTCGCGCGATGGATCCATTCGCTGCGAAGAAAGTGTGGGATTTTCCGAATCCCGGCGGCGAGCCGGGCATTCTGTCGACCGTCACGGGCCTCGTGTTTCTGCCGGGCGATGGCGGTCTGCTCGTTCTCGACGGGAAGACAGGGAAACTGCTGCGGAGCATCAGCCACGGCCGCATTTCGTCGGCCGGGCCGATGACCTACATGGTCGGCGGCAGACAATACGTCGCGCTTCAGGGGATGGAGATGCTGGTGGTGTACGCGCTTCACTAGGGATCGTGGGGATCGTGGGTCGCGTGGGTCGCGTAGGTCCGGCCATTGTTTTGCGTACGAACGGTCCGGAGGAATATTAACTATGAAAATCCGAGATGTGATGACGCCAAATCCCCGAACAGTGTCGCCGAACGATACGGTCCGTGCCGCCGCACAGGTCATGCAGGAAGAAGACACGGGGGCGGTGCCGGTGGTTGACGATGGACATGTGCTCGCCGTCGTCACCGATCGCGACATCGTCGTGCGTGTCGTTGCCGAGGGTGGTTCGTTCTCGAGTCCCGTCGGCGACATCGCGACGAAAAGTGTCATTTGCGTAACGCCTGAGATGTCCACCAGCGAGGCGGGCGACTTGATGAGCGAGCATCAGATTCGACGGCTTCCGGTCGTCGAAAACGATCGCCTTGTCGGCATCGTGTCGATCGGCGATCTCGCGGTAAAGGAAGGCAAGGACAGCCGCTGGGGCGACACCCTTCAGAGCATCTCGGAAGGCGTCAAAGAAAAAATCTGAGTAGGGGCAAAGGGTAAGAGGGCGAGGGGCAATTGCCCCTTGCCCTTCACACCTTACTCTTATCAGGTCTCGAGCTGCTGTTTGAATCGGCTGAGCTCGTCTCGCGTCGCGCTCGCGGATCCGCCGCCAGAGAGATGCACTTCGGTGCCCTGTGTGCCAGGCGCCGGCTCGAACCGAATCGCGTAGTTGTTCTTCAGCTTCGCGTGTCCCGACGCGCACCATTGGACCCACCCGGCCTCGACGGCTTCGAGCGGTGCCCTGATAGTGATGGCCTGTTCGTCCGTGTCTGTCTGGTCGCCCGCGTCCTTCACGTGTTGGATTGGCATACCCCGCAGCCTGCAAGCATCGGTCCGCCGTTCAGTGGGCTCCCCTGATTGTCGCGGGATGGCCCTTGACATGTTATTTTTATAGCAGTAGTGTTATAAAACTAACATGAACCCGAAGCCCGGAAACGACCCCGCCGCCCTCACGCGCCGCGAGCGGCAGATCATGGACATTCTGTACAAGCGCGGGCGCGCGACCGCGAACGAGGTACTCGAGGACCTGGCCGGCACCCCCCATTACTCGACCGTGCGCACGCAGCTGCGGGTCCTCGAAGAAAAAGGGCACGCGACGCACGAAGAGGATGGCGTTCGGTACGTTTACATGCCGGCGCTGCCCAGGAGGGCGGCACGGAAATCGGCGCTGCGCCATCTCGTCGACACGTTTTTCGACGGGTCGGCCGAACAGGTCGTCGCGGCCGTCCTTGGCGGCGAAGGCGCGAAGCTCTCGGAAGACGAGCTCGACCGTATCGCGGAGTTGATCGACAAAGCGAAGAAAGAAGGCACCCGATGAAGTTATCCCTGATCGTCTTCGTCGCGCTGGCGGTGTCGTTCCTCCTCCGCCGGCGCTCGGCGGCGCTGCGGCATTGGGTGCTGGCAGCGGGCGTTGCCGGCGCGGCCGCCGTACCCCTTCTTGCTGCCGTCGTGCCAGCCTGGTCGCTGCCGTTCGCGACGCCGACGGCGTTCACGGCGTATCAGGATCCGTTCGAGGTGTCGGTCTCGAGCGGCGCCACGCGTACGCCTCGCACGCAGACCGGGGGGGGTCGTTCACACGCCGGCCGCAGCGTCGATGTCGCCTGCACGGCTCGATCTCGCCGCGATGCTGCAGTGGGGCTGGCTGGCCGGAACGATCGTCGCACTCTCCATTCTTCTGACCGGTCTGCTGCGGCTCGCATGGGTGGCGACGCACGCGCGTCGGATTACGCACGGCCGCTGGTGCGATCTCGCGCAGGAGATCGCACGCGGCTACGGGCTGCGGCGGCCCGTCGTACTCCTGCAGAGCAGTCATCCATCATTGCTGGTCACGTGGGGACTCGCGAAGCCGAAGGTGATTCTTCCGTCCTCGGCTGATGCGTGGACCGACGAGCGCGCGCGAGTCGTGCTGTCGCACGAGCTCGCGCACATTCGCCGCGGCGACTGGATTGTGCAGCTCTCCGCCGAGCTGCTGCGGGCGTTCTACTGGTTCAATCCGCTCCTCTGGGTGGCCTGCAGGCGGCTGCGGCTCGAAAGCGAGCACGCCTGCGACGACGAGGTGATGAGCCGCGGCGTCGATGGGTCCGACTACGCGACCCATCTCATCGAGCTGGCCCGCGCGCTCAACGAGCGGCGCCACAACTTTTTTCCCGCGCCAGCGATGGCGCGCCCCTCGAGTCTCGAAAGGAGAGTTCGCGCCATGTTGACCAACAGTCTCGATCGCCAATCCATTTCCGGAGGCACCCGCGCGGCAATTTTCGTGCTGCTCTTCGGCATCACGGCTGTCGTGGCCGCCGCGCAGAGCGGCTTCGTCACCTTTACCGGAACGATCGCCGACGACTTCGCGCGCGGCATTCCGGACACCACGGTGACGCTGACGAACGAGGCGCGCCAGGCGAAGTACGAAGTCAAGACGAACGCCATCGGGCGATTCGAGTTTGTCGGGCTGCCCGCGGGCGAGTACGGACTCGAAGCCAAAGGCATGGGCTTTCAATCAACAAAGGATGTCGTGACCGTTTCAGGCCAGAACCTTCAGCGCAATTACACGCTGAAGCTCGGCACGCTGCAGGAAACCATCAACGTGACCGACGACGGCCGCGAACCCAAACCATCTACGGTGAGGGAGAGAGTTGCGGCGCCGCGCGCAGAATGCGTTTCGTCTGGAGCGGGTGGACAAATCAAGCCGCCGAAGAAGCTCCGTGACTTTGCGCCGACCTATCCCGCAAGCCTGCGCGGAACCGGGACAGCCGGCGTCGTGATCTTGAAAGCCCGCATCGGGCTCGATGGGTACCTCACCGACATCAGCGTGGAACGCGAAGCGCATCCGGACTTTGCGAGCGCGGCTGTTGTTGCCGTGCGGGAGTGGATGTTCTCTGAGACGCTGCTGAACTGTCAGCAGGTCGAAGTGGGAATGAACATCGCCGTCAATTTCAAAGGTATGCCTCCGCCTCCGGCGCCGCCGCGGCCATAGGCTGACACATCTTGTCGGCCGTGTGCGATGTTGGCACATCGCACACGTAGTCCACAGGGCTGACACGCCATATTTCCGCGTATTTGCTGGGAATACCTCGCCGTCCGATGCAATTTTTCAGCCGCACCGTGGCAGTCCGATTGCACAAGTCGCACGCGCATGCCCGGCTATCCGTCTGCCTCCGCCGATCCGCTTTCTGAATTCCGCGTGGAAAAGTCGCGCGCCAACGCGACGCTGACGTTGTCGAACGGCACCGTCGTACACGGGTGTTTTTTCCTGTCGGGCACCAGCCGGACGCACGCGGGGCCCGAAGGCGTCAGAGACGTGTTGAATGGTGAATCGGGATTCTTTCCGTTCGAGGCAGGGCGGGCCGGCGATTCCAAGACGATTCTCTACAACCGCGATCATCTCGTGCTGGTCGAGCTGCAGGACAAAGCCGAGCCGAGCCGCGTGCCCGGCTACGACGTGGCCATAGAAAAAATCGTGACGATGCTGATGTCCAATGGCATGCGCCTGAAAGGCGCGGTTCGCGTGTTTCTTCCGCACGGCAGCGATCGCTTGAGTGATTTCGCGCGCGCGGGCGAGAGCTTCCGGTACCTCGAAGCCGAAAACGCCACCTACATCATCAACATGCATCATCTGGTCGAACTGGCAGAGGAGCCCTCCGCATCATGAGTCTCACATCGACAATTGAGCCGGGCTCTGCCCAGGCTGCGCCCGCATCCGGTTCGGCGATCGACCGCTTGTTTTATGCGATGTTTCAGCTCGGCGCATCGGACCTGCACCTGTGCGTCGGCTCGCCGGCGCTGGTGCGCAAGGACGGCCGCATCCAGGCGCTCGATCCCAACATGCCCGCGCTCACCGACGACTACTTGAAGCGGCTGATCGATCCGATCATGCCGGTGCCGAATCTCGAGGAGTTCGCCGAGAAGCACGATACGGACTTTGCGTACGAAGTACCGAAACTCGCGAGGTTCCGCGCGAACGTCTTTGCCGATCGCAAAGGTCGCGGCGCCGTGTTCCGCGTCATCCCGTCCGAGATTCTGACGGCCGAGAAGCTGGGCCTGTCGCAGCCCATCCTGAACCTCTGCAAGCTGAACAAGGGGCTCGTGCTGGTGACCGGCCCGACCGGATCGGGCAAGTCGACGACGCTCTGCGCGATGATCGACTACATCAACCGCACGCGCGACGAGCACATCATCACGATCGAAGATCCCATCGAGTTCGTGCACGCGAACAACAAGTGCCTCATCAACCAGCGCGAGGTGCGCACGCACACGACGTCGTTCAAGGCGGCGTTGCGCGCGGCGCTCCGTGAAGATCCGGACATCGTCCTGGTGGGCGAGCTGCGCGATCTCGAGACCGTCGCGATTGCCATCGAGACCGCCGAGACCGGGCATCTCGTGTTCGGCACGCTGCACACGACCACGGCGGCATCGACGGTGGATCGCATCATCGATCAGTTTCCCGCCGATCGTCAGTCGCAGATCCGCATCATGCTGTCGGAGTCGCTGCGCGGGGTCATCGCGCAGACGCTGTGCCGCAAGATCGGCGGCGGCCGCGTCGCGGCGCTCGAAGTGCTCATCGCCAACGGCGCCGTCAGCAACCTGATCCGCGAAGGCAAGACGTTCCAGATTCCGTCGCTCATGCAGGTGAACAAGGCGATCGGCATGGTCAGCCTGAACGACGCGCTGTTCGAGCTGGTCTCGAAGAAGATCGTCGCGCCAGACGAGGCGTACTCGAAGTCTGTCGAGAAAGCCGGATTCGAGTCGCTGCTCAAACGCATCGGCGTCGACATCAAGACGATGGTGCCGCAGGCGTAGGCCTGGCCCGCCATAGCGCGTGTGTTACGAGCGCGCGACGGCGGCCTCTTCGTATTTGCCGGTCAGTTTGAATTCCGGATGCGTTTTCAGGTACGCATCCACGCGATCCTTCTTCGTGAACGCCTCGGCCATGAACGCGAACGCTTCGGAGATGCGATCGTCAGGCTGCGCGCAGCTGAGGCGCAGGAATCCACGCCCCGCATCGCCGAAACATTCGCCGCCAAGACACGCCACGCCCCGCGCTTCGTCTGCGCCTTCGAGTAAGTACAGCGCCAGCCCGTGGGATGTGATCCCCAGTCGATTGCAGACCCCGGCGACCGACGGGAATACGTAGAACGTGCCCGCCGGCATCGCGCACGAGACGCCGTCGATGCGGCTCACGCCAGCGACGAGCAGCTCGACCTTCTTCTTGAACTCTTGCATCTTCGCGTCGCGATAGCCGAGCTCGTCGCGCATCGCGACGACTCCCGCCATCTGCGTGAACGGCGGCACGCACGACAGCGCGCTGTTCGTCAGCTTGCCGAACACCTCGATGATCTCGGGGCTGCTGACCGCGAATCCGAGACGCCAGCCGCTCATGCTGAACGACTTGCTGAAGGTGTAGGCGGCGACCGTCTGCTCGAGCATGCCCGGTACTTCCAACAGCGAGTGATGGCGGCCGCGCCAGACCATGCGATCGTACGGCTCGTCGCTGAAGATGGCGACGTCCTTGCCGCGGACCAGCTCGGCGAGCCCTTTCAGATCCTCGAGCGTCGCGACGCCGCCCGTCGGATTGTGCGGGCTGTTCAGGAATATCGCGCGCGGCGACGTGTCGCTCGTCAGAAACCGCCGCACGTCGTCGAGGTTGGGACGAAAGTCGTTCGACGCTTTCAGCTCGGACAGCACGATGCGCGCGTTGCGCCGGAAGACGTTCGGCGGATACGTGGGGAAGTGCGGGCTGAAGATCAGCACGCCGTCGCCGGCGTTCAGGAACGCCTCGCAGAAGAGCTGCTCGAAGTTCTTCGCGCCCGGGCCGGCGATGACATGATCGCCGGTAACCGACAACCCGTACTCGCGATTGACGTACTCGGCTGCGGCCTTCCTGAATTCCATGATGCCGAGCGACGGCCCGTACCGGCTGTGGCCGTCGCGGATGGCCTGCACGCCCGCCTCGATCGCCTTCGGCGGCGTGGCGAACGGGCTGTCGCCGATCTCGAGCTCGATGACGTCTTTCCCGGCGGCCATCAGGCGTTTGGCGATCGCGAGAACGCTGAAGGCGCTTTCGACGCCGACGGAGGAGGCGAACTGGCTGAATGAGGGCATAGGAACCGCCATCATATCGCAGGACTTGACAGCGGGAAATGGGGCGCGCCGGGCTCGTCGGAGTCGTGGGGCGCGTGGGTGTTAACGTTGCCGCTAGTTCCGCGCATAGCGCCACGACGCATTCGCGCCCGGCCGCTACGAATGCCAGGTCTCGGTGCTCGATCCGACCGGCGCCAAGGCGACGTGCTGGCGGGCCCCGATCGTTATCGTTCCCTGACCTTTGAACAGGAGATCAAGAGATCAGGAGGGTATTTGTTTGGAGGTGGCATGCGCCGCGGTTCAAACGAGATGTTCACGAGGACACGACGAAATCTCAGCCGGCCGCTTCGCGGCCGGGCGAGATCGATGCGTCGCCACGGAGCCCACTTACGCTGCCCGCAGAGAAATGCATTTCTCCGTGCGTCTCCGTGCTTCCGTGTCTCCGTGTTGAAGCAGCAAAGACGGCCGTCTCCTGTTAAAGTTTTGCGTGATGCATCCGCGTGCCGAGCAACTGATTCGCGATCTGGAACTGCGGCCACATCCTGAAGGCGGCCACTATGCCGAAGTGCATCGGTCGGCCGCGTCGACGTCGATCTACTTTCTGCTGGCGTCTGGCGAGATGAGCCGGTGGCATCGCGTGCGGTCGGAAGAAATCTGGCATTTCTATGAAGGGTCGCCGCTGGAGCTGTTGCAGCTGACGCCGAACGGCGCCGACCTCGAGCGCATCGTGCTGGGGCTCCCCAGCGACCGCGAACGGCCGGTGCACTGCGTGCCGGGAGACTACTGGCAGGCGGCGCGGTCGCGCGGCGCCTTTACGCTGGTCGGCTGCACCGTCGCACCGCCATTTCAGTTCGCCGATTTCGCGCTGCTCAAGGATTCGCCGGCGCTGGCGGCCGCCATCACGCGCGATCACCCCGCGGTTGCGCAGTTCGTGTAGCCTATGGATATGAAACACACCCTTTTCGCTCTTATCGCCGTTGTCGGGATCGCGGCGCCGGCGCCGGCCCAGACCGTGACGAAGGAAACGCGCGACGGCATCAAGAATTTTTCGCGCCTCGAGACGACGGTCGCGTGCGCGGGAGCCATCACGGCCGATGCCATGCCCGAAATCAAGAAGATGGGATTTGTCTCGGTGATCAACCTGCGCGAAGCGCAGGAGGCGGGCACCGACGTCGAGAAGCATCGCGCGGCCGCGGAAGCGGCCGGACTGCGGTACTACCACGTGCCGCTCAACGGCGCGAAGCCCGACCCGAAGGCGGCCGACGCGTTCGTGAAGATCATCTCGTCGAAAGAGGCCGCCCCGGCCTTCATCCATTGCGCGAGCGCCAACCGCGCCGCGGCGATGTGGATGATCAAGCGCATCGTCGTCGACAAGTGGGAGGTCGAGCGCGCGGAGGAAGAAGCCGCGGCGATGGGCCTGACCAACGCCGCGCTCAAGCAGTGGGCCATTGAGTACGCTCGCCCGGACCGTTAATAGAAGGGGTAAGAGGCAAAGGGTAAGGGGCAATTGCCCCTCGCCCTTTACCCCTCGCCCCTTTGGATCTTTACGCTAGTGATAGCAATCGGCTTAAGGGGCCGGTCGCCGGGCTTGCTGGTGGCCGTCTTGCCGATCTTCTCCACCACGTCCATCCCCTCGACCACCTCTCCGAAGATGCTGTGCTTGTTGTCGAGCCACGGCGTCGCCGCGAGCGTGATGAAGAACTGGCTGCCGTTGGTGTTCGGTCCGGCGTTGGCCATCGACAACAGGCCCGCCTTCGAGTGGCGG
>CAYHHH010000145.1:0-9447 GCA_964356125.1 uncultured Bifidobacteriaceae bacterium | reverse complement strand
CGACATGAACGTCACGCCGATGATCGACGTGCTGCTCGTGCTGCTCGTCATCTTCATGGCGGCCCTGCCGCTCACGCAGAAGGGGCTCGACATCAACCTGCCGGCCGAAACGCAGCAGGCGCAGCAGCAGCAGGTCGACAGCAGCCAGATCGTGCTGGAAATGTCGGCCGATCGCCAGATGTCGGTCAACAAGCAGATCGTCAGCAACCTGGGCGACCTTGAAACACGGCTGCGCGGTATCTTCGAGCAGCGCCAGGAAAAGACGATGTTCATCGCCGCGGCCGGCACGCTGCGCTACGGCGAAATTGTCGACGTGATCGACGCGGCCAAGGCCGCAGGCGTCGAAAAAGTCGGCATCGTCACCGAGGGCATGCGGAGAGCCGCAGGCGTTCAGACGGGCAATTAACGCAAGCAAATTGGTAGGGTCCGGCTTTAGCCGGACCGTGAGAGAGCAGAGTGGGCCGCCTGGAGAAATCCAGGCGGCCTTTTTATTTTCGCTGGCACAGGGGCTTATCGCAGGAATGGCCGTGTGGCAGCGAGGATCGCTCAGGATTCACTTCAGCGACGCCTGGACCCACGTGGGCCACGCCCGGCGGCGCGAGCGGCTGGAGGTCAGCCACGGGCCCTGTGCCACCAAAGAAAAAAGGCCGCCCAGTAAAACTGAGCGGCCCTTCCTAATCCCTAATCCCGAGTCCCGAATCCCTTAGGTTACTGCCCCGACGCCTGCTTCTTCTTCAGCGCGACAGCCTTTTCCTGCAACTGCTTCGCTTCGTCGAGCAAGGCCGTCTGGCGCTTGGCGTCCTTTGTTTCCATCGCGGCTTCGATGCGGAGCAGGAGGCCGCGGTAGGTGAGCGCCTCGACGTAGTCGGCGTTCAGCGCGAGCGCCTTGTCGACGGCGGTCAGACCGTTCTTCGTGTACCCACGCTTCTGCGCGTCGGTGAGGCGCGTGTTGCGATACGCTTCGTCCCAGTAGTAGGTCGCGACGGCGTAGTGCGCTTCGGGGTTGCTCGGCTCCAGTTCGGCGCGCTGCTGAACGGCGGCGATCAGCTTGTCGAACTCACCCTGCCGCTGATAGAACCCTGCGAGCTGCTGGTAAACGACCGCTTCTTTTGGCTTCACTTCTCGCGCCTTGTTCAGCATGGCCTCAGCCTCGTCGAGGTTGCCGGCGTCTTCGTAAATCTTGGCGAGCGCGAAGTAGTTCTCCGTATTGCTCGGATCGAGCTGCATCATGCGCTGGACGATGGGCTCGGCCTGCGTCGGATCGTCGAGCTTGTCAGGCCCGTACGCGTTGACGAGGTACTGCAGGGCCAGCTTCTTGATGTCGGCGCGCGTCTCGCGCTCCGCGGAGATCTTGTAGTTTTCGATCGCCTTCGTGAGGAACGCGTCGTTCTCCGCCTCGCCCTTGCGCGCGGGCTTGTACAGGTTGTCGTAGCTGTTCCCCAGAAAGAAATAGGCGGTCACGGCTTCGGGAGATTCCGGAGAGGCGGTGATCGCCTCCTCGTACTTGGCCGCGGCTTCATGATAATTCTGCGCCTGATACATCGTGTTGGCGTCCTTGAACGCCTTTCGCGCCTGAAGATTTCCCAACTGGCCGCACGCCGACAACGCCACCGCTGCGATGATGGCCGTCGTTGCCAGTATCGCCTTGCTTCGCACACGCATCAGATCCCCCTTCAATTCGAAACCCGCGGGATTTTGCAGAAAAACCCGCCAAGTATATGAATGCCCAAAACCCAAAGTCAAGGATGCTTTAGAATGTCCTAACCATCTGCCGATACTTAAGTTAGACACCATTTTCGACGATTTAGCTCTCACACGTCGCGAAGCGGCGCGGGGCGCAGGGGCCCCGCGACTAACAAATGATTCGATTCGAAGACCTTCTCGAGCGGGTCAGAGCATACACCTCTGACGAGGAACGCGAGTTCCTTCGCCGGGCCTACGTGTTCTCGGCGCTGGAGCACAAGGGACAGGTCCGGCACTCGGGGGAGCCCTACCTGGTCCATCCGCTCGAAGTAGCGAGCATCCTGGCCGACATGCGGCTCGATCCGGTGGCCATCGCCGCCGGACTACTGCACGACGTCGTCGAGGACACGCTGACGACGATCGAAAAAATTCACGAGCACTTTGGCCCCGAGGTCGCGCACGTCGTCGAAGGGGTCACCAAGATTAGCGCGATTCCGTTCTCGTCGAGCGAAGAACGGCAGGCGGAGAATTTCCGCAAGATGCTGCTGGCGATGGTCGACGACATCCGCGTCATCCTCGTCAAGCTCGCCGATCGCCTCCATAACATGCGTACGCTGTCGCACATGTCGGAGGACCGTCAGCAGCGGACGGCGCAGGAAACGCTCGACATCTACGCGCCCATCGCGAACCGGCTCGGGATGAGCAAGATCAAGAACGAGCTCGAAGAGCTGTCGTTCAAATACCTCGACCCGGCGGGGTACCAGGCGCTCACCGCCAAGGTCGAGAACAAACGGAAGGCCGCCGAGGCTGAAATCGACTACCTGAAGGCGACCGTCATCGCCAAGCTGAGCGAGGCCGAAATTCCCGTCAAGGAAGTCGACGGCCGGTTGAAGCGCCTCTACAGCATCAACCAGAAGCTGAAGCGCCAGCGCATCGAGCTGGATCAGGTCTACGACTTCGTCGCGCTGCGCATCATCACCGAGAGCGTGAAGGACTGTTACGCGGCGCTCGGCATCATCCACCAGACGTGGTCGCCCGTGCCGGGCCGCATCAAGGATTTCATCGCGATGCCGAGGCCGAACGGCTACCAGTCGCTGCACACCTCGGTCATCAGCGAGCGCGGCGTGCCGTTCGAGGTGCAGATTCGCACCGAGGAAATGCACCGCCACGCGGAAGAAGGGATCGCCGCGCACTGGAAGTACAAGGAAGGGCGCATCGGCGATCACCGCGACGAGCGCCACTTCCAGTGGCTGCGGCAGCTGCTCGAAGTGCAGAGCGAGGTCCGCGACCCGCACGAGTTCATCCAGAACCTGAAAGTCGATCTGTATCCGGAAGAGGTCTACATCTTCACGCCGAAAGGGCAGGTGAAGGCGTTTCCGCGCGGCGCGACGCCGGTCGACTTCGCGTACGCGATTCACACGGACATCGGCCACCAGTGCGCCGGGGCGCGGGTCAACGGCAAGATGGTGCCGCTGCGCACGCGCCTGCGCAACGGCGACATCGTCGAGATCGTGACGAGCAGCGGCCACAAGCCGAGCCGCGACTGGCTGAACTTCGTCGTGACCGCGCGGGCGCGCAACAAGATCAAGCATTTCGTCCAGACGGAAGAGCGCTCGCGCAGCGTCGAGCTCGGGAAGCGGCTGCTCGAGAAGGAGGCGCGGCGGTTCGACCTGAACCCGGCGACGCTCTTCGAGAGCGAGATCTTCAAGAAAGTCAGCGCGGACTACGGTGCGAACGACGAGATTTTCGCCGAGATCGGTTACGGAAAGATTGCGCCGCGGAAGCTGCTGACGCGGCTCGTGCCGCAGGACGAGCTCAAGGAGAAGCCGCCAGAGACCGGCATGGCATCGGTCGTGCGCCGCGTGCTCGGCGCCGGCGCGCCCGCGGGCGAAGACAAGATCAAGGTGAGCGGCATCGACGATTTGATGGTGGTGCGCGCGCGCTGCTGCAGCCCCATTCGCGGCGAGAAGATCGTCGGCTACATCACGCGCGGCAAGGGGGTGTCGGTGCACTCGGCGCTGTGCCCGAACGTCATGAACCTGCTCTACGATCCCGAGCGCCGTATCGACGTGGAATGGGACAGCGCGGCCGACGCCTCGCGCTATATCGTGCGGCTCACCATGCAGGTCGAAGATCGGAAGGGCATTCTCGCCGACGTCAGCTCACGCATCGCCGCGATCAATACCAACATCACCAACGTCGAAGCCACGGGCGCCGACAACGATCACCTCGGCCGCATCAACATGGCGGTCGAGATCAAGGACGTGAAGCACCTCGAGAAAGTGATCAAGCTGCTGAGAGGCGTCGAGGGTGTGCTGGACGTTGAACGATCTGCGGCCCGAACCTGAATTTCCCGTATCCCACCGCAAAGACGCTAAGACGTAATCCTCGTCAGCCAGGCAGCGCGAACCGGATGGCCGCGCGTCTCCGATCGCGCGTGTCTCGCGGGGCCAGGCTCTCGACATCGGTAACCACCACGGCGTGTATCGCGGCCTGACGTTCTTCGTCGGTTGATTCTTGGAATTTGCGTATAACGGCTGCGGCTCACCCGCGGCGGCCGTTACAGGTGCGCCGAATCAGCTCAGGCGGACGCGGCCGCCGTCGGGTGCAGCCGCTGTGAGGCTGCGCTTGTAAGTATGTCTGATCTGACATACACTGTTAGCGATGAGCCCGCGTGACAAGCCGTTGGTCTGGCTGCGCGGAGAAATCAAAACACCGCCGTTCGGTTCGGATGCCCGGATTGAAGCCGGATTCCTGCTGCGCCGGCTGCAGCGCGGCGAATCCATCGGTTTGCCGCACTCGCGTCCAATGCCGACTATCGGGGCTGGGTGCCACGAATGACGCATTGTGGACGCCAAGGTGAACTGGCGAATCATGCACCACATCGCAACTGACGCGGTAGTGATTCTCGACGTGTTCAAGAAGCAAACGGAGGCGACGCCGAACACCGTCATCGCGGCATGCCAGCGGCGCCTGAAAGAATTTCAACGGTTGTCGGGAACGAAAAAGGATGCGGGCCATGCGCAAAGATAAGCGTCGCCGATTGGAACGAGCGGGCTGGACCGTAGGCGATGCCGGAGACTTCCTCCAGCTGTCCGACGATGAGTGCCGATTTATCGAGACGAAACTGGCCCTGGCGGCCGGCCTGCGACGATGGCGCGAACATTTGGGCCTCACACAGACGGAGGTCGCAGAGCGTTTCGGCTCCAGCCAATCGCGCGTGGCCAAGATGGAGTCCGCTGATCAGACGGTGAGTACCGATTTGCTCTTACGTTCATTGTTTCGACTTGGCGCCAGCCGTCGGGATATTGCCCGCCTCTTGAGCCAGAAGCCTCGAACTCGCGCAGCCTAGACGGTGCAAATGAGCCGCGCGCCCGCGGCGACATCATCGCAGGGACAGTTGGGCGCGTCGGCTCCATGAACTTCAAGGTGCTCGGAAGGGTACGTGGACGGTCAAAGTCAGCGGTAACTGGCGGGTGACGTTCGGGTTCGCCGGAAAAGGGGCCGAGCGAGTGGATTACGAAGATTATCAGTGACGTCGACCGATGAAGATGCACAACCCACCGCATCCTGGCGAGGTGATCCGAGAACTCTGCCTGAAGCCGCTGGGCTTGACCGTCACGCACGCTGCCCGGGCGCTCGGCGTCAGCCGGAAGACTTTGTCGGGTATTTTGAACGGCCGCGCCGGGATTAGCCCCGAGATGGCCGTGCGTTTGTCGCTCGCCTTCGGCACGACGGCCGAGAGCTGGATGAACCAGCAGATCCAACATGACCTCTGGCACGTGGAACGACGCCGCAAGAAGCTGCGTGTCGCCAAGCTGTCTGCCGCGTGATTCGCTGAGGGCTCGTTTCAATTCCGGCAACGGTCGGCCTGAGCCGCGGCGCGCCAGCGTCAGGTCCGCGCCGTCGGCTCCAGGCCGATGTTATGCGGCATTGTTTTCGATTCCTCCGTCGGCGCAACAGCTTCGACAAAACGACCAGCGTGGGAATCTTGTAGCTCGATGTAGTACTCGACGAGTCGCCGCGGATCGTGCCCGAATTCCTCCGAGACCTCGTGTCGGACACGGCGTATGCGCTCGAGGGGGCCCTCGTCACTCTTGGTCATTTTCGTCTCCCAATAGTTCCAGTGGCGTTACGATCGCTGGGACGAACAGGCCGAGGATGCCGTTCACTCGACGGATGTGGTCGAACTTGTTCGCGTTGGCGAGGTGACGGCAGTTCCACGTTACAAGAAAGTCGCAACGGTGGTGGGAAGCGAGGGCGAGGTGCAGGGCATCACCGAGCGGATCCCGTGGCATCAAGCGATGGGAAAGGTACCCCTCGATGGTTTCTGCAATCGCACGGTCGATGGGGAGCAGTCTCAAGCCGCTCACGAGAGCGAGGCAGTCCTCTTGGCGCGGGTGACCACCGCGGCCCAGCTCATTGAGAACCGCCTCGCTGGTGACCAGTTCGTCGCGGTCGCGCGCACGCGTCCACCACTGATTCGTCCAGTCGCGGCGCGCGACCATGTCAGGGTCCGGGCGGACCTCGAAGTAGAAGCTTGGGATCGACGTCTCGACGTAGATTCGGCGTCGCATGGAAGTCTGCTCAGGTCAAAGCTGATCGTATCAGCCACCATTCTACGAGGGATTCGTGCAGTCCGTGACTTTCCCGTTCCTGTGGCTTGTGAGTGCCGATTCCAGTCCGCATAACGAATAGGGGGCCGACCGGTATATCGTGGCCCACCCTGCGAAGCTTGCAGCATAATGCCAAGCACTGGCACCGCCAAATTCTGCCAAGAGATTGACTGCTGGATAGTTGTCGGAATTAAAGGGTTCTTAGGAAAAAAGGCTTTGCGCCTTTGCGCCTCTGCGGTGAGATATAGAAAAGATCAGCCCAGGAAAGCGATCACATCGATCTCGATGCGGGCGTCACGGGGCAGGCGCGCGGCCTGAATGGTCGATCGCGCCGGCTGGGGAGCCGTGAAGAACGTGGCGTAGACCTCGTTCATGGCGGTGAAGTCGGAGAGATCGGCGAGATACACCGTCGTGCGCACGACCTGCTGGAAGGACGCCCCACCTGCCGTGAGAATTTCCCCGATGTTGTGCAGCGCACGGCGCGTCTGGTCGGCGATGCTGCCCTGGACCAGCTCGCCGGTCGCCGGATCGATGGGCACCTGGCCCGACACGAACAGAAACTGTCCGGCGCGGATCGCCTGGGAATACGGCCCCAACGCCTTCGGGGCCGATCCGGTCGTCACCGCAGACAGCATCGTCAGGCGGCTTTGGTGACTTTGTTCGAACGCAGGCAGCGGGTGCAGACGCGGATACGCTTGACGCCGCCGTTGATGAGCGCGCGGACGACCTGCAGGTTCGGCTCGAACCGGCGCGGGCGCACGTTGTGCGCGTGGCTGACCGTACGGCCGACGACCGGCTTCTTCCCGCACACCTTACATATCTTCGACATGACTTCCTCCCTCAGGAACCCTGCATTATACCAAGAGTCGGAGAGTCGGAGAGTCGGGGAGTCGGGGAGTCGGGGAGTCGGGGAGTCGGGGGAGTCCTTGGAGTCCTGGAGTCGGTCTACGGGATGATAATCGACGGTGCAGGCGACGCAGGCGCTTCGGCCGGCTGTTCGGCACCAGGCGGAGGCGCCAGCACTCGCTCAAGCAGCTGCTGGAACTCATTGGTGCCAGGGCGCACCGCCACCATCATCTTTGCCGCATGCTCGATGCGGCGCAGCGCAATCGCGGCATCGCGATCGAGGGCCGATCCGGCATTTTTTACCACCTCGTCGATGACGCCTTTCAGCTCGGTCATCAACCGCGCGGCGACGAGCGACGCGGGCTGATGCTCGTAGACGATGCCTTTGGCCGCCGTTTCGAGGGTTGATGCAAGCGCCCCCGCGGCCTGTGCAATGTCGTCATCGATGAGCTTTTGCAATGTGTCCGGCTGATGATTGGACGTCACGGCAGCGAGCATGAGGAACAGCCTCGCCTGCCTCTCTGACAGGCCCTGCAGCAGCGGCAGCAGCATGGCGCGGTCCAGCTCCTGCTGACGCTGGATGACGGCAGGCGGATGCGAGCGCGCGGTCGAGAGGTATCCGCAATCGGCTGGACACGAGATCTCGACGAGTCGTTTCGTGCCGCAACAAACTGCGCAGATCTGCTGGCCGAGCGCCGGGCAGGAGCGCTTCGCTTTTCGCACGTGGCAAATGGGACACAACATAGAAATCAGATTGTCCTCTATTCACGACCCTGTCACCCAGTGTCTCTAAAACGAACCGTTGCGCCCACGCCGGCGTCTAATTACTTGCGAGATGCGAAATATCGTGAGGCCGATGGAAGGGACCATGGTAAGTCGAGCGTGGTGAGCGAGATACACGTAGGAAAATGAGGTACGATCCCTTTCCCAGCCAACCGCAAGTTTTCCTGCCGGATCCCCGCAAACCTCTCGAATACCCTCGCATCGCCGGTAGGCACTCCATTTGCAGTATGCCGAAAGCGACGGTCACGTTGAGTGACCGAATTTGAGACAACGAGCGGGGCCCCCAACGCGGGCACCCGCGTTAGGGTGCTAACGGCGGAAGGAGTCGGATATGAAGACGACGACAGGCAAACTGAACGCCTCGATGAACGAAGCCCGCTACTCCGATTTGAAGTGGATGCTCGAAGAGCGGCGCAAAGAGATCATGAGCGAAGTGCAGGGCCGCATTCGTGACCAGCGCGAAGCGGATACCTGGGGCAAAGTGCACGAGGTCCTCGACGCGGGCGAGAGCTCGGAAGCGGATATTCAGGAAGACATCGAGTTTGCGTTGATTCAGATGAAGGCGGAAACGCTGACGAAGATCAACGACGCGCTTCGCCGCCTCGACGGGGGCGCCTACGGGTACTGCGCCGATTGCGGTGGGGAGATTTCCGACAAGCGACTGCGCGCGCTGCCGTTTGCCGTCCGGTGCAAGGATTGTGAAGAGGGTCGGGAGATGGCGGTCGAGCGCGAGAAGGCCCAGGCTCAGAAGCGCAACGGACCGGCGTTCTTCTTCGACATGTCGAGTTAACGACGGCGCCCTTCGAGCAGGCTCCGCCGTGCGAGGCGGGGCCTGTGTCCCACCCGCGATACATAAGAAACCAAAACAGGAGGCTAGGAGATTCTCCTAATCTCCTGCAAAATACGAGGGCTTTCATGAGTCGTGAAGACGAACGTCTCGACATTGGCGACGCGTCCGCAGAACATCCGGTAGCCATTCCGAACGAGCTGCCGATTCTACCGCTGCGCGACACCGTGTTGTTTCCCAATTCGTTCCTGCCGCTGGCGGTGGCGCGGGAGAGCTCGGTGCGTCTCATCGAGGACGCGATCAACGGCAGCAAGCTCGTGGGCGTCTTCACGCAGCGGGATGCCTCGATCGAAGAGCCGACCCAGGACGACATGCACCGCATCGGCACGGCGACGCACATTCACAAGATGTTCAAGCTGCCCGACGGCAGCCTGCGTCTCATCGTCCAGGGGCTGTCGCGTTTGCAGCTCGAGTCTGTGACGGTCGTGCGGCCGTACCTGCGGGCCCGCGTGAAGGCGGCCGACGATACGGTGCGCGAGGAAGATCGCCTCGAGATCGACGCGCTGCAGCGGAACATCAAGACCAATTTCCAGCATGTCGTCTCGCTCTCGCCGCTGCTCTCGGACGACCTGCAGGCGCTCGCGATGAACATCACCGAGCCCGGGCGGCTCGCCGACTTCATCGCGTCGAGCCTGGCCACGCTCAGCACGGCCGTCAAGCAGGAAGTGCTCG
>CAYHHH010000144.1:0-9567 GCA_964356125.1 uncultured Bifidobacteriaceae bacterium | reverse complement strand
TAGCTATGTATTCCCCCACTGACACCATCGTCGCCATTGCGACGCCGGCCGGCCGCGGCGGCATCGGCGTGGTGCGCATCAGCGGGCCGGCCGCTGCTGAAGTCGCGAGCGGGTTACTGCGGCTGGACGCTCCCCTGCGGCCGCGTCACGCGACGTTCGCGCGCACGCCGGCCGATCAGGTGGTGGCGACCTACTTCCCCGCCCCGCATTCCTACACCGGCGAGCACGTCGTCGAGCTGAGCGCACACGGAAGCCCGGTGGTGCTGCGGCAGATTGTCGAGCAGGCGATGGCGCTGGGGGCGCGGCTTGCCGAACCCGGCGAGTTCACGCTGCGCGCGTTTCTCAACAGCCGAATCGACCTCGTGCAGGCGGAGGCCGTCGCGGATCTGATCGACGCCGTGACTCCCCTGCAGGCGCGCGCGGCGTTCGATCAACTGGAGGGGACGCTCACCGAGCGCATCGGCGAGATCGACGCCGAGCTGTTCGATGTGATCGCGAAGCTGGAGGCGTCGCTCGATTTCCCGGACGAGGGATATCACTTCGTCGAAGCCGGCGACGCTGGTTCGGCGCTGCGCTCCATTGAGCGGAAGATCGCGACGCTTTTATGCGACGCGAAACGCGGGCGCCTGATTCGCGAAGGCGCGCGCGTCGCGATCGGCGGAAAGCCGAACGTCGGAAAGTCGAGCCTGTTCAACGCGCTGTTGCGCGCGGGCCGCGCGATCGTCACGCCGATTCCCGGGACGACCCGCGATCTCGTCACGGAGACGGCAGACGTCGACGGTCTACGGCTGGAGCTCGTCGATACCGCGGGCGTGCGTGAAACGACCGATGAAGTCGAGAGCGAGGGGGTCGCGCGTGCGCGCCGCTCGTGGACGACGGCGGATCTCGTCCTTGTCGTGCTCGACGTGTCACAGCCGCTGGACGAAGACGATGTCAATTTATTGCGCGAGACCGGCGAGACACCGCGGCTCATCGTGGCGAACAAATCAGATTTGCCGGGGGCGTGGCGCGGCGCGGACATCGCGGCCCCCATGGCGATCGTGTCGTCCAAAACGGGCGCCGGCCTCGACGCGCTACGCGGCGAGATTCGCGCGGCGCTCGAGGGGGGGAACCCCGCGACGGCGCGCGATACCGCGGCCGTCACCAACGTGCGGCACGCGGCATTGCTCGAGCGGGCGCGTATGGCACTGCGGCGCGCGGGCGACGCGGTGGACGCGCCGGGCGGACCTGTCGCGGAAGAATTCGTCTTGACCGATCTCCAGGACGCGCGCGCGGCGCTCGAGGAAGTGACCGGCACGCGCACGTCGGAAGATCTGCTGCGGCACATCTTCTCGCGCTTCTGTATAGGAAAGTGATCACATAGAAAAGAGCTGTGGCTGAGAAGTTCGACGTCATCGTGATCGGTGCGGGGCACGCCGGGTGTGAGGCGGCGTATGCGGCCGCGCGCCTGGGGCGTCGTGTCGCCATCTGCACGTTGTCCGAGGATACGGTCGCGCACATGCCGTGCAATCCCGCGATCGGCGGCACGGCCAAGGGGCATCTCGTCGCCGAGATCGACGCGCTTGGCGGATTGATGGCGCGCGCCATCGACGCCACCGGCATCCAGTTCAAAGTGCTCAACCGCAGCCGTGGTCCCGCCGTGTGGTCGCCTCGTGCGCAGGCGGATAAGAAGCGCTACGGTGCGTGGATGCTCGCGGCGCTGCGCGCAGAGCCAAACATCGAGTGGATTCTCGGGAGGGCCGGCCAGGTTCTCGTCGACCACGGCCGTGTCGTCGGTCTCGCGCTCGAGGAAGGCGAACGGTACGCGTGCGATGCGCTCGTCATCACGACCGGTACATTCCTCAATGGCCTCGTTCATGTGGGGCGCGAGCAGCGGCCCGCGGGACGCGCCAACGAACCACCGTCGCGCGAGCTCGCGGAGTCGCTGAAATCGTTCGGCTTCACGTGGGGCCGATTGAAAACCGGCACGCCCCCGCGTCTCGATCGACGCTCAATCGATTTCGATCGCGGCGTCGCGGACGGACATTTCGCGGTCGAGCCCGGCGACACTCCGCCGGTGCCGTTCTCGTTTCTGACCGAGTCGATCGAGATTGAGCAGACGCCGTGCTATCTCGCGCACACCAACGATCGCGTGCGCGATATCGTGCGCGCCAACATCGATCAGTCGCCGTTGTTCAACGGACAGATTCAGGGTGTCGGTCCGCGGTATTGCCCATCACTCGAAGACAAGATCGTCCGGTTTCCGCAGCGCGAGCGGCACCAGATTTATCTCGAACCGGAAGGGCGCGACGTCGACGAGATGTATGTGAACGGTTGTTCGATGAGCCTCCCCGCCGACGTGCAACTCCAGATCGTGCGCGCGATGCGTGGGCTCGAGGACGCGCGCATGCTGCGGCCGGCGTATGCCGTGGAGTACGACTTCATTCAGCCGACCGAGCTGACGAGCGCGCTCGAGACCAGGCGCATCGCGGGGTTGTTCCTCGCCGGCCAGATCAACGGCACATCGGGCTACGAGGAAGCTGGCGCGCAGGGGTTAATCGCGGGCACAAACGCGGCGCTCCACGTGGCGCAGGCGGCACCCTTCACCCTTGCGAGAAGCGAGGGTTATATCGGGATTCTGGTAGACGACCTAATTACACAGGGATGTTTGGAGCCCTACCGGATGTTCACGTCTCGCGCGGAGTATCGCCTGCTATTGAGGGTCGATAACGCAGATTTGCGACTGACGGCGCGTGGTCGAGGGGTTGGATTGATAGACGAAGCCCGTTGGGAGAGCTTCCAATTGCGTAAGAAGCGATTCGCGGGGAATCTCGACCGGATTCGGGCGGCGAGAGTAAAAGATTCCAGCGGCGCGCGAGTGTCTGCCGAGCAGTGGCTGCGCCAGCCCGCGTCGAGAGTGGAGACGCTCGTTCGCGACGGGCTCGTGCTTCAGCATCCGCTGAGCCGTCTTGACATCCCGAGCGTCGAGATAACACTCAAATACGAGGGTTACTTGAAACGGCAGGAGTCCGACATTCAGCGGCGATCGCGCGACGAGCACCGGCGCATCCCGCACGAGTTTCGCTATGCCGCGGTGCCAGGACTCTCGACGGAAGTCGTCCAACGCCTCGATCAGGTGAAGCCCGAAACCATCGGCCAGGCCATGAGAGTACCCGGCGTCACGCCGGCCGCCATCACGGTTCTCTCCACCTACGTTTCTCGCCAATAAACGGGGTCGGGAGGGGTTTTTCGAAGCGCAGGTTAGGAAAAACCCCTCCCGACCCCTTATATTCCTCACCAGGGTGCCGATTCGCGAAAAGCTCGCCAAGCGCGCTTCCAAGGCCGGTTTATCGCTTCCCTGGGCGGTAATTGATGCCTTGAGCGCGTATTTCGAGCTACTACGAAAGTGGAATCGCAAAGTCTCGCTCACCTCCCTGCCGGTGGAAGACGCAGGCGACGAGGCGATTGATCGTCTCCTCATAGAACCTGTTCTGGCCACGAAATATCTCTCCGCAGCGGAAGCGACGGTCCTCGATATCGGCTCCGGAGGGGGCTCGCCGGCGATACCGATGAAGTTGGCGGCTCCAGGGATTTCGCTCCGGATGGTCGAGTCGAAGACGCGCAAGGCTGCGTTTTTGCGGGAAGTTGTGCGCACGCTGGACGTGGATCGGACGACGGTTGACGCGGTCCGGTTTGAGGAACTGCTCGCCCGTCCGACGCTTCACGAGGCCATCGACGTGGTCACGTTGCGAGCTGTACGCGTCGATCGCAAGACCCTGGCTGAGATTCAGTCGTTCGTGAAGCCGGGTGGATCCCTCTTTCTGTTCGGCACGGCTGTGCCCACTCCGCCGGAGCTCGCTGCTCCACATCTCTCGCCCACCGCGAGCCACGTGCTTCTAAGCCAGTGGGGAAGTCGGCTGGAAATTTTCAAGAAGAACACGTGATTGTTCCACGTGGAACAGTTTGGAAAGCGCAGCCCATCTGGAGTATTCTCAATCCTGCAGGTTGAGTTAGATAGACTCATATTATTGGTCGAAAGACCAATGCCTACATCTCGTTGTAAATGCATAAGATACAGGCCATCGCGAATCAGAAAGGTGGAGTGGGTAAGACCACCACCGCCATCAACCTGGCGGCAGCGCTCGCGGCAGAGGGCCGCCGGGTGCTGCTCGTGGATGTCGACCCGCAGGCCAACATGACGAGCGGCGTCGGCCTCCGCGGAAAGAGCGGACCTGGCGGCACCATCTACAACGTGCTGACCGCCGCCGACGGCGCGGCGCTCAAGAACCCCGACGATTTCATCCTCGCCACGACCGTCGCCAAGCTCTCGATGCTGCCCTCCGATCGCAACCTCACAGGCGCAGAAATCGAGATGGTGGCGCTGCCCGGGCGCGAATCGCAACTGCGCCGGTTTCTCACGCCGCTCCGCGATCGCTACGACCACATCTTCATCGACTGTCCGCCATCGCTCGGCCTGCTCACGCTGAACGCGCTCGTCGCCGCTGAAGCCGTGCTCATTCCGCTCCACTGCGAGTACTTCGCGCTCGAAGGCCTGGCCGATCTCATGACGACTTTGCGGCGCGTGCGCGCGGGACTCAATCCGACGCTCGACGTCGACGGCGTGCTCCTGACGATGTATGACGAGCGCACGAACCTGGGCGCGCAGGTGGCGGCGAACGTCCGTGAATTTTTCAAGGAAAAAGTGTTTCACACGGTGATCCCGCGCAACGTGCGGCTCGCCGAAGCGCCGAGCCACGGCTTGCCGGTGACGACATACGACGCGAAATCAAAAGGCGCGGAGGCGTACGTCGCCCTCGCCCGCGAATTGCTGGCACGCAACGGGATGTCTCAACACGGAGGCACGGAGACACGGAGATCCACGGAGTAATTTCTTTTCGACAAAGAATTCTCCGCGCGTCTCCGCGACTCCGTGTCTCCGTGTTGAAGTAGAGAGGACTTCGAATGGAAAAACGACCTGCGCTTGGAAAAGGCCTCAGTGCGCTCATACCCGATGTGCCCGAGGTGCGCTCGGGCAGCGCGCCAACGGAGGTGGACGTCGATCAGATCTCGCCGAGCGAGCATCAGCCGCGGCACCGATTTGAAGATGTGCGCCTCGACGAGCTCGCGCAGTCGATCAAGGCCAACGGCGTCATCCAGCCCATCGTCGTCCGCAAGGTCGATGGCGGGTATCGCATCATCGCCGGCGAGCGCCGCTGGCGCGCCGCGCAGCGCGCCGGCCTCACGCGCGTGCCCATCGTCATCAAAGAGGTCGCTGCCGGAAACGATGCGCAACTGCTCGAGATGGCGCTCATCGAGAACATCCAGCGCGAAGATCTCAATCCGATCGACCAGGCCGCCGCGTACGAAAAACTCAGCACCGAGTTCCGAATGACGCAGGAGGAGATCGCCGCGGCGGTGGGTAAGGACCGCTCGTCGGTCGCCAATCACATGCGGTTGTTGAAGCTGCCGCAGGAAGTCCGCGCCGAAGTGGCCTCGGGGCGTCTGTCGATGGGGCACGCGCGCGCCATCATCGCAATCGCTGACGAAGCCGGCCAGCGGCAGATCGCCCGCGAAGCGATCGCGCGCAACCTCTCGGTGCGCGAGACCGAGGCGATGGTGAAGCGCATCGGCAGCGAAGGCCCGGCAGCCGACAGCCGCGTGGCCGCCCCGACCGACGTCCATACCCGGGCCGCCGAAGAGAAGCTGCGCATGACGCTGGGGACGCGCGTCAGGATCACTCGCAAAGGCACAGGCGGCCGAATTGAGATAGATTTCGGGTCAGAGGACGAACTGCAGCGCCTGTACGAGCATTTGGTGGATGCGCGCAACTAGAGATCTACCGTGTTTTTATGGTATAAATGGCTGTTTTGCGCTTGTGAAACTTATCGCAAGGGCCTCACTAAGCAGGACGTCGAGCGCTTCAAGATCCGGAGCGTAAGCGACGGCAGCGCGTGGGGGTGGGGCCCCACGCGAACCAAAAATGACTAGTCGCACCGCCGCCGCCCGTTACGCTCGCGCCCTGCTCGACGTCGCCACCAAGGAATCGGCGGACCTCGATACGGTTGCCCGGGAGCTCGACGAGTTCATCGCGTTTCTTGCCCAGCAGCCGGCCCTCCAGGGCCTCATGCTGAATCCTGCGGTGCCCGCACCCCGCAAACGCGCGGCGATGGAAGAAATCACCAAGGTCGCGGGACTCTCGCCCATCGTCTCGAAGCTCCTCGTGCTGCTCGCCGACCGCGATCGCCTGAGCCTGCTGAAGGACGTGTCGGCGACCTATCGCGATTTCCTCGCCGAGCGGCAGAACGTGGTGCATGCCGAAGTGACGAGCGCGGAGCCCTTGTCGAAGGATCGCGTGCAGGCCATCGAGCAGCGGCTCGCCACGGTGACGGGCAAGCGGGTCTCGATGACGACCAGGGTGGATAAAGACATCCTCGGCGGGGTCGTCGCGCGCGTGGGCAGCACGATTTACGATGCAAGCATCGCCACACAGTTGAAGAAGATACGAGAACGCCTCACAACGTAGGCCAAGCAGATGAGCGTCCACTTCAAGATCCGGAGCGGAAGCGACGGCAGGCGCATGGGGGTGGGGCCCCATGCGAATTAAATTATGAATATCAAAGCTGAGGAAATTTCCAAGATCATCCGCGAGCAGATCGGCAGCTACGCCGTCGAAGTGGACGTCGCCGAAGTCGGCAGCGTCGTGTCGCTCGGCGACGGCATCGCGCGCGTCCACGGCGTCGAGCGCGCCATGGCCGGAGAGATGCTCGAGTTTCCGCACGGCGTCTTCGGCATCGCGCTGAACCTCGAAGAAGACGGCGTCGGGGCCGTGCTCCTCGGCGAGTACACGGAGATCAAGGAAGGTGACGTCGTCAAGCGCACCGGCCGCATCATCTCGGTGCCCGTCGGCGAAGAGCTCCTCGGCCGGGTCGTGAATTCGCTGGGGCAGCCGATCGACGGCAAAGGCCCGATTACGACGAAGACGTTCATGCCCATCGAGCGCATCGCGCCGGGCGTCGTCGATCGCCAGCCGGTGCGCGAGCCGCTGCAGACCGGCCTCAAAGCGATCGACGCGATGGTGCCGATCGGCCGCGGACAGCGCGAGCTCATCATCGGCGATCGCCAGACCGGCAAGACCGCGGTCGCCGTCGACGCCATCATCAATCAGCGCGACAAAGACGTCATCTGCATCTACAACGCGATCGGCCAGAAGCAGTCGACCATCGCGCAGGTCGTACGCATCCTCGAAGAGGCCGACGCGCTCCGCTACAGCATCATCGTGGCGGCCGGCGCCTCCGACCCCGCGCCGCTTCTGTATATCGCTCCGTATTCCGCATGCACCATGGGGGAGTTTTTTCGCGACAGCGGCCGCCATGCGCTGTGCGTCTACGACGACCTTTCGAAGCATGCGCAGGCGTATCGCGAAATCTCCTTGTTGCTGCGGCGTCCCCCAGGCCGCGAAGCGTACCCGGGCGACGTGTTCTATCTGCACTCGCGCCTGCTGGAGCGCGCGGCGAAACTCAATAATGCCCTGGGCGGCGGATCCTTGACGGCGCTGCCGATCATCGAGACGCAGGCAGGCGATTTGTCGGCGTACATCCCGACCAACGTCATTTCGATCACCGACGGCCAGATCTTTCTCGAGTCGGATCTGTTCCATCAGGGCATCCGTCCGGCCATCAACGTCGGCAACTCCGTGTCGCGGGTCGGCGGCTCGGCGCAGATCAAGGCGATGCGGCAGGTTGCGGGATCGCTGCGTCTCGACCTGGCGCAGTACCGCGAGCTGGCGGCGTTCGCGCAGTTCGGCAGCGACCTCGACGCGTCAACGCAGGCGCAGCTCAACCGCGGCGCCCGGCTGGTCGAGATTCTGAAGCAGCCCCAGTACAACCCGCTGCCGATCGAAAAGCAGGTGCTCCTTATTTATGCGGGCACGAACGGCTACCTCGACCAGGTACCTGTCAGCGACGTCGGCGCGTACGAGACGGAGCTGTACCGCACGTTCGAGCTGCGGCATTCGGGCATCCTCAACGGCATCAAAGAGAAGATGCAAATCGACGATGAGATGAAGGGGCAGATCAATGCGGCCCTCAAGGACTTCAGCCAGCAGTTCGCCGCGAGGAAAGCGGCCTAGCAATGCCGTCACTGCTTGACCTCCGCCGCCGCATCCGCGCGGTGAAATCGACGCAGCAGATTACGAAGGCCATGAAGATGATCTCGGCCTCGAAGCTGCGTCGTGCCCAGCAGCGCGTCATCGGCGCGCGACCGTTCGCGCTGCAGATGCAGCGCGTGCTCAACAGCCTCGCGAGTCGCGTCGATCCCGCGTCGCATCCGCTGTTGGCGGAACGTGAGCCGGCACCCGATGCGAAAGTGCTGCTCATCGTCATTACCGCCGACAAGGGGCTGGCCGGCGGCTTCAATACGAACATCATCAAGGCCGCGAGCCTCTTCATCAACAGGGCCGGCGGGCCGGTCGCGCTTGGCCTGGTCGGCCGCAAGGGGCGCGACTTCTTCAAGCGCCGCGGCTTCGAAATCCGCGTCGAAGAGATCGGGATTTTCCAGCGCGTCAAGTACGCCGACGCGAAGCGCATCGCCGCGATGGCGATCGAGGAATTCACGAGCGGCCGCGCGTCGCAGGTCTTCATCGTCCACAACGAGTTCAAGTCGGTCATGCAGCAGCGCGTGACGACGGAGCAGTTGCTGCCGATTCCGAAGGCAGCGGTGGTGGCGCCGGCCGGCGCCGAAGCGAGCGGGGCGACCGGGGCCCCGCGAAGCGAAGGTGCCCTCCGGGGGGCAGGGGCCCCCGGATCAAAAGAAGACGTGGACTACATCTACGAGCCCGGCCCCGAGCAGATTCTCGGCGACCTGCTGCCGAAACACATCGAGATTCAGGTGTATCGCGCGCTGCTCGAGTCGGCGGCGGCCGAGCACGCGGCGCGCATGACGGCAATGGATGCGGCGACGAAGAACTCGGGCGAGATCATCGACACGCTGACGCTGTATATGAACAAGGTTCGCCAGGCGGCGATTACGCGGGAAATCATCGAAGTCGTGTCCGGCGCGTCTGCGGCACGGTAACGGCAACATAGCGAGGAATATGGCAACTGAGGTCGCAACGAAGCAGAAGATCGGCAAGGTCGTGCAAGTCATTGGTCCCGTCGTCGACATCGAGTTCCCCGACGGCCACCTGCCGGATATCTATAACGCCGTCCAGATCAAGACCGAGGGCAAAGCGGGCGAGTCGAAGGTCGACATTATCTGCGAGGTCGAGCAGCATCTCGGCGAATCGCGCGTGCGCACGGTCGCGATGAAGCCGACCGACGGCATGCAGCGCGGGATGTTGGCAGTCGACCTGGGCGAGCCGATCTCGATGCCCGTCGGGCCGGCCACGCTCGGCCGCGTCATGAACGTGCTCGGTGAGCCGGTCGACTATCCCGACCGGCCGGTCGCGTCGAAAGAGCGGTGGTCGATCCATCGCGCCGCGCCGACCCTGGAACAGCAGTCGACCGAGCTGAAGATGTTCGAGACCGGCATCAAGTCGTCTGGTTGCACAATGCCGCGTACCTCTACACCTGGTTGACGCATCGGTACCAA
>CAYHHH010000143.1:7104-9795 GCA_964356125.1 uncultured Bifidobacteriaceae bacterium | reverse complement strand
CCCCCGCAACCACTTGCAAGGTGTCTGTACGGTGGCCCCCAGCATGGCCGCCCGCTTGCGTGACTATCCCAGAACTGGGATAATCATGGGGTGCGACGTGTCCTGGCGGCGGACGAGAAGCCGCTGCACTGGGTCGGGTCCTCCAAACGCGACTTCCTGAGCTTTCCCGCGGCGGTCAAGGAAGACATGGGAAACGCCCTCGGCATTGCGCAGTTCGGTGGGACCGCTCCGACGGCGAAGCCGTGGAAGGGGCTTGGTCCTGGCGTACTGGAGGTCGTCGAGTCGCACGACGGAAACGCGTATCGCGCCGTATATACGGTTCGGCTCGAGAAGGCCGTATACGTTCTTCACGCGTTCCAGAAGAAGTCGCCGTCCGGCATCCGGACGGCCAAACGGGACGTTGATCTCGTCGCCGAACGCTTGAAAACCGCGCAGAGGGATCACGAGGATCACTATGGCAAGTCGAAACGCTGAACGAAGAGAACCGGTCACGCGCGGCACTAGAAACGTGTTCGCGGATCTCGGGTTTCCCGACGCTGTCGATCGTCAGGCCAAGCTGCGTCTGGCCTATGCCCTGAATCAGGTGTTGGACGCGCAAAAGCTCTCGCAGGCCGAAGCCGCCAAGGTGCTGGGTGTGACGCAGCCGAAAGTCTCTGCGCTTCGTCACTACAATCTGGCGGGTTTCTCTGTCGAACGCCTGATGAACCTGCTGACCGCGCTCGACCAGGATGTCGAGATCGTGATTCGGCGGAAGCCCCGCTCGCGCAAGGCTGGTCGGATTAGCGTGGTTGCGGCGTGAGGACCTCTCACTATCCCCGTAGCGGGTTTTAAGGGCAGGTCAACTACAGCCACAGGCCGGGTGTCCAAAACGGAACAGACATCCGTCGCAATGGAGTGTACTCATTGCGTCACGTTCGAGATTTCCATTTAGTCGTAGCAGCATAGTCGCCAGACAAGAGGCCCCCATGACTTCTAGTTCTTCGTTGCTGCGCCACTGGATCGCGCCCACTGTCCTCTTTGTGACGATCGGCTGGAGCGCCACCTTGTTAGGTCAGAGCGAAGAGGTGCTCCGCAATGCGGACATCGTGACGATGACGAACGCCCGCCTGGCCGCCGACACCATCGTGCTAAAGATCGAGACCTCCACTACCCAATTCGACACGTCAGCTGACGCGCTCGCCACCCTAAAGGCCGCAGGCGTACCCGATGTCGCCATCACAGCGATGATTAAGGCAGGCGTGCGCACCAAGAATTCAGCGATCTCGCCAAACACACCACCACCTTCTGCCGCCTCGACGCCGGTAACAGGTCAGGATGACTCGAAAGCGACGGTCTATGTCTATCGCCCGGGCAAGTTCTTCGGAAAGGCGTTGGAACCGTCAGTGTTTCTGGACGAGCAGAAACTTCTAGAGATGGACAACGCACGGTACTTCGCCCTGAAGCTCGACCCAGGAAGACATGTCGTTCGATCCAATGAGAAGGACTCGGAAATTGACCAAACCTGGGAGGCTGGGAAGACGTACTACATCAAGATCACGATCGCGGCCGGAAAGATGAAGGGCCATGGGCAGATGGGAATGGTGACTGAGAATCTTGCTCTGAGGGAAATGCAAAAGCTTCGACCATTGGACAGGGACCACGTGGAAGCGGACTATCTGGCCATCGTGTATCTCACACCGTTGAAAATCAAATAGGTTGAATGTCGCAGGGCACCAGCCGAGCACTCGAGCTACCTAATCAAGCCGCCACGACATAAAGAGCGGGTGGTATAGCTGGCAGCGAGCCCCCGAACCACTTTCCCACTGAAAACCAAACACCTGTCGGCAATTCAGGCGGACTTCTTTAGCGGCGTGATCTTCGACAGGTCGACAGCCTTCAACGCATACCAGAGGTCATAGTCGGCCTGCAGGCCCATCCAAAATCCGGCGTCCATTCCGGTCAGCTTCGCCAAGCGCAGGGCGGTATCCGCTGTCACCCCGCGCTTGCCCTTCACCAAGGTGTTCATCCGCTGGAATGGGACGCGCATGCGCGCCGCCGCGTCCATCTGGGTGATGCCCAAGGGCTTCAAAAACTCTTCGAGCAGCATCTCACCGGGGTGCGTCGGCGGCCGGTGCGTCGGGAGTCGTCGCCGCACGTTACTCGTCGTGGAAGTCTTTGCAGGAGACGTCATAGAAGTGTTCCTCTCGATAAGTAAACCGAATCCCGTACTGGTTCCCGGGCGGCACTCTGAGCGCGTCCAGCCGGGTCACGCGATTCAGTAAGTCCACCGCGAAGGCTGTAGCAAGAGCGATGATACCGTGTGAATCTGATCCTTCTCGAGCCCAGCGAAGTCAGAGGCGCTTGTGATATCCGTCTCTCCGGCACCCGCGCCGCCCACCTGCGGAACGTCCTGCGGGTCGCGGCTGGGCATCAGGTGCGCGTCGGTATCGTGGGTGGCCCGCGCGGAGTGGGCACGGTACAGTCCGTCTCCGCGGACACGATCGAATTGCAGTGCTCTTTTGAAGCGACCATTCCGCCGCGGCCGCTGGTCGACGTGCTCCTTGCACTTCCCCGACCGAAAGTGCTCCGACGCCTCTGGGCACAGATCGCGGCGCTTGGAGTCGGTCAGATCGTCCTGACCAACGCGGAGCGCGTGGAACGACACTACTTCGACACGCACGTCCTCACGTCCGAGTGCTACCGGCCGCTGCT
>CAYHHH010000143.1:3797-7004 GCA_964356125.1 uncultured Bifidobacteriaceae bacterium | reverse complement strand
TGCAACTTCTCGAAACCCACGGCTTCCAGCCCGTCGGCATGGGTTCACGGACGTTGCGCACCGACACGGCCTGCATTGCACTCCTCGCACTCGTGCATGACGCGCTCAGATCGCGTACGTAGTTGAGCCGGCAACTCCACGGCCAGCAGGGCGCATAGCGCGGCGATGGCGAAAACGTTTTCCGCCACTCTGCCTGTTGTCAAGCGCGGCGTTCCCGCGTATAAGGGTGCGCATATGAGGTGGGTTGTTATCGGTCTGGCCGCCCTCTGTCTGGCATCCGCGAGTCGAATCGCCGCCCAGGGTCCGACGCTGCAGGGGCATCCGGAAGATTACCCGCGCGCCGACATCGAATACGGGGCGCGTCTCTACTCGGAACAATGCTCCAGCTGCCATGGCGACAACGGCGACGGCGTCGCCGGCGTTGATCTCCGCAGCGGCAAGTTCAGGAACGCCGTCACCGATCCGCAGCTTCGAACCGTCATCACCAATGGTTTTCCGAACGCGGGAATGCCAGCGTTCAAGTTCAACAACGCGGAACTGACGGCCCTCGTCGCGTTCCTGCGCAACATGAACATCTTCGATCGCGGATCGGCATCCGCCGGAGACGCCGGCCGCGGCCAGGTGGTGCTCGAAGGCAAAGGCGCGTGTCTCAGCTGCCACCGCATCAACAACGTCGGCAGCCGAAAAGCGCCCGACCTGAGCGACATCGGCGCCGTTCGCAGCGCCGGTTCGCTGGAACGTTCGCTGCGGAATCCGAGCTCGCAGATGATGCCGATCAACCGGCCCGTCCGCATCGTCACGCGCGATGGCAAAGTCATCGAAGGGCGCCGGCTCAACGAAGACACATTTATGGTGCAGCTCGCCGATCTGGACGGGCGGCTCATCTCGCTGATCAAGGCCGACCTCCGCGAATACCGCATCTCGACCGTTTCGACGATGCCATCGTATGAGAAGGAGTTGTCGTCGCAGGAATTGGCCGACGTGGTGTCGTATCTGCTTTCCCTGAAAGGGCGATGACGCACATGAGAGGCAAAGCTGCAATTACGCTCGTCGTCGCGGCGCTGGCACTGCTGTCGTATCCGCTGGCCGCGCAGGCACCGATCACCTACGAGCGTCTCCTGAATGCGGCGAAAGAGCCGCACAACTGGCTGACGTATGGCGGTGACTATTTCAGCAATCGCCATAGCCCGCTGACGCAGATTACGCCGGCGAACGTCAAGAGCCTCAACCTCGCATGGGCCCATCAGTCTCCGCTCACTGGCAGCTGGCAGGCCACGCCGATCGTCGCCGACGGAATCATGTACCTGACGCAGCGGCCGAACGATGTGCTGGCGCTGGACGCTGCCACCGGCCGGGTGTTCTGGGTTTACCGGTACACCAACGATCCGACGCTCGTGGTCTGCTGCGGATCGAACAACCGCGGTCTCGCGATACTCGGTGAAACGGTCTTCATGGGCACGCTCGACGCGCACCTGATCGCACTCGACGCGAGAAGCGGCCGGCCGATCTGGAAGACGCGCGTCGACGACAGCAAAGCCGGCTATTCGATCACGGTGTCGCCGCTCGTCGTCAAAGACAAAGTCGTGATCGGCGTCGGCGGCGGCGAGTACGGCATTCGCGGGTTCATCGCTGCCTACGACGCGGCAACGGGCAAGGAAGCGTGGCGTTTCTATACCATTCCCGGACCTGGAGAGCCCGGACACGAAACGTGGGAACCGTGCCCGCCGAACACGAAAACGCTTTGTGATCCGGAAGCGTGGAAGCACGGCGGGGGATCGATATGGGTGACCGGCTCGTTCGATCCCGCGTTGAATCTCACATACTGGGGCGTCGGTAATGCCGGTCCCGACTACGCGCACGAGCAGCGGCCCGGCGATAACCTCTATGCCGCCTCGGTCGTGGCGCTGGATGCCGACAGCGGAAAACTGCGGTGGCACTACCAGTTTACGCCGCACGATCCGTACGACTACGACTCCGTGCAGGTGCCTGTGCTCGCCGACATCACTTTCGACGGCAAACCCTTGAAGGCGATGCTGTGGGCCAACCGCAACGGCCTCTTCTACGTGCTCGATCGCGTCACCGGAAAGTTTCTGCTCGGCAAGCCGTTCGTGCGCGTGAACTGGATGAACGGCTTCGATGCGAACGGCCGCCCGATCCACACGCCGCAGCCGCCCGGAATGCCGACGTATCCCGCGATCCAGGGCGGCACGAACTGGTATTCGCCGTCGTACAGCCCGCGCACCGGGCTGATGTATATCTCGGCATGGGAAGATCAGGCGCAACTCTACGGCTGGTCGCCGATCGAATATCAGGAAGGGCGCAACTTCACCGGCGGCGTGAATCAGACCTTCGTACCGATGCCGAACGAACCGACAAAAGCGATTCCCGGAGCGCCCGCCATTCAGGGCCTTATTCGCGGACCGATCAACAACTGGACCGACGCCGCGGGTCACGGCGCCATCATGGCCATCGACCCAGCCACAGGTACGGCCAAATGGAAGTTCAACATGACGGACGTCACCGACGCCGGCATCGTCACGACCGCAACGGACCTCCTCATCACCGGCGGTCGGGAAGGATATCTGAAGATTCTCGATGCGCGGACGGGCACGCTGTTGTGGAAGGCAACCGTCGGCGCGCAAGTCCGTCAGAATCCGATCACCTACGCGGTGAATGGCAAGCAGTACGTTGCCGCGATTGCCGGTCTGACGCTGTTCGTGTTTGCTCTCCCGTAGGAGGTACAAATGACGCATCGACGCATCGTCCGCACGTTCGTCTTTCTGGCTGGGTCTCTCTTGCTCACTGGCGGTGGGTACTCGGTGGCCGCGCGTCAGTCGCCGCCGCCGAGACCGACATCTGAACAGGTGGGCAAGGTCAGCCTCGGCGAAGTTGGGTTCGCCGCGGGCAACGCGTCGGTGACGAAATTCACCTATACCCCGGGTATGGCGATGACCCCGCACACGCACACCGGCCGGACGTCGATCATCACCGTCGTGCAGGGAAATCTCACCGAGAGCCGCGGCGAGACGAAACGCGTCTACGGTCCCGGCAGCGTCATCATGGTGTCTGAGGGGACGACCCACGCCAACGAGAACGCCGGGCCTGAGACGCTGGTCTACGTCGAAGTGAACATCACCGGAACTGTTCCCGGTCCCGCGCGCGCCGGCACCCCGCCCACAAAGTAAGGGCAAGCATCATGTCGATCGC
>CAYHHH010000143.1:0-3697 GCA_964356125.1 uncultured Bifidobacteriaceae bacterium | reverse complement strand
CCCGCGCGCGCCGGCACCCCGCCCACAAAGTAAGGGCAAGCATCATGTCGATCGCCACTCCACCGGGGAGGGATTCGCGCGCGAAACGCACAGCCCGGTCTTGAGGTGGCGATCAGTCTGCGGTCCCCTGTATAGCCCGCTACACTGGCGCCGCTATCATCCCATCACGCGGCCACGACGTAGAGTTCGGGCGATATAGACGGTTGCGAGCCTCCGCAACCAACTTTCCTTAACGTTTCGCTTTCTTGGCGAACACCCTTTTTCTTCTCATCTAACCGCTATCTAACAACTCGTGCGTGCGCGGCCTTAGCCGCACTCCCGCGGCAGCCTGCAACGTGTTTTTCGTTACCGCCCCGCGCTGCCGCCGGATCGCAACGCTGCGAGAGTACGCGGTTTCGATCAAAATCGAAGAACGGCCAGCACGCCCCGTGGATCAGGGCCGGCGCGTAGGTGGAACCGCAGCCAAGGGTTTGCCTTCCAGTCCGGCCTGGACCAGCCCAGCCACGAATGTGGCGAAAGGCTTTATGTCTTGCGTCACGCTGGCCGCTTCCAGTGCGCTCATGTAATCGTCGCGGCGCTCCACCGGGATAACGGTCCAGGGATAGCCGCCGGATGCGAGCATGACATTCATAAGAAAACGTCCCATCCGGCCGTTTCCGTCTATGTAGGGATGGATGTAGACGAATACGAAATGCCCAAGTACCACGCGCACACCAGGTTCGGCTTCCTCTCTCAGAAGATCGAATAAGGCAGGCATACAATCGCGCACCGCTTCACGCGGCGGTGGTACGTGCCTCGACCGGCGGATGTATACGGGGCCGCTTCTGTAGCCGGCCAGATCGGCAGGCCCGATAATGCCGGCCGTCACGCTTGGCCCGAACAGTCGTCGGTACCAGTCAACATGATCGTCATGGGCGACTTCTCCGGCATTGTTACCGCTTAAGACCTTCGCGACGCTCGCCTTCACACTAACGAACGAATCGTAATAGCCGCGCGCGGCTAGGGCGTTACGATTTTCGCGGTCTTCCGGGTTGTCGTCCGGGTTCCATGCGCCAGTGCGGACCCTTTCGATGAGCTCCCGGCTTACCCGGTATCCTTCAATCGACAAAGAGTTGTAGGCATCGGTGACGTACACCTCTTCGACAGCCTTCAGGTAGGCCTCGGGGGTAGCAGGAACTCCCGGCGGCTTGGGGAAGAGACCCAGCAGAGGCTTACGCATCGCTTCCCACATCAGGCGGATGCGATTCACATAGGGTGAGGCTTCACGCGGGCCGGGCAGCGCGCCAAGCCGGCTTTCAAACGGGTCGCTTTCGCGAATCGTGTAGCCAGCAGCCTCCATCGTTTTTGTCATTTCATCGGCTATGCGCGTGCGTCCGGCATTTCGGAATGCCCCAGCCAGACGCCCCGCGACCACGCTATGACCACCTTCGAGCAGTAGGGCAAGCACATCCGATGCATCCTTCACGGTTGCCATAGCCGAGCGCACGTCCGTTGGATGGCGTCGAAAAAAGTCTTCTGAAACCGCAACTAGGGCAGCAGGCACCGAGAACAGGCGTAGGCCGTCGAGCTCGGCGATCTCGTTGTCTTTCGGCATAGCGTTGCGCACATCAAAAAGCGATGTCCCATGCGGCAACGCCGTAGGCTTGTTGCCTCCTGCTGGGGAGCGCACGAGCAATTGAGCCGGGACGGTTCGATTGCCACCCTGCAGTGACAGTGACTGTTCGGGGGATAAGCACCATTCCTTACCAAAGCGCTCGGAAAGATAAGCCGCGCAAAAATCCCAGAACGACGCATACCAGGGTGTACTGTCGCCCGAAGTTTCGTCCGGTCGCGATTGGATATACCAGCCCTTCATTACTTCTCGCAGGAAGCCGGCTTTCACGAGGCGTTCTCGATCTCGCCGGCTCAAATCAAGTGACCTGATTGCGACGATCCGTTGTTCTTGTAGCCGATGCAGGGACTCAAGCGATTCAGCGAGTTTTTCTTCGGGGCTTGCCATGGAGTTCCTTTTTTTTGTTGGATCACTGGCTGCCACGATTCATAGGCTTTCGAGGCGAACCATTAATAGGTTATTAGGTTGTACCATTTGTAGGTTTTTGCGTCGAACTAATAATAGGTTATTCCGATCTCACCCACTGGAATCGGCCGGTGCAACTAGCCTTGGCGGACTGATTCAAAAGGGTGGACGCCGACAAATCTTCTTCGCGTCGCAGCTCTCGAGAAGGCCGCGCACATCGTCAACACTTCAACGCTTACACGTTTGAATTTCAAAGGTGTGGCGGCCGATGTCGCGAGCCAAATTTTTGCTCCGCGTAGCTGCAGGACCATGAGTCCGGATGGGCCGATCGAAGCCAATGCGATAAAGGCCTTCGACGATTTGGGTCCGTATTGGGGTGAGGATGAGAATCCCGTTGAAGTCACTCCATGGCAGAAACCGCCAACGTTTGTGGAGCAGTTGAAGGAAGCCGCGCGGTTCGGCGGCACCGAGTTCCTCAACCTCATTGTCGAATCATCTGAGGATATTTCGAGTCGAGCTCAGCCCAACCGACGGCGTTTCTGAAACGAAAGCAGTCTGCGACCGTGCGGGCGACACTGTACGGAGCGCCGAAATCAGGCATACGACGGAGGTCGGGACCGCGACAGTCGCCACGACGAGGTCGTGATGCTCGCATCGCCGACGGCTCAATTCGTACGTCTGGCGAGCGACGAGCATCTTGCCGACTCGCTCCGACCCTACGAGAGGCCGCTCATCAGGCCTGGTTCTCGCAAGAAGGTCTGGCCGATGCAACAGCGCATGGTCTGAAATTGGACCTTTGGTCGCGCCCGGAATAGACTTCGGGGCGCTCGACGTAGCGCAATCCCGCTACCGAGGGCGGCGGCAACAGCGAGCTTGACGACACCGGCAGAGCACGCTCGCCCGGTGAAGAGGAGAGAGGCGATGGCCACACGACGAGGATTCCTGGAAGCGGCCGGCGGCGGGTTGATCGGGGGCTTGCTGACGCGGGGGGGGGTAGCTAGCGCGGGCGCCTGGCTGGCGCGCGGGGTTCCGCTGGCGGCTGGCGCAGCGGTCGTCGGATGGCCGCGCCGGGCCGAGGCGTCGGTCGTCCTCGATACAAATAACATCTCAAACTTCACCCAGGTCGGTGGTCAGCCGGCGACGCCAGGCGCCGAGCTGCGCTTTGAAGACGCAAGCGGGGTCGACGTCTGCGGTCTGTCCGCGAACGACCCCGACGCCGCCAACGGTCTGGAGACGGACCTCACGGTGACCTTTCAGGTCACGCCAACGACGCCCAACGACGTCGACGCAGGGTTTCAAGTGGCCATCAACGACGGTCCCTCGAACCGCGCTGCGATCGCCGCATGTATCCTCATCAACGGCACTCCGCACATCGGGCTCGTCGGCCAGGGTGAGCGAAACACGCTGCTGGGCTACCCCGCGTTCATCCAGGCCGATTGGCAATCTACGGCGCTGACTCTCAAGCTCCGCCGCACGACCGAGGGGGGCGCCCAGTTGCTGGAGCTCAACGGCGTCGCACCTGCGGTGCGGACCGAGTTGACCCCGTTGCAGGTGAGCGGGAAGACGCGCGAAGGGACCACCTCCGATCTCGGTTGCTTCAGCGGCCCGGCGACGCTCTCGGCGGTGGTCACTGCCTTCAAGACCGAGCGACCCAGCGTGCCCGTAGGCGGCAGGCTGACT
>CAYHHH010000142.1:0-10162 GCA_964356125.1 uncultured Bifidobacteriaceae bacterium | reverse complement strand
TCGACGCCGACAAACCGTCATGCTCCAGCATGGGCTCGTACGATTGCGTCGCACACTTCCCGAACCGCGCCATAGCCGCCCCGCATGGTGGTGACGAGCTTTGCCAGCGGCATGACGTCCGCGTGCGCATCCGCGACGCACACCGGAACGCCGACGTGGGCCAGACACTCGCGGTCGTTCACATCGTTGCCGAGGTACGCAACCGATCCGATCGCCACGTTTCTTTCCTTGAGCAGCCGCTGCAGCTCAGGCCACTTGTCGTCGCAGCCGTGAATGCAGTCGATTTTCAGCTTACGGGCGCGCTCGAGCACAACGGGGTTCGGCTCGGTCGAAAGAATGAACGCGTCGATGCCTGCTCGCCGGAGCGCCTCGAGGCCAATGCCGTCCGCGCGCGTGCAGAACACCGATTCGTGGCCATCCTGAGAGACGAGGACGCGGTTGTCAGTAAAGACCCCGTCGAAGTCGAACACGACGAAGCGGACCGTTCTCAAGAGCGAAAGATCGCCTGTCATGGTCGGTTAGCCGCCTTGCGCCAGTGCGGCGGCGCCTCGGTCTTCGTTTTCGGAACGAGCGCTCGCCGGCGTCGACTGACCCAGTCGCGGGCGGCCCGGCGCAGGCGCTCGGGCCGTCGATACACCGCCACGACGCCCCCGAGCCACATCGCGAAACGCGCGGGATAGAGAGAGAGGGGGAGCACTGCCGGCTGAGGCCGGGGCGATCGCGCCAGACGCTCGAGGCCATCGACCAGCGCCGGCGTCGACGGGCGACCGATGCCGTTGGGCCGGATAAAGGCGGTGACAAAGCGCTCGCACGCTTGGCGGCCGATTTCCGGAGTCCGCAACGTTTCCGCAAGCTGGCGTGTGTGCGCGGCCAGGTCTTCGGCGATTCTCAAGAACCCGCCATTTTCAGAAAGCAGGTAACGGAAATGCAGCGTCCCACCCTGCGTCCCCTTGAAGTCGTCGCCCGTGATGGTATGCACCGTGCGCCCCACAATCGCGGCCTCGATCATCGCGGTCGTGTTCACGCCGACGACCGCGCTGCTGTGATAGAGCGAATCGAAGTACACCTGCCGATCCTGTTCGTTCACGGGATTCGCTTTTCGCGGATAGATCGCGACCTCGGGTAAATCCGAGAGGTCGACATCGGACCAGTGGGCCGCGTTATACGGATGGGGGCGAATCAGGATTCCGACGTCCGCCAGCTCGGACTCGCGTCGAACCGCGTCGACCCACGATCGCACGAACCGCACTTCGGCATCGGGCGCCGAAATGGATGCCGTCGAACCGACAAACAACACGAACGGGCGATCGGCGCGGAGCCCCACCAGGCTGCAGAATTCTTCCCGGCCCGTCGGGGTGCGGGTAAACCACCGATCGAAGGGTTGTGCTCCAGTCACGAGAATGCGTTCGGGCGGCACCGCGTGGAACTCGATCGCCTCAGCACGCTGCGCCCCATTCCAGACGGTGACCAGGTCGGGGATAAGGCGTATGAGACCCTTGGTGGTCAGGTGATCCCAGCTGGCCACGCAAAGCACGCTGGGGATGCCCAGCGCATTCGCGCTCTTGACGAACTCGACCTGAGGACACCGATCGGTCACGAGCGGCGTCACCACGACGAGATCGGGACGCCGCGATCGGATGAACTGCTCGAGCCGGGCGCTGCTCGGGATGGCCCGCTCCAGAGCCATGAGCAGCGTCACCAGCCGTCTGGTCGTCGGCTCGCTCGCATGGCTCCAGCGACCCAGCCACGCAAACACCGGCGGCAGCGCGGTCCGCATCCGATCGCGGAGATACGGCGTGTCGACAAAGCTGGGGTGCAGATAGCGCGCGTAATCGATCGTGCCGCGAATGGCTCTCCCCACGACGCCCCAGACATCGGGACGTCTGGGCGCTGGTCCGATCAGCACTTCGACGTCGCCCGTCACATCGTCCAGCGCCTCGGCACCTTCCGGTTGTTTCAGTGGATTGTCGAACAGCACGTCGACGTGATGACCGCGCTCGGCCAGCAGCCGCACCGTCGAGTCGAAGTAGCGGAGGTACCCCGGGTACTGCATCAGGAACAGCACACGAAGCGGACGCGCGTCGGCGGGGGGTTTCATACGAAGGCGGCTGGGTCCGCGACGGTCACCAAGGAGAGGCCGGCCCGCTCGAATTTCTGAAAAATGTCCTTGCCGCGGTTGATGTTCAGGGGCGCCCGATACCCCTGAGCGCAGCTGACGGCCTTGATATCGGGAGCGATATCGTCGCGCAGGAAGAACGCGTTGACGCGCTCGGTGGCGATCAGGCGATAGCCCTTCTCGTGGCCGAGGTGCACGAGCGCGGCGAGCGAGGCACCGCGATAACCGCGGACGGGAATCGTGCTGAGATCGAATTGCGGATCGTAGGGAACCGTCACCGCGCGGGTACCGCCGAGGAGCCAGTTGTATTCGATGGCCACCACGCGCGGACTGCAGGCCGATATCGCCTGCCACACCCAGTAGTCGTTCCCGTCGATGTCGATGCTCAGCAGATCGACGTCGCCTGCAAAGCCATGCGTCTCGATAAGCGCATTGATGCCTTCACGGGTGACGCGCTCCTGCACGGCGGTCACGGCGTGTCCGGTGTACCGCACGGTGACCTTTTCGATCGAGGCCGCCAGTGCGTCGACCATCAGGCCGCGCCAGCCGAGCTCCTGCGCGAGGAATCCGGAGTTTCCGCCGTTCATGCCGCAGCCGATTTCGACGAAACGGCGATGCGGCGCGCCTATCCGCTTGAAGATCGCGAGCAGCAGCCCGTCCTCTTCGTTTTGCGACAGGTAGCCGAACCGCTGCACCATGAGGTCGTACGGCGGCTCGACCTCCATTCCGTCGAGATACAGCTTTCGCACGATCGCCGGAATGAGGTCGATGTTCTGCTTGAGGTCGGTGATGACGCGCTCGAGCTTGTCGAGCCGCTCGGAGATGACGTCCAGCGTGGCAGCGGACGGCTCGGGCTGTTCGCCGGGCTTCGCGGTGCGGGGCTTTTTCTGCTGAAACAGTTTCATGGCGTGACCGTGGCCGGCATCCAGCGGTCGACCGCAGGCTGAACGACATGGAAGTCGCGCCTGTCGAGTGCGACGAACCGTCCGTGGGTCGTGCCCGTGAACACGCGATACGCGATCTCGAGATGGTGGCTCTCGAACCGGCTGCGGTCCGAGAAAAAGGACAGTGACGGCACGCCGTAGAAGGGCGCCAGATACGAAAACCCTCCGTAGGTGCCGACAAAGCCGCGGCTGCCGCGGATGATGTCGGTCTGCACCTCGAGATTTCTCTGCGGCACCGTGTGCGGATCGATCACGGTCACGTCGAGGCCATCGCCCCCTCGAAAGTCCTCGTGCTCGTCGAGACGCACGCCTGTCGCGAGCAGGACGACCGGCGCCTGGCGGCTGACCGTGCGCAGCACCTCGGCGGCGAATGCGCGATTTGCCGCTGACTCGGGAAAAGCCTTACTGAAATAGAACTTCGCAACGACGTAGTCCCGCGGAAGATTCGGAATCGCCGCAGGCGCGCCAGTGGAGAGCGGGCGATAGATGGTGAAGTCATCGAGCAGGCGCACCGACGCCCTCCGGCGCCACAACGAAATAAACAGCCGGTACATCACGGACGGGTGCAGGATTTCCGCGTCGGCCAGGTTGTGAGACGCTTTGACGCGCTTGAGAATGTCGGTGTCAAACTCTCCGATCGAGCGTTGCTTCTTTGGCCCTGCCGTCCGCGTCCGGAACTCATCCGGCGAGACGAGATCGAGGATGTCGACATAGCGGCTCGTGAGGTGGCGATACCACGGTGCAGCTCCCCCGCGCGAGACGACAACCAGCCGGTCGCCTCCAAGCCCCTGGCTCGTCAGCCATGTGAGGAACGGAATCCAGTACATCAGCTCGAAGCCGACTTCACCGGTCCAGGGGCCGACAATAACGTCTTTGCCGGCCTCGCCAATGCGCAGCGCTCGTGTGAGCGAACGCTGGAGCGCCGCGCCGTCGGCGTCTTCCATCCCCGCGCGATGGAGCGCGTCGGTCGTCACGTCCATCTGCTGGTACTGCAGGCCGCGAAGCATCGACAGCTGACGCTCGAGCCCAACAATGGCTTTCTGCTGGTCGCGGATGAGCCGATCGACGTCCCGCAGCTGCGCCTGCAGTCTGCGCGCGTCCGGGGCATCGATCGCCGGCGTCCGCTCACCGGCCGACCCCGCGTGACCAGCCGATCGATCGTCTGCGCTCAAGAGCCGCCGAAGTCGGTCGAACGCGCTCATTACGAAGCCGCTGCCGCGGCGCGCGTCAGCGCGCGCACGCGCCGCGCCATGTGGGCGAGATCCGGCCCTGGCGCCAGCGCGTTGAAGTCGCTCGTATCGAGCGTCACGAACGACCCGTTGTTCATCGCGCCGAACGTCCGGCGCGCAAGCTCGAGGTGCTCCGTCATGAAGCCGCCCCCATGCGAGTAGAACGACAGCGCGTTGACCCCGTAGAACGGCGCGAGGTAGGACAGACCGCCGTAGGTGCCGACGAACCCCTGCGATTGGCTGATCACTTTCGTCTGGATGTCGAGATTGGTGCGCGCCGTCATCAGATGATCGACGGTATGAATCCGGCCCTTCGCGTGTATGTCGAGATCGGCGTGGTCGTCGAGGCGCAGGCCCGGATTCAACAGCACCACGTCGGTCGTTTCCGTCAGTGTGTCCAGCAGCGCTCGAACGAACGACCGGTTCTGCGGCGTGTCCGGGAAAGATTCGTTGAAATAGAATCGAACAGCGATGAAGGTATCCGGGAGCGAGCCTTTCACGTCGCTCGCGTCAACGGCCGGCAGGGGCAGATAGCGCGCGAACTGCCGCGGCAAGCTGACCGGCGCATCCCCCTTCCAGTAAGGGCCGAGCAGACGATACATATGCATCGGGTGGAGCAGCTCGACCGACGTCTCGGCGGTCGTCTGCTTGACCATCTCGAGGATCTCTCGATCGAAATCGGTCATCTCCCGCTGCTTCTGCTGCCCCGCGGCCACTCGCTGCTCATGCTTCTCGCGGTACTGCTCTGGCGTGAAGAAATCAAACAGCTCGACGTAGCGGGACGACAGCCCCTGATACCATCCGCGCGCGCCGCCGCGCGACACCACGATCAGTCGATCGCGATCGAACGATTTGTAGGTCGTCGCCCAGTTCAGGAACGGAATCCAATAGAGCAGCTCGAAGCCGACCTCGCCCAGCCATGGGCCGATCACGATGGGGCGATCGCTCCGCGCCATTTTCTGCAGCATGCGCGGAATGGCCACCTGTTCTGCCTTCGATGCATCGAGATGCGCCTGGCGCGGCATGACGCGCGGGACAAGCTGCTGGCGGACGAACTTCTTGATCGGCTCCCATCGCATGAGGCGATCGAGCGCTTTCCGCGTGCCGCGGTCGAGCACGCCTCGCCTCGGTGCGGTCCGTTTTCGGACGGGCCGCCGCATCGCGCGCGCGGCCGTGATCCACGCGAGCGTCGGATACAGCGCGAGCCTGAGGGGAAACAGCCACACCGGCTGGACCGCCGGCGAGGGCTTCGGCAATGTCGCGAGCGCCTCGACGGCGTCTGCGGTCACGGGCGTGGCAGCCACGGTCAGCCCCGACGGCCGCACGAACGCCTCGACGAATCGCCGCAGCTTCTCGTCCTCGGCCGCACCCCGATCGAGCGCACCGGCAAGCTGCGCTGCGTGTTCGTCGAGTGTGCGGGCCAGATGCACGAGCCCGCCGTTGGCATTCAGCAGGTAGTGAAAATGCAGCGTCCCTTCCTGCGTCCCGGCAAACTCGGGCATGCTGATCGTGTACACCGGTCTGCCGACGATGCCGCACTCGATCTGCGCGCTGGTGTTGATACCGACAGCGGCCACCGCATGAAACATCGAGTCGAAATATGCGTCCTTCGCCGCCGTGTCGACCGGGTCGGCGCCGGCTCTCGGCCAGATGGCCACCTCTGGCAGTCCGTCGAGTGCCTCCCACGGCTGCGGATTCTGTGGATGGGGTCTGACGAGAATGCCCGACTCTCTGACGCGCGCATCCGGTGCGCTGCGAATGGCGTGCACCCACGTCGCGACGAACTCCGCTTCGTGTGGCGCGATGAACGGGGATGAACAGAGATAGAGAAAGAACGGCCGATCGGGATTGAGGCCGGCTCTCGCGCAGAACTCGGCGCGTGTCGTGGCCGCGCGCCGCTCGAACCACTGGTCGTAGACGGGCGCGCCGGTCACCACGACGTGCTCGGGCGCGACCCCGTGCATCGCAACGGCCTCGCGTTTTTGAAACTCGTTCCAGACGAAGACGCGATCCGGGACGGCCTTCATGAGTCCCTTGTTGGTCAGGTTGTCCCAGCTGTGGACCAGCAGACCGCTGCGGATGCCGAGTGCGCGCGCGCTCTTGATGTGATCCACCTGATCCGATCCGAGATCGACAAGCGGGCTCACGAGCACCACGTCTGGACACCCCTCCGCCAGCAGCTGCGTCGTCTGCGGATCGCATGGGATGGCGCGCTCGATCTGCTCGAGAATCTTTCGCACCCCTATCAGGCCGAGCCGGCTCTTGATGAGCGGCACGCGGCACAGCCAGACGAAGACCTTCGGCACGCGGCTCGCTGCGCGCTCTCGCAACGCGTGAGCCTGGGCATACTCCGGGGTCTCGTACCGGATGTAGTCGGTGCAGAAGCGTACGCCGCGGGCGACCGCCCTCCACGCAGACCATGCGCGCTTCTCCGCCGGCTCCGCATATGTCACGCGGGGGTGCTCGCAGACGATCTCGTGAAGAAGACGCGCGTCGCCGTACTTGTCCCGTCCCATGAATGCGAGGTGAATCGCGTGGCCGCGACGCTCGAGCTCGCGGATCGTCGAGGCAAAGTTGCGCAGCGCGCCCGAGTGCCGCATCGAGATGAGAACGTTCATTGAATAGCGGCTACAGTTTGTCGATCGACTGCGCTTCCGCGCGGCTGAAGAACCAGACGCCGCCCAGGAACACGGCGGTCATGACGAAGGAGCTGATGACGAGCGATTGTGGATGGAGGCTGCCCGTGCCGATCGTACCCCACTTGAATGCTTCGACAATCGAGGACATCGGGTTCAGCCGCACGAACCAGTGATATTTTTCCGGAATATGCGACATCGGATAGATAATCGGCGTCAGGTAAAACCAGAACGGCATCGCGTAGCGCAGCGACTGGCGCACGTCTCGCCATCGGAGCTGCAGCACCGACGTCCAGAGGCCCACCGACACGGCCATGAACAAGGCGGCGACGGCCGCGAGCAGCGCGACGATCAGGCGCGGGCCGAGCACGACGTACCAGACTCCCCGGGTCCAGCGAAAGTAACCGGTCGCGCCGATCATGACAACCAGCGTGATGACGAAAAATGCGATGCCCGTGCCGGTCGCCGCCAGCGGGAGAATCATTCTCGGGAAATACACCTTCGTGACGAGCTTGCGATTGCGCTCGAGGCTGCGGGTCACGAACAGCAGCGAGCGATCGAACAGCGTCCACGTTGCGGTGCCGGCGACGAAGAACAGGAAGTACGGGGGACCGTCCGATGGCGCCGCGAGGACCCCGCCGAAGATGATGGAGCTCAGGCCGACCGTGCTCGCGATCCGCATCAGCATCCAGAACCACCCGAGCGTCGTCTTTCTGTACTGGCTCTTGAGGTTTTCGGACGCGAAGTACCACCACAGGTGTCGATAGCGCCACAGCTCGCGTAATTTTTCGCCGAGTGTGCCTGTCTTGGGCTGAATGATCCAGGGCTCGGCCTCCGACGCCATCGTGGGCGCCGGCTCACTCGCGAGCGCGGCTTCACGCTCTGACGACATCAGCCTGCTTATCAATCGTCCACTCGAAGTTCGGCGCGATGACGCCCGTCTTGCGCGCCTTTCCACGCGACTCTGCACCGTACGTCATGAACGACAGGGCTTTGTTCATGACGAGTGCGTGCTCTTCGCCCTCGCCGCGCACCAGCACCACCGTGACGTCAACCGTGTACTTCAGTTCGGACAGCAGCTGCTTCGGAATCCGCACGAACGCCTCGTACACCGCTTCGGAGGTGACCGGCCACAGTACCGGCTGCGTCGATCGCAACACGTGCACGCCCTTCGTAAAGAGATCGATCGCGCATCGCGCCCTGACTTTGGCGTTGTGCGTCTTGAACCGGATGCGAATCGAGACGTCTTCGTAGCTGGGCGCGGCGCCGACCTCACGTCCGTCGGCCGTCACGAGCCGTACTTCGACGATCTCGCCATAGCGATTGATGTGGCTGCCCTTGAACCCGCTCGTGGTCGATTGCCTCGCCACATCCCACGATGTCTGCTGGTATGCAGACACCACCTCTTCGCCGTCGCCGTCGCGATGAACGCTGCCGTTCCTCAGCCAGATGACCCGCGAACAGATCCGCGCCACCGCGTCCATGTCGTGCGACACAAACACCACCGTCAGCCCCTGCTTGCCCGCCTCGGCGACTTTCTGAAGGCACTGCTCCTGGAATGTCGCGTCGCCCACCGCCAGAATTTCGTCCGCGAGCAGAATGTTCGGTTCCATGTTGATCGCGACCGAGAACGCAAGCCGCAGATACATGCCGCTCGAAAAATACTGCAGGTTGGTGTCGACGAAGTTCTCAATGCCGGCGAATGCAATGATCTCGTCGAAGCGCCGATCGACGACGGACCGTGGAATGCCGTACATCGCCGCGTTCAGGTAGATGTTTTCACGCGCCGACGCCTCTTCGTCGAACCCGGCGCCAAGCTCGAGCAGTGAGACCACACGGCCCCGGCCGCTCACCATACCCGCGGTCGGTTCGACGATGCGTGAGATCACCTTGAGGAGCGTGCTCTTACCCGCGCCGTTGGCACCAATCAGACCGAGAACAGACCCTGGCTCGACCTCGAAGTTCACGTCGCGCAGTGCCCACAGGTCCTGGATGTTTTCGCTCGTCAGGGTGTCGCGCGCGTACCGCCGGAGAGGCGCCAAGGTGAGCGCCGAGCGCAGTCGTCCAGGCTCGCTCTCGGCCGGGCGCGGTTTCTGGGGCCTCGGAATGCGATAGACCTTGCTCAGGTCACTGACTTTCAGCGAAAACATCATGATAAGCCGGTGTACGTAGCTTCGCTCCCTCGCTTACAAGGTAAGCGTACGAATGCTAGTTAGTCAGACTGTCGCTTACCGGCCTCGTGTCACGGATGCGCAGACCACAGGCTCAGCGCGATGAAATCGGCGATGAAAATCCAGAGCCTGAGGCTGTGAGCGGCCACCGGTGATTGTGAGGACCGTTTCTTGAGGCGACAAGTCGATAAACGCAACGTAGTGTACCGCATGTACGGCCGAGCGGCAACAATTTCGTCACTGGAAACGGGGTGGTTTGGGCGTTCGACAGAAGGAAAATTACTCGGATTTCAACGTACGGTCCGCAGCGTGAAGCGCCGCGCGCAACTCTGTCCCGGCGCTCTCCAACCGGGCACTGGTGAGACTGCCCAGGCCCCGCCACCAGGCGGTCAGAATCGCAAGGTCGCTCAGCAGCATCCGTGAGGAGACGTCGTCGAGTGCATCCCACGCCCCGGCGCGCAGTTTCAGTATGTCGGTCAGGGCAGCGACGCGACGCAAGAGCACATCGGCCTGCAGCGTTGCGGCGGCCTGAAGGTCAGCATCGTGCGTGATAGCGGCAGGCGTGGGCGACATCAGCACAGGAGGGCCGAGTTTCTCGGCCAGATCGCGGAGTCGCGCCTCGAAATCGTCCGACATCGCTACTACCGGGCATCATAGTCTGATCGGACGCACGGTTCTACCGTAGTAGAATCCGCCCGATATCATGGGTGTGCTGACCCGTCTGCTCGCCGTCGCCGGACTCGCGCCTGGTGGCCATATCGAGACGGCGATCGCGCGCGCCGCGAAAGCGGAGGCACGCGTCAGCGAGATGAAGGACGCGCTCGCGTCGGTACGTCACGAGATGGATCGTGTGAAGGAGAAGTCAGCCGAGCAGGCCAAGCGGCTGGCGAAGGCTGAAGACGCGGCGGGTCGCGTGGCCAAGGCGGAGCGCGAGCTGGAGCAGGTGCGGGCGCGCGACGAGAAACACCTCACGCAGCTCGCCGAGATGCGCGAGCGCGTCGAGCGCGCCGAGCGCGCCGTGGCGCTCAGCCGCGAGCACTTGATGGCGACCGAAACGAAGCTGGAC
>CAYHHH010000141.1:0-10274 GCA_964356125.1 uncultured Bifidobacteriaceae bacterium | reverse complement strand
GCTCAGCGGCGTTGCTGGCCACGGCCGTCATCGGGGCCGCATACCCGACCGTCCGGGCGTCGCAGGTCGATCCGGCCATCGCGTTGCGAGCCGAATAGGATAGGTCGCAACGGCCGTGAACACAGAGTAAACGCGGGCCGGTTCGCCGACCGGCTCAAGATCGGCAAGTTCACTCAGCAAAACGCCCAATCGCAGGCTCGTTTCAGACGCCAAGAAAGCCGTCTGACACCCTAACTGACACCCACAGCGCGCATGGATCTCCTGCCCTGAGGTGGTAAATTCCGTGGCCTTGTGCTGTTCAAGCCCTACGACCCGCTCCCGGTTCCCCAAGTAACCTTGTGGTGGCGATACGCGCAACGCCACGCCTCCTACCTGCGTGGGATGCCTCGACGGCTCATCGAACACCTCGTGTCCACCGGTCTCCTGTTTCTCATACTCCAGGGGGTCATCGGAGCCAAAGGCGCGTGGGATGAAGGGCCAAAACTGATTGCGGCGCTGCTCGCGAGCTTCGTGGCGGTTCCGGCTGCGATGTTCGCCTTCCACTTCATCACCGCATTCCACGGCCTAGCGCTTGAGAACCTCGCGCTCCTCCGCGAGCAGTACGCGGACGCCCAAGCTGCACTTGCCGACAAGGATCGCGCAATTGAGGCAGGAGCCAGCGAGAAGAACAAGGCAATCGGTATTGCCGCGAGTCTCACGCACTTCAAGGAAAAAGCGATTATCGAGCTGTTGAACAGACGGGTTCAGAGCGACGACGAACTTGCCAAGCTGGTGGCTGACATCGGCGCTTGGGAAAAGCAGGTTCTCGCCTACATGGAGCAGGCAGAGATGCCCCCCAGCCAAGTCAGTGCATTCCGGGTGCTGGGCGCCTACAATCCCGGCGTTAGTGGTGGGTTCAGCGCCGCCCACAACAGGGAACTCGCGATGCTGTGGGAACGGATCCGACGATTGACACACATGTCGGTCGGCATGGACGCGAGTTTCTGACGGGGAATTTTGTTGGCGACCCTGTAAACCACGAGGCAGCTCCCAGCGAGCGCTCGCCGCGCGCGGCGTCTCTCGTCTATGAAATCACTTCTTCAAGTCGATGCCTTCGTCCCCGGTTGCCGGCTCTTGCTTCTTGTCGAGGCCGAAGAATGCCTGAGCGCACTCGAGAATGCCAAGGAACCTAGCCATCTTGATTACGTGACCCAACTCAATCTCTTTGTCGCCCCGTCCATGGTCGCCGCGAGGCAATGACGGATACAGCTTCTTATCGAAGGAAACGCGATAGTAGTGGTCGGTCAAGCGCTGCGTATACCCCTTCGCGCAAGCCTCCAGCATGGCCCAGACCTCGCTCAATTTAACGAGCCGGCGCCTCGACATCCTTATGTTGTGATGCGCTGCGTCGAGCCTTACGCTACCTTTGGCAGCGCCGCAGCGTAGAGTTCCTGGCTCTCTCGGTGAACCAGAGGATTATCGGCGGGGGTCACTTGCTCCATCTTGAGACGGGTAACCTTTAGTCCAACTTCTGGATTCGGGCAGCGTTGCAACCCTTCCGGGATGGTCTCTTTGCCTGCCTCGATCCGAGCAACGGCAGCATTCCACTCGTCGATCTCGTCGTCAGCCTGCTCGAAGAATTCGCGGAGGCAAACCTCGAACTCCTCGAAGCTTGCCGACTCCTGAGCGAAGTCGATGAAGATCTTCGTCAGGGCATCACGATGAACCGGGCATGCAGCTGAGATCGTTGGCGCCGTCACCGCCATCGCTGCTGGCGTCACGCCGTTGAGCCAAACGCCGTCCACATCCTGTATGGCCAAGACTCGACCGCAGAGCTCGATCTGGGCAATGAAACCCTTCCCGAGCACTGAGCCTGTGTACTTGAAGCAGAGCGGCCAGACGGGAGACATATGGAACCTATCGGTAGTTGAATGCAAACCTTGAATATCCTAGTCGCTAAGTGTGACGTGTCAACACGTCTCTTGGTTCGACCTTCCCGATTGTCACCACGTTACGCCTTGGTTACGCACAGGTAATGCCAGTGTAGCCCCTAGAGGACACTTTCGCCCCACCCAAACGGGTAGGGCCGCCTAGCCATTGCCTCTTGAAAGTCCTTTGCAACACGAAGCAACCGGGCCTTGTCGCATCAGCCGGCCCCTCCCCCACCTCGCTGCGGATCCATCAACGGCTGCGTCGGACAATTGAGCCCCCGGCTCGCATGAAGTACCCGTAGATACAGCCCGCAAAGAACTCCGTGATCTGGCCCATGGCGTCTCCGATGTCCGCCAACGACTCTTGGACCAGGCGTTTGGTTGTCGCCTCGTCAGGCACATTGGAGAGGTGTGGCAACAGCGCGTGGACAACGACGTCCGTCGCTAGACGGTGGACCGGTTGGCCGTCCTTTGCGAACTCAAGCCAGACCAACTTCTCGTTCCGAGTGAAGCTCGACAAGGCTGAATCAACTATGTCGGCATCCCAGTGAAAGGCGATCTGGTTTCGGGCACGTTTGAGAGTAGCGGAAGCGCTGTGCTTGCCCGCGCAGAGTCGGCCGACTGATTCCAGCAGTTCCTGTCGCATATTAGCCGCCTCAGCGAGCCCGCGCAGTGTGCGTAGGTTCTTACTCGCCAGTCTGATTGCCTCATTCGTGAGTGCAGCGGACGTCACCATGGATGCAATGAGGCCGCGATACCGCTCCGCCTGTGATCCTGTCGCCGCGTCAACACCGGCCTTCTGTTGTGACGTCAAGGCGTTGCTCGCCATCCCAAGGCGAACGATTAGAGTCGCCAGGCTGCGATCCATGGAGATCATCTCTGGCCCAGACTCAAACCAAGTAGCGGAGTCAGGAAGGGGCTCAAATGGGGGATCTTCGGAAGTGGCCATCACTACGCCTTCGCTTTCAGTAGCGCGTCCATCCACGGTGCGGCGCCGGCCGTCATCTCCGGCACCAGGTGCCCGTAGATGTCCGCTGTCGTGCTGATCTGCGCGTGTCCCAGGATCCGGCTGACGTCGAACAGCGGCGTGCCGTCGGTTAGAAGCAACGTGGCGGCCGTGTGCCGCAACGTGTGGAACCTCACGGTGGCCGAGCCCGCGGCCGTCAGTGTCGCAAGCAGCACTTTTCGGACCGTGCTCGGGTGGAGCATCCTGCCTTGCTCCGTCGTGAACACCAGATCGTCTGCACTCTCCCAATCGGCGCCGGACCGCAGGCGCTCCTCGATCTGCGCTTTCCGGCGCGTCTTCAGTGTCTCGACTGCCAAGGCCGGCAGGGACAGCGTTCGCCGGTTACTGGCCGTCTTCAGCGGCGCGATCGTGATGATGCCCTTGCCGAGGGACTGGACCTGCTGTCGAACGCGCAGAACGCCCTGCGCGAGGTCAACGTCGGCCCACGCCAAGCCGGACACCTCGCCGATGCGCAGGCCGGTCGTGAGCGACAAGACGAACATGCCGCCCAGCCGGTGATCGCCGGCGAACTCAAGCAGGCTGCGCGCCTGGTCGAAGTCAGTGGCGTCGCGTCGCGATGCGCGGATCGGGAAAGACCCTGCGTAAGCAGCGGAATTTGACATCATCACCGTCCGGCATCCCTGAACTGACCGCCGACGGCATCATTCGCGCAACCGTCGGCGAAACCAACTAGAATCGCGTAACCAAATGCGCGGCACATTTGCTGCCCTTGACGTCGAAACCGCTAATCCGGACTTCGCCAGTATCTGCCAAGTAGGAGTGGTCACATTCACAGATGGCCAAATCACTGGGTCGTGGCAATCCCTCGTCGATCCAGAAGACGATTTCGATCCGGTGAATGTGTCGATACACGGAATCAACGCCACCTCGGTCGCAGGCGCACCTCGTTTTGTCGATGTCTTTTCGGACCTTTCCCGACTACTAACGCCGCACGTCGTGGCAACGCACACCGCGTTCGATCGAGTGGCAATGTCTCGGGCTCAAGAGAAGTACGGACTGGAACACCTCGCATGCGAGTGGCTCGATACCGCCAGGGTGTGTCGGAGGGCATGGCCGCAGTTTGCTCGGCGCGGCTACGGACTCGCGCCCGTCGCCAAGAACTTCGGTATTGAGTTTCGACATCACGACGCTCTCGAAGATGCTCGAACAGCGGGCCGGATTCTCGTGCGGGCGATGACGGAAACCGGCCTCGGGATCAACGACTGGGTGGTCAGGGTCAGGCAGCCGTTGGGGCCATTGGCCACGGCCCAGTCGGCAAATCCTGAGGGGGAGTTGTTCGGCGAGGTGATCGTTTTCACAGGCGCATTGTCGATCGTTCGCAACGAAGCGTGCGAAATCGCCGCCAGGGCTGGATGCGACGTCCGTGATTCGGTTGGCAAGACAACGACGATTCTGGTTGTGGGCGACTCAGATATCCGAAAGCTGGCTGGACAAGACCGGAGTGCGAAGCACCGGAAGGCTGAATCGCTCATCATGGGCGGTCAACCGATTCGTATACTGGCAGAGCGAGATTTTCTGGCATTGGTTCATCTGGACCCCGTCGAGGACACGCATGGGTAACGAGACCTTCGCCGAAGAGAACCCCGCTTATGCCGTGCTGTACAAGCCCGACGCAGACAACGATTGGTCTGCCAGAGTGGTCGACTTGGAATGCGGTGTTGTGACCGGCAGCCGCTGCAGACTAACCAAGGAGCCAGACGCGTACGCCGTCCTTTATACTCCGCAACCGGACGGAAAATGGCTGGCGGAGATTGTTGACCTTCCCGAGTGTAAGGCCTCGCGCCCCGAGATTGCGCAAGCGAGGGCAACGGCCAAGGACTCCGCGAAGAAAGCCCTTGCGAGTTACGCCGAGCGCGGCGAGGCAGCGCCAAAACCGGTAACTATCTGCTATTACACCAGGCCCTCGGATTTCCAGACGCACGGCGGCACAGAAGACACCATTCTGGAAGCGGTTGAGGAAGCCGTCGTCAAGGCTGTTGCACAGCACCGCAAGGACCACGGCGCGACGCCACGATCGTCCTCCGTTTGTGGTTATGTCACCTTGTCCGAAGACACGAGCACGGATGACAGTGGCGCGCCAGAATGACTCCTTCGCCGCCATCCAACCGACCAGGTAGGTGGGCCACGCTGCGGAACGCCGCACCTCGGGCGCGCCTCGTTAACACAGAGTTAACACGCCAGAAACTACCGCGAAACCCCCGGCGTATACGCTAGGGACCATGTTGCCCATTCGACTCGCTGTGCTCGCTCACCCCTCGACTCCGCTCGGGGTGACCCTGAGCGTGTCGAAGGGTCAGGGCAGGCTGTTTGGCCATGCCGGGTTCGTTCTAGCTCTTTCACTCACGCTTGCCGCCTGTGGCGGCGGCGGTTCCACCTCAACCGGCACGCCGGCGGCCGGCCCTGCCCTTGTGTCCCTCGATGGGTCCAGCACGGTCTTTCCGATCAGCGAGGCGGTCGCGGAAGAATTCCAGAAGGCCGACAAGTCCGCGCGCGTGACCGTGGGAATCTCCGGCACCGGCGGCGGCTTTCAGAAGTTCTGCCGCGGCGAAATCGACATCGCCGACGCCTCGCGTCCGATCAGCGCCACCGAAGTGGCCGCCTGCGCCAAGTCGGGCGTCGACTACGTCGAGCTGCCGATTGCCTACGACGGCATCGCCATCGCCGTGAACCCCAAGGCCACCTGGGCCGACAAGATCACGGTGGCCGAACTGAAGATCATCTGGGCCCCGGACGCGCAGGGTAAGGTCACCAAGTGGAACCAGGTCCGTTCCTCCTGGCCGGACCGCGAAATCCACCTGTTCGGCGCCGGCGTTGACTCCGGCACCTACGACTACTTCACCGAAGCCGTCAACGGCAAGGCCAAGGCCAGCCGCGGCGACTTCACGTCGAGCGAAGACGACAACGTGCTGGTGCAGGGCATCAGCAACGACGAACTGGCGCTCGGCTTCCTGCCCTTCGCCTACTACGAAGAGAACGCGGCGCGCCTGAAGCTGGTGCCCGTGGACGACGAGAAGGCCGACAACGGCGCCGGCCCGATTCTGGCGAGCCCCGAAACCATCCGGATCGGCACCTATCAGCCGCTGTCGCGGCCGGTGTTCATCTACGTCTCGAAGAAGGCGGCGGAGCGCCCCGAAGTGCAGCGCTTCGTGGACTTCTACCTGAAGAACGCCGAGGCCCTGGTCCGCGAGGTGAACTACGTCGGCCTGGGCGCCGACATCTACGGCATGGTCACCGACCGCTTCGCCAAGCGCACCACCGGGTCGGTGTTCTCCGGGCAGAACACGATCGGCGTGACCATCGACCAGTTGCTGAGCAAGGAACGCGCGCAGTAGCGCGGCGTCATGACGACCCGGACGCTCGCCCCTCGACAAGCTCGGGGCGCCCTGAGCCTGCCGAAGGGCGAATGGATCATCGAGCGGGTGCTGTTTCTGTGCGCCGCGCTCTCGGTGCTCACCACGGCCGGCATCATTGCCGTGCTGGCGTTCGAGACCTATGAGTTCCTGCGCGTGGTGCCGATCCTCGACTTCCTGACCGGCACCGAGTGGACGCCGCTGTTCTCGAACCAGAAGTTCGGCGTCCTGCCCCTGGTGGTTGGCACCATGCTGGTGTCGGCCATCGCGATGGTGGTGGCCATGCCGATGGGCCTGCTCTCGGCCATCTACCTGAGCGAGTACTCGCCCAGCGGCTTCCGCCGGGTCGTCAAGCCGGTGCTCGAGATCCTGGCCGGCGTGCCCACCGTCGTCTACGGCTACTTCGCGCTCACCTTCGTCACCCCGCTCCTGCAGGTGGTCTTCCCCACGCTGTCCGGTTTCAACGCGCTCAGCCCCGGGCTGGTGATGGGGCTGATGATCCTGCCGCTGGTGTCGTCGCTGTCTGAAGACGCGATGCGGGCCGTGCCGCAGGGCCTGCGCGAAGGCTCATATGCCCTCGGCGCGACGCGGATGCAGACGGCCCTGCGGGTCGTGGTGCCGGCGGCGTTTTCAGGCATCACCGCCGCGTTCATCCTCGCGGTGTCGCGGGCGATCGGCGAGACCATGATCGTGGCGATTGCCGCGGGCCAGCAGCCCCGCCTCACCGGCAATCCGTTCGTGCCCATTGAAACGATGACCGCCTACATCGTGCAGGTGTCGCTCGGCGACACGCCGCAAGGCACCATTGAGTACCGCACCATCTTCGCGGTCGGCATGCTGCTGTTCGTGATGACCTTCGGCCTCAACCTGATCAGCACGTGGCTGCGCAACCGGTTCCGCGAGGAGTACGCATGAGGAAGCATGCGGACCTGATCTTCCAGTTCGTCTCGCTGGGCGCCCTGGTGGTGGCGCTGGTGGCCCTCGCCGCGCTCGTCTTCGACATCGTCTCGGACGGCGCCTCGCGGCTGAGCTTCCAGTTCCTGACCAACATCGCGTCGCGCAACGCCGAACAGGCGGGCGTCTACCACGCGCTGATGGGCAGCATCTGGGTGATCCTGCTCACCGCCGCCCTGGCGCTGCCGATTGGCGTCGCCGCGGCCCTCTTCCTCGAGGAATACGGCTCGCACAGCCGGATGGCGCGCTTCATCGAGCTCAACATCTCCAACCTCGCGGCGGTGCCGTCGATCATCTACGGCCTGCTCGGCCTCGGCCTCTTCGTCCGGCTGATGGGGATGGGGCAAAGCGTGATGGCCGGCGCGGCGACCCTGGCGCTGCTGGCGCTGCCAGTGGTGATCATGTCCACCCGCGAGGCGCTGCGCACGGTGCCCGGCTCGATTCGCGAAGGCTCGTATGCCCTCGGCGCGACCAAGTGGCAGACCATCTGGCACCAGGTGCTGCCCATGGCCCTGCCGGGCGTGCTGACCGGGCTCATCCTGGCCTTGTCGCGCGCCATCGGCGAGACGGCGCCGCTCATCACGATCGGCGCACTCACCTACATCCCGTTTGCGCCTGACGGCATCTGGTCCAAGTTCACGGTGCTGCCCATCCAGGTCTTCAACTGGGTGTCGCGGCCACAACCCGAATTCAAGGCGAACGCCGCCGCTGGTATCCTTGTGCTGATGGTGCTGCTGCTGTCGATGAACGCGATTGCCATAGTCGTCCGCGATCGGCACCAGCGCCGGGGGCGCGTATGAACGTGGCCAGCCGCACCGTGCCCGCCAGCCTGGCCAGCGTCGCCAGCCGGCCCGGGCAAACCGCCGCCTCGCTCGAAGCGCCGGTGAAGATCGACGTCGAGGGCCTGAACTTCTACTACGGGCCGAAGCGGGCGCTTGACGGCATCACCATCCAGATCCGCGCCAACCTGGTGACGGCGTTCATCGGGCCGTCGGGCTGCGGCAAGAGCACCTTCCTCCGCACGCTCAACCGGATGAACGACATCATCCCGGCCACCCGCGTCGAGGGCCGCGTCCAGATCGACGGCGAGTCGATCTACGATCCCGGGGTTGACGTCGTCCACCTGCGCCGCAAGGTCGGCATGGTGTTCCAGAAGTCCAACCCGTTCCCGAAGTCGACCTTCGAGAACGTCGCCTACGGGCTGCACATCAACGGCCTGGTGAAATCGAAAGCCGAGATGTCGGATCGGGTGGAAGAGAGCCTGCGCCAGGCGGCGATTTGGGATGAGGTCAAGGACCGGCTGCACGAATCGGCGCTGGCCCTGTCGGGCGGCCAGCAGCAGCGGCTGTGCATTGCCCGCGCCCTGGCCATCCGCCCGGAGATCCTGCTGATGGACGAACCGGCGTCGGCCCTTGACCCGATCGCCACCCAGCGCATCGAAGAGCTGATCTACGAGCTCAAGAAAAAGTACACGATCGTCATCGTCACGCATAACATGCAGCAGGCGGCGCGGGTGTCGGACTTCACCGCGTTCTTCTGGCTCGGGCGGCTCGTCGAGTTCGACCGGACCGACCGGATCTTCACGGCGCCGGCGGAGAAGCTGACCGAAGACTACGTCACAGGCAGGTGCGGCTGATGGAACGCGTGTTTCGGCACTTCCAGGACGACCTCGACGCCCTCAAGCAGCGGCTGCTGGCCATGGGCGGCCTCGCCGAGGAGCGGGTGCGCGAGGCGGTGCGCGGGCTGATGGACCGCGACGGCGACGCGCTCGACGCCGTGCTCGGCGGCGACCAGCCGATCAACGACCTCCACATCGAAGTGGACGACCGCTGCTTCAAGCTCCTCGCGCTGCACCAGCCGATGGCCGCCGACCTCCGCGTGATCGTGGCCGCCGTCAAGATCAACACCGACCTGGAGCGGGTCGGCGACCTGGCCGTGAACATCGCCGAGGCCGGCCAGCGCTACCTGCGCCACGCGCCGGTCAAGCCGCTTATCGACATCCCGCGCATGGGCGAACTGGCGCAGGAGATGCTGCGCGACTCGCTGGACGCCTTCGTCCGCCGCGACATGGCCCTCGCCGGGGCGGTCCTGCGGAAAGACGACACCCTGGACGCCCTCAAGATCCAGATCTTCCGCGAGCTGCTCACCCACATGCTGCAGGCCCCGGGCACCATCGAGCCGGCCCTGGACCTGATCCTGATTTCCCGCCACCTGGAGCGCATTGGCGACCATGCCACCAACGTGGCCGAGGACGTCATCTTCATCCTCTCGGCCAAGGACGTCCGCCACCCGATGTCCGGGGTCGCCAAGACCGAATAAGCCCGCCTCAACCGGCCCCGGCTCACTCAGTCCGTGACGGCCATCGGCGGGTGATCTAGAATGAATCGGATCACCCTATGCCTGAGACGCTCTCCATTACCGACAACCGGACCGGGAAGACCTACGAAGTCCCGATCACCGAAGGCGCCATCCACGCCACCGACCTGAAGAAGATCACGACCGGCGGCGACGACCCGGGGCTGTGCACGTATGACCCCGCGTTCATGAACACCGCCGCCTGCAAGAGCAAGATCACCTACATCGACGGCGACAAGGGCATCCTGATGTACCGGGGATACCCCATCGAACAGCTTGCCGGGAAGAGCACCTACCTCGAGACGGCGTACCTGATCCTGTTCGGCGAGCTCCCCACCAGGGGCCAGCTCGACGCGTGGACGCACTCCATCACCATGCACACGATGGTGCACGAGAACATCAAGAAGTTCATGGAGGGCTTTACCTACGACGCCCATCCGATGGGCGTGTTCATCAGCACCGTCGGCGCCATGTCGACGTTCTACCCGGACGGCAAGCAGATCTTCAACGCCGAGTCGCGACAGAAGCAGATTCACCGCCTGATCGCGAAGACGCCGACCATTGCCGCCTACGCCTACCGCCACAGCATCGGGCGGCCCTACGTCTACCCCGACAACGACCTCAGCTTCACCGGCAACTTCCTGAACATGCTGTTCAAGATGACCGAGGTGAAGTACA
>CAYHHH010000140.1:2518-10445 GCA_964356125.1 uncultured Bifidobacteriaceae bacterium | reverse complement strand
GGCGCACTTCGAAGCTCACGTCGCGGAGCGCCGTGAACTGGCCGAACTTTTTGGAAACGTTCCTGATATCTATGCCCATGCGGTCTTCGCCGACCTGAAGGTCGGCACTACGATCCTTCGTGCTGCGGTTCGAGCGATCGCCGCGTCCGGTATTCCACGATCGTTTTCAGCACGAGCGTCACGAGCGCGAGGAACGCGAGAATTGACGCCACCGCGAACGCCGCCTGGAACTGATATTCGTTGTAAAGAATTTCGACGTGCAGCGGAAGGGTGTTCGTCAGGCCGCGGATGTGACCGGAGACGACCGACACGGCGCCGAACTCCCCCATCGCGCGCGCGTTGCAGAGGATGACGCCGTACAGCAGGCCCCACTTGATGTTCGGCAGCGTCACGCGAAAGAAGGTCTGGAGTCCGCTCGCGCCGAGCACGCGCGCCGCTTCCTCCTCCTGCGAGCCTGTCGCCTCCATCACCGGAATGATCTCGCGCGCCACGAACGGGAACGACACGAAGATCGTCGCCAGCACGATGCCCGGGACCGCGAAAAGGATGCGAATGTCGTGTTCGATCAACCACGGGCCCAGGACTCCCTGGCGGCCGAAGAGGAGCACGAACACCATGCCGGCAATCACGGGCGACACCGCAAACGGCAGGTCGATCAGGGTGATCAGCAACTGCCTGCCACGGAACTGAAATTTCCCGATGGCCCATGCCGCGGCCACGCCGAAGATCAGGTTCGCGGGGACGGCAATCGCCGCCGCCGTCAGCGTCAGTGCCAGCGCGGCCATCGCGTCGGGCTCCGCGATCGCGTTCACGTACGCGCGCCATCCGAGGCGGAACGCTTCCGTAAAGACGGCAGCGAGGGGAAGCGCAAGGAACAGGAACAGAAAGCCGAGCGCCGCCGCGGTGAGCAGCCACCGAACGAGTGCCGGCTCGGTGAGGCCTTTGTTGGGATCCCGGGTGCGTCCTGTCTCAACGTGTGCCATCAATTCGCCAGCTTCCGGCTGCTCCAGCCCTGCAGCGCGTTGACCGTGAGGAGCAGCGTGAAGGAAATCAACAGCATGACGCCGGCGATGGCAGTCGCACCGGGATAGTCGTACTGCTCGAGCTTCGTGATGATCAACAGCGGCGCAATTTCTGTCCGCATCGGCATGTTGCCCGAGATGAACACGACCGATCCGTATTCGCCCACGGCCCTTGCAAACGCAAGCGCGAACCCCGTGAGCCACGCCGGATACAGGTACGGCAGGATGATGCGCGTCAGCACGTACGAGCGGCTCGCGCCGAGGCTGGTCGCCGCCTCCTCGATCTCGACGTCGAGATCCTCGATGACCGGCTGCAGCGTGCGCACCACGAAGGGCAGCCCGATGAAGACCAGTGCGACCGTGATACCCAGCGGTGTGAACGCGACCTTGACGCCGTACTTCTCGAGCGGCGCGCCCAGCCATCCATTCGGCGCGTATAACGTCGTCAAGGTAATGCCGGCGACGGCGGTTGGCAGCGCAAACGGCAGATCGATGAACGCATCGACGATGCGCTTGCCGGGAAACGGGTAACGCGCGAGCACCCACGCGACGATCAATCCGAACACGGCATTCACGCCAGCGGCGATCAACGCCGCGCCGACGCTGAGCTTGTAGGACGCGACCACGCGCGGATCGCTGACGGTCTGCCAGATCGCCGTCCATCCCATCGTGGCCGTTCGGGCGGGCAGCGTCGCGAGCGGCACCAAAACGATCAGGCACAGATAGAAGATCGTGAATCCCAGCGTCAGCCGGAATCCTGGCAGCACGCTCGAGCGGATCGGTCTCGCCATGTGCCTTAGAACACGCCTGTCCGCCGCAGATCCGGTAGCGCGTTGTACGCAAAGATCAGGTTCGACAACGTTCGCTGCGGAAGATTGCCGTCGTTTCCCACGGCTCTGGTGAAGAAGGCCGATGCCGTAAAACGCGATGAGAGGGCATAAGCCGCTCCGACGAACAGCCGCGTGCCGATGTGGAAGCGATCCGAGTTGAGGCCACCGTAGAACGGATCGATCCTGGCGTAGCCTCCGTTAAGGCCAAGCTTCCGCGTGAGGGCCTTGTTCGCCGTCAGCGCAAAGCCGTACGCCGGATTTCTGTTCGTTCGCTTGTAGTTCTCGAACAGCACGGAGTCCACCACGCGCAACGCTCTCGCGTTCACGTTCGCCGCGGCCCGCCACGTGTGCGCGCCGCCGACGGAGGTGAAGTCCCCGGATACGCCCGCGCGCGTCCCGGCTTTCTTGCCGACGAGGAAGTGTCCGTAGTTGGGCGGCTCATCCAGGTGCTTCATCCGCTTGCTCACGCCGAATTCCGCCGGGTCGCTCGTGAAATAGGCGACGGTTGCCGAGATCTCGTCGAAAAACAGATCTCGCGGCCGGCGCAGCGAGATCCGCTGGCCGATCACGTACCCGTCATCGTCGTAGGTCGTGATCTCCGTCGACTCCCCTTTGACGATGAACAGGCTGCCGTATTGCGCTTCGACGCCCGCAATCGGTTGAGCGGCGAAAAACAGCGCCCGAACGCCGAGCGTCTTCTGCCGGTCACCGAGCCCGATGCCGGTGTTGTTCCAGCTGCTCGTGAATCGCGATCCGGAAAACACGCCGATGTTCAGCGCGTATGTCCCGGGCGCGTTGAACTTGAACCGCGCCCGCAGGCTTTCGCGGTGCTGAATCTGATTCGTCGTCACCGTGCCTGCGCTGTTGTCCACAAACCGGTACCGCGTGTTGAGCGTGGCGTTCTGCACGTCGATCCACCGCGCCAGCACCGGCGCCGGCTTCTGCTGCGGCGGCGGCGCCGTCTGACCCTGCGCCGGCGCGCAGGTGAGAGCCAGACATGACACCGCGAGCGTCAGGTTACGGGGCATAGGCCCGACATTCTGACACGAACCGAATGGTCACTTCCCGCCTGGCCTGTAGATTTGATCGAACAGTCCACCGTCGGCGAAGTGTGTTGTGTGGGCGTTCTGCCATCCGCCGAATGCCTCGTCGATCGTAAACAGCTTCACGGACGCAAATGTGCCGGCGTACTTCAACGCGACCTGCGGGTCGCGCGGCCGATAATGGTTCCGCGCGGCAATCTCCTGACCTTCGGGTGCGTACAAATACTCCAGGTACGCGCGAGCGACGTCACGCCTGCCGCGCCTGTCGACGACGGTGTCCACGACGGCAACGGATGGCTCGGCAAGGATGCTGCTCGACGGCGCAACGATGTCGACTGTGTCCGTGGCTTCGGCGAGCGCGAGATACGCTTCGTTCTCCCATGCGAGCAGGACGTCGCCGATCCCGCGCTCCATGAACGTGGTGGTCGAACCGCGCGCGCCTGAGTCGAGCACCGGCACGTTCTTGTAGAGGCGCGCGACGAAATCCTGCGCCGTGGCGTCAGTCCCGCCGGGCTGCGATCTCGCGTACTGCCACGCCGCCAGGTAGTTCCATCGCGCGCCGCCAGAGGTTTTCGGATTGGGCGTGATCACCTGAATGCCAGGCTCGACCAGGTCGCTCCAGTCCGCAATGCCCTTCGGGTTTCCCTTCCGCACCAGGAACACAATCGTCGAGGTGTAAGGCGCGCTGTTCTGCGGCAGCCGCGTGCTCCACCCGTCCTGGATGAGCCCCGCCTTGGCAATCGCGTCGACGTCGTACGCGAGCGCGAGCGTGACGACATCGGCTTCGAGCCCGTCGATGACGCCGCGCGCCTGGCCGCCCGACCCGCCGTGCGATTGCTTGACGACCACGCGCTGGCCGCCCGATTTCTCTGCCCAGTGTTTCGCGAATGCGGCGTTGAACTCCCGATACAGCTCGCGCGTCGGATCGTAGGAGACGTTCAGCAGCGAGACGTCAGCCGGCGCAGTCGTGGGTGCCGGCCGCTCCGGGCGCCCGCCGCACGCGGCCAGCGCCGTGAACGCCGTCAGGAATGTCGCCGCGCGGATGCGCGTTCGAATAAATGCGGGAAGTTTCGACGCGGGCATGAAATTTTCCTCATGAAAGCACACCTTCGGGAACGCACGAACCAGGGCGCCGACGGAGTGCCAGGAGAAGGAAAGCGAAACTACAGGCACATCCGCGATTCTGTCAAATTGTGCTATGTGCGTTAGTGAACATCTTTGGCTGGCGCTACACTGACATCATGACCAACGACGACACGCCCAAGAGCGCCGTGGAGCTCGCCATGGAGCGCTTCCGTAAGAGGGACGCCGACAGCGGGGTCGTGGAGCGGGCGACCACCGATGCGCAGAAAGCCGAGATCGCCGAGGCGCGCAGCCTCCACGCATCGAAAGTCGCCGAGCTCGAGATTCTGCACCGCTCGAAGGTGGCTGGCCTGTTCGATCCGGCCGAGCGCACCCAGGCCGAGGACGGGTACCGTCGCGACCTCGCGCGATTACACGACGACCTCGAGCGCAGGATTGCAAAGATACGCAGCAGGGGGGATTGATTTCTTTGTCTACATTTCGGACAATGTGCTGTCACATATCCTCGTGACCGAGGACCCCGTGTTTTACGTGTTTCTTGCTGTCCCACAACGCTTTTCCCTGAACCCTTCGCCTTGGGATGATCCGGTACGTGTTGTGCAACATCGCCATCGGATTTAGATACACATGCGTGCAATACCCTGTAGGAGGATGCAAATGTCGCGACGATTCGGAATCCTGGCCCTTGTCGGTGTATTGTTTTTAGTCACCGGCGACGCACGGGCGCAGGCACCCGCGGGAATGGAAGAAACCGTGCGCCCCGCCACCACGAGTATTTACGGAGACACCGGTCTCTGGTTCGTTCCAACAGGTGAGGTGCTGCGCGGCGGCACGTGGTCGGCCAGCGCCTATCGCCTCAACTGGGACGTGCGCCAGGGGTTCACGGACATTTCGCACTTCGAGGGCACGTTTGCCTACGGTGCGGGAGGACGGGCCGAAATCTTCGGCGCCATCCGGTTCGTCACCCGAATCGACCGTGATACGCGGCCGATCTTCGGGTTTGGCGGCGAGCGCTACGGCGGCGTCGACAACAGTTATCCATTCGTCCGCGAGCCGTGGATCGGCAACGACTTCGGCGACACGTTCATCGGCGCCAAGTTCAGCCTGCTGTCCGAATCGCGCCAGTCACCCGTCGCCCTTGCCCTTCGCGGCATGGTGAAGGTGCCGACCGCTTCTGATTCAGGCGCGGGCACCGGCAAGATGGACGCGCAGTTCGACTTCATCCTCAGCAAGGAAATCGCGAGCACCGTCGAGGTCTCCGGCAGCATCGGCTACCGCCACCGCGGCGATCCGGATGAATACGACCTGTCGAGCGGCATGCCCTTCGGCATCGGCGCGCAGTTCCCGACGCGCAGCCCGCTGAAGTTCACGACCGAGTGGTACGGCGAGATCTTCAGTAAGGACGTCGTCACCCGGACGGTATCGCCCGCCCCGGCGGGGCTGGCCGCGACCGACGGCAGCATTCCGCTGGTCACGTCGAACCTGCCGCTTCAGAACACGCTGATGTTCGGTGCGACCTGGCAGGCGAGCAACGGCTTCTTTGCCGGCGCCGGCATGAACTGGTCGGCCAAGGCCGAAGATCGAGACGATGTCGGCATCACCGACAGCGACGACAACATGGGCACGAAGTTCGGCTGGCAGTTCCGTCTCGGCTATCACCCCGGTGTGGCCGGCAGGCCGGTTCCGCTGCCCCCGCCGCCACCGCCTCCGGCCCCGGCTCCGGCGCCGCAGCACACGCTCACCGTCGACGCACAGTGCAACCCGTGCACGGTGACCGTCGGTGAAACGTCAAAGGTGACGGCCACCGCGCAGGATTCAATCGGCTGCGTCATTACGTATCAGTGGAGCGCGCCGACCGGCACGTTTGCGAATCCCGCGCAGCAGAACACGGTGTGGACAGCGCCGATGACGCCTGGCACCGTGCCCGTGACCGTCACTGGCACCTGCCCGACCGACAACATGAAGGCGTCCGACACGGTGAACATCCAGGTCGTGCCGCGCGTGGTGAAGGAGATGACGTTCGAAGACGTGTATTTCGACTTCGACCGCTATACGCTCACCGACGCCGCGCAGCGCATCCTCGGAGACGCGGTTGCCGCGATGAAGGCGGACCCGACGCTGCGAGTCCGCATCGAAGGGCACACCTGCAGCATCGGCACGGCAGAATACAACCTGGCGCTCGGCGATCGCCGCGCGCGGTCGGTGCAGGCGTACCTGAGTGCGAACGGTATCGCGGCCGATCGACTCACCACCGTCAGCTTCGGAGAAGAGCAGCCGAAGCACGACAACTCGAGAGAAGAAACGCGCCGGCTCAACCGCCGCGCGCACATGACGGTGCAGCTCGTCGCCGGCAACTAAGGGAGAATGTTTATGAACCGCTACGTAAACATCGGTCTGGCTTGCGGGATGTCGGCCTTCCTTGGAGCCGCTGTCAATCTGTCGGCGCAGGCGAAGCCGCAGACCGCGAAGCCAGCCATGGAACAGTCAGCGCAGGCTGGCACATCAGTGAATCTGGGGGCGGTCCGCATTCCGCGGGCCGTCAAGGGCGACGGGCAGGCGCTGCCCGCCGGCACATATCAGGTGCGTGTGACCGAAACGCCGGCGTCGCCGCCGGCGGCCGGACAAACACCGCAGTACGAACGGTGGGCGGAATTCATGCGCGGCGGCAAGGTCGTGGCGCGTGAAGTGGTCACGATTGTGCCGGCGAGCGACATCAAGGCGGTCGCCGAGCAGACGCCTCCCCCCTCGGGCGGATACCGCGCCGAAGTGCTCAAGGGAAATGATTACCTGCGGCTGTGGATCAACCGCGGCGGGAATCACTACCTGATTCACTTCAACATCTGAGCTAGCTGGTAGCTCGTAGCCGGTAGCCTGTAGCGTAATTGCTACGTGCTACCGGCTTTTTTACTTCGGCTACAAGCTACCAGCTACCAGCTACCAGCCAGGTATGTCCCTTGCAGTCACGCCGAGCGCTATGCCTCGATCGCTCTGGACCATGCGAAGACTCCTGGCCATCGTGCTCATCGCGGCGTCCGCGGCGTCGTGCCGCGAGACCGGTGACGTGCAGGTGACGTCGATCGCGTTCAGCGGCGCGAGCGCGGTGCCGGCCGGCGAGCTGAAAGCGATTCTCGCGACGCGCGAGAACGGCTTCCTGCCGTGGTCGCGCAAGCGCTTTTTCGATCGCCCCGAGTTCGATCGCGACGTGAAGCGCATCGAGGCGTTTTATGCCGATCGCGGATATCCGCGGGCGAAAGTCGTCGGCGTCGACGTCGAGCTGAACGACGCGAACGACAAAGTCGCAATCACGGTTGAGATCAACGAAGGCGAGCCCACGATCGTGGAGGAGGTCATCCTCGACGGGTTCGACGGCGTACCGGCCGAGCATGTCGAGCGGCTGAAGGCGCGGCTTCCGATCGCGGCGGGCACGCCTCGCGACCAGCGGTTCATCCTCGCGTCGCACGACATGTCCGTGGCCGAGCTGCGCGACCACGGCTTTCCATACGGCAGCGTGCGCGTCGTCGAACGTCCCGGCTCGAGCGACACGCGCGTGCGGTTGACGGTCGCGGCAGACGCCGGGCCTCAGGCGGTCTTCGGCGCCATCACCGTCGAAGGCGACGTATCGGTCGACGAAGACGTCATCCGCCGCGAGCTCGCGTTCCGCGAGGGGGATCCGTACCAGCTGAGTCGCATCACGGAGACGCAGCGTCGGATCTACAGCCTCGAGCTCTTTCAGTTCGTCAACGTGGCGCCGCGGCTTCCGGAAGATCGCGCGCCGCAAGTGCCGATCGTCGTCACGGTCACCGAAGGCAAGCATCGGAGGCTGCAGATCGCGGCCGGATATGGCTCCGAGGAAAGAGCGCGCGGACGCATCACCTGGCGGCACGTGAATTTCGGCGGCGGCGCGCGCACCGGCGAGGTCGAGGCCAAGGCATCGTCGCTCGAGCAGGGG
>CAYHHH010000140.1:0-2418 GCA_964356125.1 uncultured Bifidobacteriaceae bacterium | reverse complement strand
GCCTCACGGGTTCTGCGCGGCACCTTTGATTACACCGAGTTCTCCGGCGAAGTGCGCGGGTATGTGCCCTTCGGCACGCGGTTCGTCTGGGCGAGTCGGGCGCGCTCGGGCACGCTGGCCGGGCCGAGCGCCGCGCTGATTCCGTTCCACAAGCGGTACTTCGTCGGCGGCTCGGGCAGCGTCCGCGGATGGGGCCGTTACCAGGTGAGTCCGCTGACGCCGACGGGACAGCCCATAGGCGGGCGGACGATGATGGAAGTGTCGACGGAGGCGCGGTTCGGCATTCGCGGCAAGCTCGGCGGCGTGCTGTTCGTCGACGGCGGCAACGTGTGGGCGGGTCCATGGGAGGTGCAGGTGAACACGCTGCGCTGGGCCGTGGGCCCTGGTATTCGCTACGATACGCCCATCGGACCGCTGCGCGTCGATCTTGGCGTTCAACTCAACTCCATCGACGGACTCGTCCTCGAAGGGAATCCGGAGACGCGGAAATGGCGGGTACACGTCAGCATCGGCCAGGCGTTCTAGGCGTGGGCGGCCCCGCCATGCGGTCGCTGCGCAGGCTCTCGCGCTACGTCGCGATTGCCGTGCTGTCGCTCGTCGTGTTGCTTGGCGCCGGCGTCGCGGTGACGCAGACGAGCTGGTTCAAGAACTGGCTGCGCCAGAAAGTGGTCTCCCAGGCCGCGCAGTATCTGAACGGCGAGCTCACCATCACGCGCCTCAGTGGCAACGTCTTTACCGGCATCACGCTCGAGGGGGTGGCGCTGCGTCACGAAGGGCAGACCGCCGTCGCGATGGACCGGCTGACGGTCGATTACAGCGTGGTCACGATGATCTCCGACGGGCTGATCTTCGAATCGATGACGTTCGACAACCCGACGATTCTACTGACGCGCGACAACGCGGGCTGGAATTTCAACCGGTTCGTGAAGACGCGGCGCAACACCGGCGGCCGCGGGGCGCCGCCAATCACGATGGAGTCGATTGGAATCAACAACGGCCACGTCATCGTGAACGATCGCGGCCGGCTCGTCGAAGATCTCACGCGCCTCAACACCCGGTTCCGCTTTGCCTACGAGAAGCCGGGGATCGCGATTTCGATCGGACAGTTCTCCGCGGTCGCCTCCGAGACGACCGTCCGCCGCCTCGCGGGCGATCTGCGGTTCGATCGCGGATCGATTCGCGCACGCGATCTCGCGATCGAAACCGATCGCTCGAAGCTGGTGACGGCCATCACCTACAGCGGGCCGCAGGAGAAACTGCTCGACATTACGCTCGACGCCGAGCGCCTGTCACTGCCGGAGATCGGCCGCTACTTCAAGCCGCTCGCGACGATTGAACTCGAACCCGCTGTCGATCTGACGGCAAAAGGCACGCTCGACGCGCTGAACATGGACGTGAACGTCGTCTCCTCGGCGGGCACCGCGCGCGGACCGCTCGTCGGGCACTTCGGCGCCGGCTCGAAGAGCCTTGGAGGGCGCCTCGAGGTCAGCAACGTCGACATGGCGCCGATTCTCAATCGCGCCGAGTGGAAAACGCGCGTCACGGGGCGAGCCGATTTCACGTGGACGTTCAGCCCGGCCGAGATCGATTTTAAATTTGCGGGCCCACACGTCGAGGGGCTCGGATATCAGGCGGCTAACGTGCGCGCGCAAGGCGTGTATGAAGTGCAGGCAGGGCAGGCTGTGCTGCGATTTGACGCCGGCGGGGCCGCGTACGGCGCGAACGCTACGACGCGCGCGACGTTCCGTTTCTCCACGCCGTCGCGCCCGCTGTCGTATGAGCTGGCTGGGACGTTCCGCAATCTCGACATGCGGCGGCTGCCCGATCGACTCAACATGCCGAAGCTCGAGACCGCGGCGGCGGGCACCTACACGTTCGAGGTGGCGGGGCGCGACTGGACCGCCGGAGGCACGCTTGACGATTCGATGGTCGAGGGGGCGCGGTTTGTGCCGGGCATGGTGCTCGCCATGCAGTCGCAGAACCGCCAGTTGAGCTACTCGGCGAACGGCAACGTCGAGTGGCTGAACCCGCGGCGGTTCGCGGCGCCGCTCGACGTGACGTGGCTGGACGACGACCGCTTCAACGGGTCGCTCAACGGTGCGTTTACCTTCACCGGCAGCGGGCGGACAACCGACGAGCTGGCGCTGAGCACGCAGGCGTCGCTCGTCAACTCGACGCTTGCGGGCGCTCGGTTCCCGTCGGCGACGGTCGACTTCCAGATGGCGGCTCGAGAAATTCAGGCGAAGTTCAGCGGCCCATTCGAAGAACTGCCGGGCACGCTGTTCACAGACCGCAAGGAGCTGGCCGGCACGACGCTGAACGGCTCGGCGGACATGGCCGTCGCGCTGACGGTTCCGAAGGTCGGTTCAACGGAGCTGCTGCACGTGAGCGGCACCGCCACGCTGAACAAATCGACGA
>CAYHHH010000139.1:3949-10475 GCA_964356125.1 uncultured Bifidobacteriaceae bacterium | reverse complement strand
ACTCTCGATACGCCCACTGGTACCCGTACTCGAGCTCCGCGGCCGTCATGCGCGCGGGACGGAAAACCGTGTGTCGCGTATCGTAGAGATCCCAGTCCCGAACGGTGAGACGGCCCTGCTCCGACATGCGACGGTGGAGCGCCGTGCCCGGGTACGGCGTCAGGATGTGGAACGTGGCCGTCTCGATGCCGTGTTCGATCGCCCACTCGACGGTGCGCTCGAACACGGAGCCGTTGTCGCCGTCCATGCCGAACACGAAGCTGCCGTTGATCATCACGCCGAGATCGTGCAGGCGCTGAATGGCGGCCGCGTAATCGCGGCGCATGTTCTGGTACTTCCGCTGCTCCGCCAGGTTCGCCGGGTTCAGCGTCTCGAAGCCGACGAACAGGCTGCGGAGTCCCGCCGCCACCGCGCGCTCGAGCAGATCGGGCGCGAGCACCGCATTCACGGTTCCCGCGGCCTGCCAGAGCCGGCCCATGCCGCGCATGCCGTCGAAGAGCGCCGTGGCGAAGCGCCGGTCGCCGAACAGGTGATCATCGAGAAAGTACAGATGGCGGCCCGGCAGGCGCTCGATCTCGGCCAGCGCCGCATCGACGGTCTGGGTGTAAAACGAGCGACCGCCCTCGAAGAACGCCTCCTTGTAGCAGAAGTCGCACACGTGCGGACACCCGCGCGAGACGACGATCGAGTTGGGGACGAGGTACAGCTTCCGCTTGATGAGATCGCGCCGGATCGGCGGCACTCCGGCCAGCGTCCGCAGCGTCGACTGGTACACCCGCTTCGCGCATCCTTGCTTGAAGTCGTTCAGAAACTGCGGCCATATGTCTTCGCCGGGGCCGAGAAAGATCGTGTCGGCGTGCGAGGCCGCTTCGTCCGGCAGCGATGTCACATGCAATCCGCCAAGCGCGACGTGGGCACCGCGACTCCGGTAATAGTCCGCAATGCGATACGCGCGATTCGCGGACGTGATGTACACCTGAATCACCACGAGGTCGGGCGCGTCGTTCAGGTCGAGCGGCTCGACGTGCTCATCCTGAATCTCCACGTCGCAGTCATCACCCAGATACGCGGCCAGCGTTGCAAGACCGAGCGGCGGGAACAACGAGTACTTGATCGGGCGCCAGTGAGGCCCCGTCGCTTCCGCAAGCGCCGGCAGGATCATCTTCACCTTCATCGTCGGGACTCCCCGAAAATGAGCACCGACACGTCGCGCTCGCGCGGGCCGTCCAGCTCGACGAAGAACACGCGCTGCCAGCGCCCGAGCAGAAGCCGGCCACCCGTCACGTTCAGACAGGCCGACAGCGGCAACAGCAGGGCGCGACAGTGCGCATGACCGTTCGGCCGCTCCGCGTCGGCCAGGTTCACCGTACGCGTCGTCGTGTCGTCGTGCTGGTATCGGCCATCGTTGGGCGCAGTCGCCTCGAGGAAGGACTGGAAGTCGGCCAGCAGCAGCGGTTCGTGTTCGTTGACGACAACCGCCGTGGTCGTGTGAAGCGTCTGCACGTTCAGAATGTCGAAGCGAAGGCCCGAGCCCGCGACAAGCCGCTGGAGCCGGTCCGTCAGATCGATGAACTCTGTGGGTTGTGTGGTCCTGAGATGAATGCTGGTGGCGTGACGGCAGGCTGGCCGCCTTCGCGCTATCGCGCTTCGGCGCGCCAAGGGCGTGAGCGTTTCCATCGATGTCCTCCACGCGGATCATCGGTGGTCGGCCCGCGCGAGTCTTCAGCGATTGGTGAGCGATGCGTGAGATGTGCGTGAGTTCCAGGGGCGGTGGGTCAGTCCGAGGGCCAGGCCGAGGCCGAACAGCGCGCCTTCACCCGTCGCGATGATCGCTGCGGTCAACGGACCAAAGTCTGATTCGCCGAGGAATCGCCCAAGCGCGGTCAAGCTCGCTTGCGAACCCACGGAGGCATCAGCAATGAAATGGATCGTGCCCCCAACCAAAGGCCGGTTCGCCAGAGCGAGCGCCAGCGCTGACAGCCCGCACGCTACGGCGGTGGCGACGGTTACAAGCAGCCGTTGACGACCGCGTGGTGCGGCGAGCCCGCCTTCGAACTGCGACGTTGAGAGGCTGTACCCGAGTCCGGCTGCGCCTCCGATCGCAAGGCCTTCGAGGCCGCCACCGATGCCGACCTTCACTCCGACGAGCGCCGCGAGGCTCCACCGCCCGAGCCACTGCGCGGAATAGCCGGCAATGGCGCCACCCATAGCTGCGCCACAGATCAGCGCGAGGGCGCGGCGCGATCGCGCAATCGACTCGGCCACCGACAGGCCTGCGCCAACTCCGGCGCCCCCAGCCGCACCGCAGCATGCGCCGATGACGGCCAGCACCGGCACAACGCCAAGCGACGCGACGCTGCCTGGCGCGGCCATGAGGATGAGTGCACCCACCGCGCCTCCGAGCAGCCCCGCGAGGCCCCCGCCAAGCGACGCGCCCGCCCATCGTGCCGCGGCGAGCGCTGCCGCTCGACGCAGCCTCAGCGTGACCAGTTCGCGCGCCGTTGCAAGAGCTGCGGGCGCTCCGACAATCGGCACCGGCCCCGCTTCGATGACGTCCCATCGCGTATCGCGCAACAGTGCTCGCGCAAACGCGTGGCGAGGGCGAGCGCCAAGACGCTGAAGCGCCCCGGCCGTGCCGAGCGTGTGCAGCAGCTCCGCCGCTTCGCGCTGCTCTTCCTCCTCGCTCGCGTTCGCGGCGAGGCGGGTGACGCGCTGCAGCAGAGGCTCGTATGGATCGAGGACAGCTTCTGATGGTTGTGGCCCATGAGCCGGCACCGCTGCGTCCGCGCCCCGCCACTCGCCCTCATCGTCTTCTTCGACGACATCCGCGAAGACGAACTGATATCCATGGCGAGACACGGTGCGCACGAAGCGCGGCTCGCGCGGGTCGTCACCGAGCATCCTGCGGATCGTCCGGATGGCCTGGCTGAGCGCGCTGTCGGAGACGATGACATCGGTCCAGACACGATCGAAGATGTCGCGGCGATGCACCGCTTCGCTGCGCCGTTCGATGAGGAACACGAGGAGATCGAAATAACGGGGGATGAGCGGCTGCTCGCGTCCGCTGCGGAGGAGCACGCGGCGCCGAGGCGACAGGAGAAATTCGCTGAAACGATAGCGCGGCACAATCAATCACGGAGCTCCCGCGGGAATTCGCCCCGCAGGAGCCCCAACCGAACTCGGCCGTATCGGGCTACCAGGGCATCTGCCGCATCGTAAACTTACGCCCGATCTCGGCAGCCTCCTGATTCGCGGGACCGACTCTGACGCCTTCTTTGATCGCAGCGATGATATTCTGCGGACTCATCCCTTCCAGAAAAAACACTTTGTTGGCCTTGGTCGCCGCAAAGATCTTGTTACGCACGACGCGCATCTCGGGCGCCGCCTGCGCGCCGCTGCCCGGGATGCCAAGCGACAGGGACATATCGCCCGGTCCCCACTCGGCGAACGCGATTCCCGGAATCTTGAGGTTGGCATCCGCGTTGGCCGCCGCGTATTTGTCTTCCAGCTTCAGTCCCAGCAACAGCTCACCGTTGGGATTGAGCGGCCAGGCGTCGGCCTTCTGGATGTACTCATCGGCTGTGATTCCCCAAATCTGCGCGGCCGTTGGCGAACCATGGGCCCCCCGACGTCCCTCGCTGAGGTTCGCGCCAATGCCTTGCTTGTGAATGGGCAACCTCACCGCCTCCACGAATGCCCTGACCGCGCCGGGTGTATCGGCGTGGCACAGCAGAATGCCGTGCACGCCGGTCGCGAGCACCTGTTGAAACATCCAGGCATTCGCGCGAACCGTGGTTTCATCGGTGCCATTGACCGGCACGTTGACGATGACCGGCGGCGTGCGATGGCCGCTCCTCGTCGGACCGCCGGCCGCCAGACCTTTCATATATTCGGAGAGACCCCTGACGTCGAACGGCGCGTGCTCCATGTCGTAGCTGAGGTAGTCCGCGTAGGTCTGGGCATCCGCTTTGCCCTGCTCGAAGGTGCCCGCTGTCCCGGAATGCGAGCCGGTGTAATAGATCGGCTGGTCCTGCGACAGCAGCTCCACTGCACGATTGATCCGCTTCGGCTTGATCTGTCCCTGGGTGACGCCGCCGGTAAGAACGAGCGCTACCCCGACGACGAAAGATGCCACTGCCGTTTGGATGCTGCGCATCGCATTCCTCCTGTGATGACCGCTGAGTCCAGAAAAGACGTGCCTACTGTGTGCCCAACGACGACCGTGGGTCAAGGGCGGCGGTTTATGCGTCAATTCAGGAACGCCCGTATCCGCCGCTTCCACTGTTCCTGGGCGCGCTCGTTGGTGCCGTGGGCGGTCTCGCGGTCGTAGCGCTGCTGCTCTTCGTTTAATTCGCGATCGGCTTGCGCGACCATCTGCTGAATCGGATCGGTGCCGCCCGCCTCAGCGCACGCACTCTTGAAGCCGGCAAACCCCGTCCTGATCTTTCTCACCGTCACCTCGGCGATGTCGAAGTGAATCTGCTCGTGCTCGAGCAGCTGGCTGTCGTGCTGCAGCGCGTTGCGTCGCGCGGCTTGCTGCGCCTGACTGCTGCTCATCCGCTCGCCGGCGCTGCCCCACACGCTGCCCTGCGCATTCCGCCACCACGACCGCGAGGGATCGAAGGTCGCGCGGGCGGACGACACCAGCGCGCCGGCCGCGCACTCCCACGTGGCGTCGATGCTGACCGCGCTCATCGACGCATTCGGCGCCGCTGCGGGCACGCGCCCTCTGAAATCACCCTTCGTCAGTTTCCGCTCGACCGACCACGCGATGGGCTCCTGCGCGAACCCGGTCGCGGCGGCGGCGCAGAAGGCGGCGAGCAGGCACGCGGCGATCCTCATTGCGATAGGATATCTGCACATGCGTTTCATACGCGACATCTTTGCCGACGCCCGCCGGGCGCCGCGGCCGGTGATTTCCTTCGAGTTTTTTCCGACGAAGACCCCGGAAGGCGAGCGGACGCTCCTCGAGAAGACCATCCCCGCGCTCGGCCGGCTGAACCCCGACTTCTGTTCAGTCACCTATGGGGCCGGCGGCAGCACACGCCAGAAGACCCTCGCGATCGTCGACCGCATCCAGCGCGAGCAGGGGCTGACCGCGATGGCGCACATGACGTGCGTCAACGCCACGCGCGAGGAGTCGGCGAGCGTGCTGGAACAGGCGCGGGCCCTCGGCATCACGAACATCCTGGCGCTCCGCGGCGATCCGCCAGACGGCACCGGCGACTTTCAGAAAACCGAGGGCGGCTTCGAGTACTCGTACGAGCTCGTCCGCTTCATCAAGGAGATGGGCGGCTTCTCGATTGGCGTGGCGGGATTTCCCGAAGGGCACATTGCCCAGGCCGATGGCAAGTACGCCGACTGGCGGCACCTGAAGCACAAGGTCGAGCAGGGCGCCGACTTCGTCATCACGCAGCTGTTCTTCAGCAACCGCGACTACTTCGAGCTCAGGGACTACCTGGCGTCGGTCGGCGTCACCGTCCCGCTCGTGCCGGGCATCATGCCGATTCAGAGCGCGGCGCAGATCAAGCGGATCGTCGCGTTGTGCGGGGCCGATCTGCCGCAGCCGTTCGTGTCCGAGCTCGACACGCGCGGCGACAACGACGAAGCGGTCGCGCAGTTCGGCATCGAGTACGCGACGCGCCAGTGCGAAGAGCTGCTGCGCGAGGGCGCGCCGGGACTGCACTTCTACACGCTCAACAAATCGCGCTCGACCGTGGAGGTCGTGGAAAACCTGAACCTCGCCAAATTATCGCGGTAGCTTTCCGCCGCTAGGAGGACACATGAGAGCCGTCCGACCGCTGTCGTTCCTGATGATCGTGCTCCTTACGCTCGCGCTCTCGGGGCAGGATTCGCATGCGCAGCGCGCCCCCCTTGCCGAGCGCGTCGGCCATCACGACCCCAGCCGGTATCGCGCGGGCCGGTCGCACGGCAGCGTCGGCGACATGAACTGCATGACGCTCTTGCCCGGCAGCGCGCTGCAGACGAATCTCTATTTCCTTCATCGCTGCCAGATCACGCCGGGCGGCGGCGTCGGCCACCACTTCCATAACACCACCGAAGAGATGTTCGTCATCTTCGACGGCGAAGCGGAGTTCACGGTCGACGGCCGCACGTCGGTGCTGAAGGGCATCGCGGGAGCGCCGGTGCGGATGGGACATTCGCACGCAATCTACAACCCCGGACACACGCCCGTCGAGTTCATGAACATCAACGTGTCGGCGGTGAAGGGCAAATACGACGCGTTCGATTTGAACGACGCGCGCGTGGGCGCGCCGAAGGACGAGAAGCCCGTGTTTATGACCATGCGCCTCGAGAAGAGCCTGCTGCGCCCGGCGGAACGGTTTCGCGGAGGCCAGGGCACGGCGATGTATCGCCGCGCGCTCGATCCCAGCGTGTTCCTGACCAACTGGTCGTACGTGGATCATCTCGTACTGCCGCCGGGCGCGTCGGAAGGTCTGCATCGGCACGCGGGCGTCGAAGAGGTGTACTACGTGATCAACGGCGAAGGCGAAGTGACAGTCGC
>CAYHHH010000139.1:0-3849 GCA_964356125.1 uncultured Bifidobacteriaceae bacterium | reverse complement strand
CGGGCGTCGAAGAGGTGTACTACGTGATCAACGGCGAAGGCGAAGTGACAGTCGCCGGCGAAACCACGGCGCTCCGCAAGGGTGACGCTGTGCCGTTACAGCTGAACGATCCCCACGCATTTCGCAACACCGGCACAACCGATCTCGAGTTCATGATCCTCGGCATCGCGGCGCAGAAGGGTGTCCTCGACGTGCAGGAGATGGATGCGAATCCGCCGGCTCGGGGGCGTGGGGGACGGGGGCAATAGAATTGCCAGATTGGGAGATTGGAAGATTGGTAGATTGAAAGACCTGCCATCACAACATCGGTAGGGTCCCTCGGTAGGGCGCGACTTCAGTCGCGCATCTTTCGGTAGTGTCCGGACCGCGATCAGGGCAGATCGATCACCACGGGCAACCAGGTCTTCGGGTCGTTGATCATTTTTCGTGAGGGGCTCGAGATCTCCAGGCGTGCTGGCGTCACGCGGATCAGCGTGAAATCGCCGCCGCGGAAGCCGTTCGGGTAAAAAGGCGCCCAGCTCGTTTTCCAGCGGCGCTCTTTCTCGCCGGCGTCGGTCACGAGCGCGGCGCGGCCCATCACGGTGACGTAACTGGCCGACGCGGCGTGGAAATAGAGCAACGTAACCCTGGGATCGCGTTGGATGTCCTTCACCTTGCGCGTCAGCGGATTCGTCCCAATCCAGACAGTGAGGTTGGGGTCTGGCAAGGTCGGATCGACGACGCGCGCCTGCGGCTGGCCGTCCTCTCCGATCGTGATGAAGGTGCAGTACGCCGCCTTCTGCATCACGTCTCTGGCCGCGGCAATCACCTCCGCGCGTGACGGCTGACTCGCTGGCGTCGTCTGGGCAACGACGAGCGATGGCAGCAGGACCGACGCGAGCAGAGCCGATCGAACGGCGATCATCGTTTTCATGCGCGGCCTCACCGACATGGGTTGTACGTCTTTGTCAGATTGTTTCGCTCGTTCACCACGGTGAACGAACCGTTCGGCTGCACGGTGACGTTGATGCCGAACCCCGTGTCCTTCACTGCAGGATCGGCGACGTCGCCGAGGTTGGCGATACGCGGCTCTTCGACGTTCCCTTCGGTGCCACGGTTTGCAGAACCGGAAGGTCGCCCCCCTTGCGCGCGCCGTTGTTCATGATGGCGACGCGCGACTTCAAGGCGTGCACCAGCACCGGCGCATTGGACGACGCAGCGCCGTGGTGCGTCGTGAGGAACAGATCCACCTCGCCGATGCGGTTCACGGGGCACGCCATCTGGAACTCCAGATCCTGCGTCTCGGCACGCCTCGGCACGACCCCCTCGCACAACGCATTGGGTAAGGCGCCGCGCTGCAGCGGCGCGTCGATCAGCTGCCGGTTCGATGCGAGCACCTTCACGTCGACCCCCTTCAACGGAATCGTGTCGCCGGGCTTGACGACGAGCTCTTTCGCACCGCTCACTACGTTGGTCGTTCAGCGGTCAACGGCCAGCGCTGAGCCGCGCGGCTCAGCGACACGTTAACACGAGCAGTGGCCGCGACGGCTCCAGCGCCTTGTTGGGCGGCCCTTCCGGGTGATACGCTCTTCGGCATGACGATCAAAGGTCGAGTCAAGGCGGGCCGGTTAGTGGTCAACGAGCCAACCGACCTACCAGACGGCACCGAATTGGATCTGCTGCCTCTTGACCCTGGTGATTGGCTTGATGAAGCCGACCGTGCCGCGCTCCACAAAGCCCTCCGCGACTCCAATGTGGATGTGGCCGCTGGGCGCCTTGTGGATGCGGAGGACATCCTCAAGGAACTCCGCTCGCGGTGACGCCACGCCGCGTCCGTTTCACAGCTACCGCCCAGGAACACGTCAGACGCGAGGAGACGTGGTGGCGTGAGAACAGAACCTACGCAGAAATCCTTGCCGCCGAGCTCGAAGATGCCGTCCACGTGTTGGCGATCTTGCCGGGCGCGGGCACTCCGTACATTTACGCCGACGTTCCGGACGTGCGACGCCTCTACCTCCGTAAGATCGCTTGCCACCTCTACTACACCTTCGACGAACACGAAGTGATCATTCGCGCCCTTTGGGGCGCTCGCTGCGAACGAGCCCCGATCATCGAACCTTAGACTGTGTGTTCGTGTGTTGGTCCGCCTAACGATCGGCGCATCAGCCGCGCGCACGACCCTTCGGTTTCTTCTCCCGCCGTTGAACGCGCGTCGGCTGCATGCGCCGGTTAGCCGGCTTCTTGCCCAGGAGCTTGTCGTACTCCGCGTGCGATCCGATCCAGAACCACGCGCGATCCTCGTCGGACTCGACCGCAAGCGCTCGGTAGTGTAAGCCGACACGCGTGGACCAGAATTGGCCCACCTTCTTGAAATGCAGCGATGGATGGCTGGAGTTCGCCTTCAAGAGTGCGTAGCTCTTGTCGGCCAGTGATTGGACGTCCTTGGGCAGCCCGCGGTAGCACCGCCAGAACCGGGGGCTCGCCCGATGCTTCACAGGTCCGTGCACCGACCAGCGCGCAAATCTCTGAGGGCTTCTCGCGCGAGTCGATCGAGCCGCCCCGACGCGACATCCTGTTCAAACTGCCGATCCCACGCCGCCGCATCGTACGCGACGAACCACTGGCGAAACTTCTTCAACTCGCGCTTGGGCAGGCGCCGCACTGCGCCTGAAATTTCGGCCGCCGTCGTCATATCAACAGCCTACTCCTGGCGCTGGACTTGAGCAACTCGGCCGCGTCTTCTTCCGTCCGCCTAACTAGTAAATGGACCGCTCACCGGAACGGGTTCTCTCCGGATTAGGCTGTTGCGGTCGACAGTCCACTTCCGACGTGTTCTTTGACCGCCGTATTCAAGCATATCCTCTGGAGGAAAGGAACTACGGCCGCTGTGGGACCGACCGCGCGGGATGGATAGACTGCGAGCGCGGTCGGTCGAACATACCAACCCACTCATCGGCCTGGAGAAATAGGCCGTGAGCCCCGTCGCATAACGCGCCGTAGCCGTAGCGAGACGCGTCGTGGAAACCCACATCATCAAAGTAGTTCCGGCGATCCCCCGAGGCGGGATCAAACGAGATGGGCTGCAGAGCGGACCAAGATACCCACCATAAACGCCAGTCGGCCAGACGTCACGCCTCGCTCAAAGACGATCGAAGGGACTTCTCACTCCAAGCGCCCCTCGCTGCAGGACGTGTGTGTAAATCATCGTCGTGCTCACGTCCGAATGACCGAGTAGTGTCTGCACCGTCCGGATGTCATAGCCGTCTTCAAGCAGATGGGTGGCGAACGAATGCCGCAGGCTGTGGGCACTGGCCCGCTTGGTGAGCCCGGCCTCGCGAACAGCCTTCGCCACGGCCCGCTGCACAACGGATTCGCGCAGATGGGGGCCGGGTTCGTCGGCGATGGCAGATTCCGAGTACTGGACGAGCCTCGGATGTGGCAAGAACGGCATCCACTGACGCCGCGCTTCGACCTTACCGCCTGGCTGGATACGTCTTTGTCAGATTGTTCCGCTCGTTCACGACCGTGAACGAACCATTCGGCTGCACGGTGACGTTGATGCCGAAGCCCGTGTCCTTCACCGCCGGGTCGGCGACATCACCGAGATTCGCGATACGAGGCTCTTCGACGTTGCCTTCGGCACCCGCCACGACCGCATAGTGCAGCATCCACAAATCTTCGAGGCCGGGAGCGCTCTTCACGGTCTGCAGAACCGGAAGGTCGCCACCCTTGCGCGCGCCGTTGTTCATGATGGCCACGCGCGATTTCAAGGCGTGCACCAGCACCGGAGCGTTCGACTGCCCTGACCCATGGTGCGTCGTGAGGAACAGATCCACCTCGCCGATGCGGTTCACGGGGCACGCCATCTGG
>CAYHHH010000138.1:1933-10652 GCA_964356125.1 uncultured Bifidobacteriaceae bacterium | reverse complement strand
TGCGCTGGCCGATCGTGAAGCGGTGCACGCCGCCGTGGCTGCCGAGCACGTCGCCGGACTGACTGACGATGGACCCGCCGCTGTCGAGATCGCCGGTCTTGCGCTCGATGAACGCGGCGTAATCGCCATCGGGGACGAAGCAGATTTCCTGGCTGTCAGGCTTCTCGGCCACCGGCAATCCGAGGCGCCGCGCGACGTCGCGCACGGCGTCCTTCGACAGATCGCCGACAGGGAAGCTGGCGCGCGAGAGCTGATCCTGTGTCAGCGAGAACAGGAAATACGACTGATCCTTTGCCGCGTCGAGGCCGCGGCGCAGCACGTGGCGGCCGGTCTCCGCGTCGATGCCGATGCGCGCGTAGTGTCCCGTCGCCACCACTTCCGCGCCGTAGGCCATCGAGCGATCGAGCAGCGTCGCGAACTTGAGGTCGCTGTTGCAATGCGAGCACGGAATCGGCGTGCGCCCCGCGACGTACTCGCTGACGAAGTTCGCCACGACCGTCCGCTGGAATTCGCGCTCGAAATTCACGATGTAGTGGGGGATGTTGAGGCGCCTGGCCACTCGGCCGGCGTCGTGCAGGTCGTCGATGCTGCAGCAGCTGCCGTAGCCCGACTCCCCGTCGCGCTGGTCGTAGAGCTGCATCGACAGACCAATAACCTCGTGACCCGCTTCGGCGAGAAGGGCGGCGGCCACCGACGAATCAACACCACCGGACATCGCTATAACAACTTTCATGGTCGGTGGTTGGTGGTGGGTGGTTGGTGGGTCATCGGCTACCAACAGCGGATAGGCTGCGCAACTTCGTGACTATCCGCGGCAGTATCTTTATTACGTGGTCAATCTGTTCTTCGGTATTGGATGCGCCGAGGCTGAAGCGAATTGAGTTCTGCGCGCGGTGGCTCGACAGGCCCATCGCCTTTAACACGTGCGACGGCTCGAGCGTGCCCGACGAGCACGCGGATCCGGTCGACACCGCGACCCCTTCGAGGTCCAACGCGATCAGCAGCGACTCGGCTTCGATCCGCTCGAAGCTGATGTTCGTCGTGTTCGGCACACGAGCGTCGCGTGCGCCGTTGACGTCGGTGTTCGGCACGGACGACAAGATGCCATTCTCCAGCCGGTCGCGCAGCACGGACAGGCGCCCGGCGTCGGTCTCCATCTTCATCATCGCGCGCTGGGCCGCCACACCCATCCCGATCGCTCCAGGCACGTTCTCCGTTCCCGCCCGCCGGTTGCGCTCCTGCTTGCCGCCGCTGAGAAATAGTGACAGGCGCACGCCGCGCTTCACCCAGAGCGCGCCGATGCCCTTGGGACCGCCGAACTTGTGGCCCGAGATCGAAAGCAGATCGACGCCGAGGCTTCGCACGGACACCGGCACCTTGCCGGCCGTCTGGACGGCGTCGGTGTGCAGGAGCGCGCCGCGCTCGTGCGCGATCGCCGCGAGCTCGGCGATGGGCTGAATCGTGCCGATCTCGTTGTTCGCGTGCATGATCGACACGAGCGCCGTATCATCGGTCATCGCGTCGCGCAGCGCTTCGGGGAAGACGAGGCCGCGCGCGTCGAGCGGCAGCAGCGTCGTCGTCCAGCCGCGCTTCGCGAGCGCCTTGAATGTGTTGAGCACCGCCTCGTGCTCGATGCCTGACGTGATGAGGTGCCTGCGCCCGGTCGCTTCGAGCGCTTCAGCCACGCCGCGAATCGCGAAGTTGTCAGCCTCGGTGCCGCCGCTGGTGAAGACGATTTCCGACGGTTCGCCGCCGATCAGAGCGGCAACGGCGCTCCGCGCGTCGTCGAGTGCGGCCTTCGCCTGTTGTCCGTAGTAATGAACACTCGACGGATTGCCGAAAAGATCCTTCAGGGCGCGCATCATGGCCTCGGCGGCCACCGGATCGACCGGAGTCGTCGCGTTGTGATCGAGGTAAATGCGCATGTGCTGTCTCGGATGTTAGCACACGGCTGTTTGGCGCTAACCCACAGCAAAATAAGGGCTAGACACGTCTGGGACGGTCACCTATACTGGCCGTACCCGCTCATGACCCGGGTCGCGTGCGCTCGGGGTCTCCTGTCATATCCCGAAACGGTCGGGGAGGTTACGAAATGTGGAAGCGTGACGAAGCAGTGCGACAACCAGCGCAGCCGGCGGTGCCTACCAACCACGCAGCTGCGGCGGCTCCTGCAGCGGCGGAGCAGGCGGGCCGTCCAGATCCGCAGCAAACAATGAAGAGCCAGAATTCGAGGGACGTAGTGAACATCGGCAAATCCGTCGTCATCAAAGGTGAGTTGAACGGCAGCGAAGACCTGACCATCGAAGGACAGGTCGAGGGGAAGATCGAGCTGCGAGATCACGTGTTGACGATCGGACCGAACGGCAAGATCAAAGCCGAACTGTTCGCCAAGTCCGTCGTGGTGCTGGGTGAGGTCATCGGCAACGTGAGCGCCAGCGAGAAAGTGGACATCCGCGAGAACGGATCGGTCGAAGGTGACATCACCTCACCGCGCGTGGCGATCGCCGAAGGCGCGCATTTCCGCGGCAGCGTGGACATGGCGCAGAAGGGCAAGGCCGCCGCAGGTCCGGCGAAGCCGCAGGCCGTTCCGCAGCCCGTCGCGCAACAGCAGTCACAGCAGCAGCCCCACCAAGCGCAAAAGGTGGGCTAGTTGCTCTGGGACAAAGAACGAAACGAGGCGGCGGCTCCGGCCGCCGCACTCGCAGACGCCGGCCAGATATTTCCCACCAAGGCGCTGCGAAAGTTTCTCGGCACGCTGACCTCGCGCGAGTCCCCGGTCCTGATGGACCTCGGGCCGGTCGTCGGGTCGAACGTCACGTTTTTCGGCGAGCGCCTCGGCTGCAAAATCATCCTGGAAGATCTCTTCGGCGATCTCGATCGCTATCCCAAGAGCGCGGACGTCCCGTTCGCCGAATACCTCAAGACGCGGCTCAAACACGAAGAGGGTTCGGTCGACGGCATTCTCTGCTGGAATTTTTTCGACTTCCTCGACCTGCCGTCGGCGCAGGCGCTGGCCGTGGCGCTGACGAAGCTGCTGCGGCCCGACGGCACGCTGCTGGGCTTTTTCACCACCGTCGGCGCGGCGGACACGCGCTTCTCGAAATACGTGATCGTCGATGAGGACTCGGTGAAGCAGCGCCCGTACTCATCGGGCGGCAAGAAGCAGACGTCCTTTCAGAACCGCGACATCATCCGCATGTTCGACGGCTTGCAAGTCTCCGAGTCGTTTCTGCTGAAGACCAACGTTCGGGAATTTTTGTTCCGCAAGCCGATTGGCTAAACCAGTCATTGCGCTCCTGACGGATTTCGGCACCCGCGATCATTACGCCGGCACGATGAAGGCCGTGATCCTCGGGATCTGTCCCGACGTGACGCTCGTCGACATCACGCACGACATTCCTCCGCACGACATGATGACGGCCACGCTCGAGCTCGCGGCCAGCTATAAGTACTTTCCCTCTGGCACGATCTTTCTCGTCGTCGTCGACCCTGGCGTGGGATCGGCGCGGCGCGGCATTGCCGCAGATACCGGCGACTACCGCTTCGTGGCGCCAGACAACGGCGTGCTGACGGCGGTGCTCAAAGAGGCGCCGGCGAAGCGCGTCATCGAGCTGACGGAGCGGCGCTACGCGCGGCCGACGGTGAGCCGCACGTTCGAAGGGCGCGATCGCTTCGCGCCCGCGGCCGGCTGGCTCGCCAAAGGCGTCGATCTCTCCGCGCTCGGCCGGCCGGCCGGCAACATTCAGCAGCTCGCGATTCCCTCGCCGGAGATCGCCGACGACATGCTGTCGGGCGAGGTGCTGCGCGTCGATCGCTTCGGCAACCTGGTGACGAACATCGATCGGAAGCTCTTCGAGAAGTTCACCCACACGAGCGGCATCGAGATCGCCGCCGCGGCACATCTGATCGGCCGCGTCGTGGCCACGTACGCCGATGCGGCCGCGGGGGAAGTGTGCGCGCTCTTCGGCAGCACCGATCATCTCGAGATCGCGCTCAACGCCGGCAGCGCCAGCGATCGCCTCAGCCTCGGTAGAGGCGCGCCGGTGACGATCCGAAAAAAATGAACAGGAGTTCAGGAGGTCCTATCCTCCTGTTAGGATTTGTGTGAATGAATTTTGATCTCGGTGAAGAGCATCGTCTGGTGGAGCAGTCGACGCGCGAGTGGGCGGCGAGAGAGGTGTCGCCGCGCATTCAGCAGCTCGATCGCGAGCACACGTTCGATCGCGGCCTGCTGCCGAAGATGGCCGAGCTCGGCCTGCTCGGCATCTGCGTGCCGGCGAAATATGGCGGCGCCGGCATGGATTACATCAGCCTCGGCGTCGCGTGCGAAGAGCTCGAGTACGCGGATACGTCGATGCGCGTCATCCTGTCGGTGCACGTCGCGCTCAACTGCCTGACGCTGCTGACGTGGGGATCCGAAGCGCTGAAGCAGAAGTACCTCGTGCCGCAGGCCCAGGGGACGCTGATCGCGACCTATGGCCTCACCGAGCCGTCGGCCGGCAGCGATGCCCGCGGCATCCAGACAACGGCCGAGAAGCGCGGCGATCGCTACGTGCTGAACGGCGAGAAGATGTGGATCTCGCTGGCCGACGTGGCGGACACGTTCCTGGTGATTGCGTGGACCGATGCGGAGAAAAAGCGGAAGAAAGATCCGTCTGGCCTGAGCGCGTTCGTGGTCGAGCGCGCCTTCAAGGGATTGTCGAGCGGCACGCTGACGCAGAAGTGGGGCATCCTCGCCGGCAACACGGGCTTTTTCACGATGGACAGCGTCGAGGTGCCGGAGGAGAACCTCGTCGGCGAGCCGGGCGAGGGATTCAAGATTGCGATGTTTGCGCTCGACCAGGGGCGGCTGACGGTGGCCGCCGGCGCGACCGGCCTCATCCGGGCGTGCCGCGACGCCAGCGCGAAATACGCGCGCGAGCGGAAGACGTTCGGCGTCGAAATCGGCCAGCATCAGCTGATCAAAGAAATGCTCGCGCAGATGGAATCCGACTATCAGGCCTCGAGACTGTTGTGGCTGCGCTCGGCATGGCTGAAAAACGAAGGGCGGCGCAATACGAGAGAGACCGGTCTGGCGAAATGGTTTTCCACGGTCGCCTCGGAGCGCGCGGCATCCGACGCCGTCCAGATCCATGGCGCCAACGGATACTCGGATGACTATCCCGTCGGGCGTTTCTATCGCAATGCCAAAGGCGCGGTCATCTACGAAGGCACGCGCGAAATCCACAAACTGATGCAGGCCGACTACGTGCTGGGCTACCGCGCCGACAAGCCGCTTCGCTGCGAGCTTCCGGCGTATCGCGCATGAGCGACACGTCCACGGCCATTGCGAGGCTGAATACCCTCGTTGAAGAAATCGTCGACTTGCGGCACGCCGCGTCCCTGATTGGATGGGACGAGCGCGTGTCGATGCCGCCCGGCGGCGTCGCGGCGCACGGCGGGATGGCCGCCACCATCCAGCGTATCGCCCACGAGAAATTCACATCGGCGCAGCTTGGGAGCGCGCTGCAGGATGCCGCCCGCGAGGTCGAATCGCTGGCGCCAGATTCGGCGCCGGCGCGGCTCGTGAAAGTGACCGCGCGCGATTACGAGCGCGCGGTGCGGGTCCCGGGCGAGTTCGTCGCAGAACACGCCCACGTGGCCGCGGCCGCTCATCAGGCGTGGAAGGACGCGCGCGCGCAATCGAGCTACGCGTTGTTCCAGCCGCACCTCGAGAAGGTGGTGCGTCTCGGCCAGCAGTATGCCGGCTTCTTTCAGCCGGTCGCGCATCCCTACGATGCGTTGATGGATCCGTACGAGCCTGGGATTCTGACGTCGGAGATTCAGGATATCTTCGACGTGCTTCGCCCGCGGCAGGTCGAGCTCGTCCGCGCGATTCAGGAGCGGCCCCTCGAGCACGCGCCGTTCCTGAAGGCCTCCTATGACGAACGCGAGATGGCCGCGTTCTCCACAGAAGTGATCACCGCCTTCGGATTCGACTGGAGCCGCGGCCGGCAGGACAGGTCGACGCACCCGTTTGCGGCGCCCATCGGCTCAGACGATGTGCGGATTACGACGCGGTTCGACAATCGGAACCCGTTCGAAATCCTGTTTGCGGCGATGCACGAGACGGGTCATGCGCTGTACGAGCAGGGTGTCGGCCCCTCATGGGCGAGGACGCTCGTCGGCGGCGGCGTGTCGCTCGGGGTGCACGAATCGCAGAGCCGCATGTGGGAGAACGTCATCGGGCGATCGCGGCCGTTCTGGCAGCACTTCTTCCCGCGTCTGCAGCAGCGGTTTCCCTCGCAGCTCGGCGGCCTCACGGTGGACCAGTTTCATCGGGGCATCAATCAGGTGAAGCGGTCGCTGATTCGCGTCGAAGCGGACGAAGTGACCTACAACCTGCACGTCATGCTGCGCGTCGAGATCGAGATCGCGCTGCTCACGGGGGCGATTTCCACCGCCGATGCGCCGGCATACTGGAATGCGAAAATCCAGGAGTACCTCGGCATCGTGCCCGACTCCGATGCGCACGGCATTCTGCAGGACATGCACTGGTCGATCGGTCTCTTCGGGTACTTCGCCACCTACACGCTCGGGAACCTGATCTCGGTGCAGCTCTGGGAAAAGTACACGGAAGACGACCCACAGTGGGCATCGCGGATTCAGTCCGGAGAATTCGGCACGCTCCGCGAATGGCTGCGCACCGCCCTCTATCAGCACGGCCGCAGTTATCAGCCGCGCGATCTCGTCATGCGCATCACCGGCCGGTCCATTTCGACGGCTCCGTATCTCGAGTATCTCGAGTCGAAGTACGGAGAGTTGTACGGATTGTCACCCGCTGCACGGGCATGATTCATCTGCGCATCGCGCGCTCGGCGCCCGACGCGTACGATCTCGCGCCGGCCGTGGCCGCGCTGCACAATGGTGGCGTCGTCGCCTTTCCCACTGAGACCTTCTACGGCCTTGCCGTCGATCCGCGATCCGACGCCGCGGTGGCGAAGGTCTTCGCGTTGAAGCAGCGCGCGCCCGATCAGCCCCTCCCGTTGATTGCCAGCGACAGCGATCAGGTTGCGGTTCACGTCGGAACGCTGACGCCGCTCGCCGCACGGCTCGCCTCGCGCGGCTGGCCCGGTCCGCTCACGCTGATCATTCCAGCGTCGCGTCACCTGTGTGATGCCGTACATCTCTCAACGGGCAAAATCGCTGTCCGCGTACCTGCTGATGCCGTGGCGCGCGCGCTCGCTGCGCGTGTCGGCCATGCGATCACGTCCACCAGCGCCAATATCTCCGGGGAACCGCCACCGGCCACGCCGGACCGGGTCGTCGCGTCCTTGGGCAGCGGCATCGACGTGTTGATCGACACGGGCCCCACGCCTGCGGGGCTTCCGTCGACCATCGTCGACGCGACGGGAGACGTGCCGGTGCTCGTGCGGGCGGGCGCGATTCCGTGGGACCGCGTGCTAGAATTTTCGAGATAGATGGCAGTTGAACGCGCTGCGCTCGTCGGCTTGGCTCTTCGGCGCTCGAAAAAGCTGGATGCGGAGCGTTCGATCGAGGAGCTGACGGGCCTCGCTGACGCCGCCGGCGCGACCGTCGTCATGACGATGATCCAGGAGCGGCCGACGCCCGATGCTGCGACCTACATCGGCAGCGGCAAGCTCGACGAGCTGGCGGTCGAATGCGCGCGGTTTGCGGCCGACGTCGTGATCTTCGACAGCGAGCTGTCGCCGGCGCAGCTGCGGCACATCGAGGAACGGCTCGATCGCAAGGTGATCGATCGCACGCAGCTGATTCTCGACATTTTCGCGCGCCGCGCGCGCACGCGAGAGGGCAAGTGGCAGGTCGAGCTGGCGCAGCTGAAATACATGCTGCCGCGGCTGGCCGGCTCGGGGACGGCGTTATCGCGGCTCGGCGGCGGCATCGGCACCCGCGGACCCGGTGAAACGAAACTCGAAACCGACCGCCGGCGTATACGTCAGCGGATCCACGCGATCTCCGATGAGATCGAGTCGATCCGGAAGCGCCGGCGCCACTCGCGGGCGCGGCGGCAGAAGGCGTCGGTGCCGCTGGTTGCGCTGGTCGGTTACACGAACGCGGGCAAGACCACGCTGTTCAACCTGCTGACGAAAGAGTCGGCGGAAGCGTCGGACGCGTTGTTCGTGACGCTCGATCCGCTCGTGCGCCAGGTCAGTCTGCCCGACAAGCGGCGGCTCCTCTTGTCGGACACGGTCGGATTCATCGAGCGGCTTCCGCACACGCTGGTCGCCGCGTTTCGCGCGACGCTCGAGCAGGTGGCCGAGGCGGATTTGGTGCTGCACGTCATCGACGTCGCCAGCCCCGAGCGCGACAGTCACATCGAGGCGGTCAGGGGCGTCCTGGAAGAAGTTGGGGCCGCCAATGTGGCGACGATGGACGTCTTTAATAAGTGCGACCTCATCGAGGCCGGCGAGGTGGAGCGGTTGCGGCGGCTGCATCCCGAGACGCTCTGTATCTCGGCGCTCAGGAACACCGGCCGGAAGGACATGATCGACGCGATTGTGGAGAAGCTCGAGTTGGACACCCGGCGCGTGATGCTCGAATTCGACGAAGACAGCGCGGAGGACCGCGAAAAAATCGCGCGCGTCTACCGCCATGCCCGCGTGGTGAGCCACATCACGACCGGCGGCCGCGTGGCGATCGAGGCCGACGTGCCGCGCCGCGAGCTCGATCGCGTGAAAACGGCAGGTGGACGGTGAGG
>CAYHHH010000138.1:0-1833 GCA_964356125.1 uncultured Bifidobacteriaceae bacterium | reverse complement strand
TCGCCGGCTGCGCGCCGAAGGTGGCGCCTCCGGTCGTCACGACGCCGCGCTATCCCGATTACATTTACCCGACTCTGGCGCAGCCCGACGCGCGGCAGGCGGAGCTGCTTGGCGAGCACGATGCGGCGTGGCGCTGGTTCCAGGCGGGCGATGTCTCGCGCGCCGAAACGGGATTCATGGCGATTCTCAAGCGATCGCCGCAGTTCTATCCGAGCGAGACGGCGCTCGGCTATCTCGATCTCGCGCGAAAGAATTTCGAGCCCGCGGCCGCGCGGTTCGATCGCGTGCTGCAGTCGAACGCCGGCTACGTGCCGGCGCTTGTCGGTCGCGGCGAGGCGCTGCTGGCGCTGTCGCGCGAGCCCGAGGCGTTGGCGGCCTTCGAGTCGGCCGTCACGCTCGATCCGCAGCTGCAGACCATCGCGCGCCGGGTCGAAGTACTGCGCGCCCGTGCGCAGCAGGAGAACGTGGCGGCCGCGCGCCGCGCCGCCCAGGCGAACCGGCTGGACGAAGCGGCGCGCCTGTACGAGCAGGCCATCGCCGCATCGCCCGACAGCGCGTTTCTCGTGCGCGATCTCGCGGATGTGGAAGCGAAGCAGGGGAAGACGGATCAGGCGCTCGCGCGATACCGTCGCGTCATCGAAATGGATCTTACCGATGCGACGTCGCGGATTCGCATCGGCGAGATGCTCGACGCGCGCGGCGATCTCGCCGGCGCACACCAGATGTACACCGAGGCGAACACGCTCGAGCCGAGCGCCGAGCTGCGGCGGCGGCTCGCGGCGATCGACGCGCGGCTGGCGTACCTCAAGCTGCCGGCCGAGTATCTCGCCATCCCGGACGATCCGTCGATCACGCGCGGCGATCTCGCGTCGCTCATCGGCCTCAGGCTGCAGCCGTTGCTCGAGCGCGCGCCCGCACAGGCCATCGTCATCACCGACGCGCGCGGCCATTGGGCGTTAGAGTGGATCATGGCGACCGCGCGCGCCGGCGTCATGGAGCCGTACGAGAACCACACGTTCCAGCCGCGCAATGACGTGCGGCGCAGCGATCTGGCGCAGGCGGTGGCGCGCATGCTCAAGATCATCGCGGCCGGCCGTCCGCAGCTGTTGAAGGACTGGCAGAGCCGCATACAGAAGATGGGAGATGTCGGCGTCAGCAACCTGCATTACGCCGACGCGTCGCTCTCCGTCGCGGCGGGCATCATTCCGCTCGTCGACGGCGGATCGTTTCAGCTATCGCGCGCGGTGAGCGGCGCCGAGGCGGTCGAGACGGTCACCCGGATCGAACAGCTCTTCACCACCTCGAAATGAGCGTCCTTACGCCGGCGAATCAGCTCACCCTCACGCGGGTATTGCTTGCGCCGGCGTTCGTCATTCTCACGGTTTACGGCTATTTCGGGTGGGCGCTGATCGTGTTTGCGGTCGCCGGCCTCACCGATCTGCTCGACGGCCTCATCGCCCGAACCTTCAGCCGCCGCACCAGCCTCGGCGCGTGGCTCGACCCGATGGCGGACAAGCTGCTGATCGTCGCGACGGTGAGCGTGCTGACGCTCCCGGGCCTCGGGTTAACCAACAAGCTGCCGGTCTGGCTGACAATCCTGATCATCACGCGGGACCTGCTGATCGTGCTGACCGTGGCGGTCATCAACCTCGCCATCGGCCGCCGCGAGTTCAAGCCGTCGATCTACGGGAAGATCGCCACCGCTACATATATCCTCACGTGCGTGGTGATCATGTATTTCAATTACCTCGAACGCACATCACCGATCGTCACGTTCGGCATCTACGCGTCAGCGGCGATCACGCTGATCTCGGGATTTCACTACGTGTTCAA
>CAYHHH010000137.1:4706-10674 GCA_964356125.1 uncultured Bifidobacteriaceae bacterium | reverse complement strand
AAAAAACGAGGGGCACCTTCTTCGAAGACGATGCCCCTCGCGGTCGTTTGTGTTTATCAGAACTTTGTGTTCGTCATCTGCAGGTCCCTCGGGTTCGGTACCTGCCATCGCTTCCTGCGGCCGGACTTCTGGTCGCGCGAACGGGAGCCTGGTGCGCCTGCCTCTCGCCGGGATGTGTCGTCTGCACGACTATTTGCCGTCAGGCAATCGGGTCGAGGTCGAACGCACACAACGCCTGCCGCGTACCGCGAGTCTGCGCCGTGGAACGGGATGGCCCCTAACGGAACTCCCTGTTCGGTGGCGTATCACACATCACATCGACTCCTTTCCGCTCGGAGCCTCGACATCGTGCGATCCATGCGGCCCCACGCCTGGCGACGTTTGATGGATCTATTACCACGCTACACCCCCCGTCACAGGGTGTCAACCGGCACGTTTTCCATGTCTCGCCGCAGAGACGCTGGGACGCTGAGTTCTTGTAATCGAAAAGTAACGAACTCTGCGGTGTATCCTGTCGCCTATTAAGAAGTGACCACTGACAGGAGGCATTGAATGGTTCTGACCCGGCAAGAGCTCGTTGCGGCACTGCACAAGGAAGTTCAAATTCTGCTTCACCTCGCCGGCAAGCTCGACATCGCGCAGCTCGACTATCGCCCGACCACGAAGCAGCGAAGCGCGATCGAGCTGCTGCGATATCTGAGCGTCATGGGCCCGGCGCTCATCGCCTTCGCGAAGAATGGCACGTTCGACGGCGATGCGTGGAAAGCGGAAATGAACGCTGCGGACAAGCGGAATCTCGACCAGCTGCTCACGGTCATCGCCGCGCAGCCTCACACGTACGAGAGGTTACTGGCCGACATGTCGGATGCCGACTTTCGCGCCGAGATGACGGGGTTCGACGGCAATACAATCTCCAAGGGCGCCTTCATCGTCTCGCTCGTGCTCGGCGGGCACACGGCCTACCGCACGCAGCTGTTCCTCTACCTGAAATCATGCGGACAGGATCACCTGGGCACGGTGAACCTGTGGAGAGGCGTCGACCCGGCACCGGCGGCGTAGCGATACAGTAGGTTCCAGGTTCCAGGTTCCAGGTTCCGCTTCGTAGTCGGGTTGCCGCAGCTCGATAGCTCGGCTTTGTCACGTTCCGCCAGTGTCGCGGGACACCAGCTCGCAGCGCGATCCCGTAGACACGCGAATTCGGACGAACATAGAAAAACGCGGCGAAGGCCTGACGCGGCGTGGGGATGGGGGTCCCCGCGCTTAGCAACTACGCGGCCGCCGCCGCGTTTTGCAGACTGACTCCCGGGATCGCACGCGAGCTGGTGTCACGCGGCAGTTCTGCGACGTGACAAAGTCGAGAATGGAAGACAGGGCTAACCACCTTCGCCAAGGCTACGGCGGTCAAGAAGCCCTGCGCTACCGAAGCCGCGCGGCACTGAAGCTGTGAAATGGCTTCAGATTCTCCAGACGCTGCTCCGGCTCATCCATCTTCCAGCTGAACATCTGCCCGTCGATGCGGTCCTCGGTGAAGTCGATGATCGAGAAGCCATTCTTTTCGAGAGGATTCAACCCGGCGTCGAGCTCGATGCCGGTGGGCGTGCGAGGCGGCGTGCCGCGCCACGCGGATGGCCACGCTTTCGGGCCCGTGCTGATCGGGCCGGTCAGCACCGACACGACGGGATTGCGCCGGAGATCGAGATTGCCGTAACGCAGAATGCGCCCCTCGGCGAGCGCGTGCAGATCGCCGCTCAAAAATAATGGAATGCCCTGCATGGCCGATGCGGCCTGCAGCAAGCGGTTGTGCTGCAGGTTCCAGCCCGGCTGCCAGAGATACTTCGGCTTGGCGACGCCGAGCGTTCCGTCAGACTGGAGCAGATCCGGATACCACTCGCCCCATTTGCCCGCGCCCCAACCGACCGGCGTCGACGGGAGATTGACGACGTGCCGCGTCTCCTGCGCGGCCATTCTCCGCATCACCCAGGCCTCCGCCGTCTCGGGCAGAAATCCGCCAGCCGGGCCGGTGAGCGACATGTAGCGGCGGCAGTCGTACATCAGAATTTCCAGCAACCTGCCATAGCGCAGCGTGCCAAACGACTCCGACACACCGGGCGCGCGATCCGCGCCTCCGCTCGACGGCAACCCAACCGGGCGACCGCTGTCGGGCAGAAATTCGGGGTAGTACAGCCGTTGCGTGGCGCGCGCGAGACGCAGCATGAAGTCATCGGGCGGAAACGTGACCATCTGCTCGGTGGCCTCGTCGTTCTCGAAATAGTCGTGATCGTCCTGAACGAAGAACACCGGCGTGGATCGAAAGTCTGTCCCGTAGAGATCGCAGATCTGCGGCGTGACGACGAGCTTGAACTTGCGCTCGTTGTCGGTGCCGAGAACCGGCATGTCGCGCGTGAACTGCCCCACCAGTTTCTGCGCTTCGGGCGCGTTGCCAAGCATCACCGATCCCACCGGGGAGCGCAGATCCCAATAGACGTGATCGCCGATGGCAATCATCGCATCGGGTTTGTACGACAACCCGGTCAGAAGCAGTTTTCTCCGGTTTGCAATAGACACCCAGTACGGACTATTCGTGTCGGGGTTGATGGTGGCAGGATGCCCGCCCGCGCAGGTGTATACGAACAGCCGGAATCTTTTCGGCGTGGCCTGCGGACTGGGAAATGTCGAAATCGGCCACGGGTCACAGAGCGATCTGCCGGCGGCGTCCTGGAGAACGAGTTGATACGTATGTTCGGGCTCGAGTCCTGTGAGGTCGAACGAGTAGAACTCGCCGGCGGAATCGAGGCGCACACCGGTTGCCTTCCGCGTGCCCGCTCGAAGCGTCGGCGGCGCGGTCATCGGGCGCACGAAGCTGGCCTTGAGGAGCAGGCGATCGTGGCTGACGCCGGGAAGCAGGTGCCGCACAGTGCCCGCTTGCCAGTTCTTTTCCTGCGCATGGCCTGTGATGGCGAAGGCAGCCGCGCCTGAGATGGTGGCCGTGAGAAGTTGCCGCCGCGAAAGAGGTGTGGGCATGGCGTAGAGTATAGAATGCCCCCCGACCGCATGAGATGCCAACCCATTCTGCTGTTCGCGCTCTTCGTGTGCCTTCGCGCGCCGCTGTTGGGCCAGAGCACAGGCCCGGAACGGAAGGCTCCCAAACAGGCGACAGCCGTCCGCATCCAGAACGACGTCATCCGCCTCGACGGGCGGCTGGACGAAGTGGCCTGGAGAGACGCGCCGGCCCTTACGGACTTCACACAGCGCGAGCCAGCCGAAGGCGCGCCGGCGACCGAACGTATGGAGGTGCGGTTCGTCTACGACGACGACGCCGTGTACGTGGGCGCGCGCATGTTCAGCCAGAACCCGGCAGCGATACAGGCGCCGCTCGGGCGTCGTGACAACCTTGGCGCGCAGGCCGAGCACTTCTTCATCTCGCTCGACACGTATTACGACCGCCGCACCGCGTACACGTTCGGCGTCAGCGCCTCTGGCGTGCGCATGGACCGCTACCATTCGCGCGACGACGAGGAGAGCGCCGACCCGGGCTTCGATGTGGTGTGGGAAGCAAAGACGACGATCGACGATCGAGGCTGGACTGCCGAGTTGTGGATTCCGTTCTCGCAGCTCAGGTACGGTTCGCGGCCGGATCAGATCTGGGGGCTCAACGTCGGAAGATTCACGCCGACGCTTCAAGAAGAAGTGTACTGGGTGCTCATCCCACGTACGGAGCGGGCGTGGGCCTCGCGTTTCGGCGAGCTGCATGGTATCCGCGCCGTGCGCTCCAGCCACCGAATCGAGCTGCTCCCCGTCATCGTCGGCTCGTCAACGATCAACGCGAACCGCGATCGCAACAATCCATTCGATGACGGACGCAATCTGCTCGGACGCGTCGGCGCCGACTTCAAGATGGGCCTCGGCCCCAATCTGACGCTCGACGCCACGTTCAATCCCGATTTCGGTCAAGTCGAAGCCGACCCCGCAGAGGTGAACCTGACGGCGTTCGCCACACGATTCCCCGAACGGCGGCCGTTTTTCCTCGAGGGGGCACGGGTGATGACGCCGCCGAACCAGTCGAAGTTTTTTTACTCGAGGCGGATAGGCGCACGGCCGTCCGGACCGGCAAGGGGCGATTACGTGGATTATCCCGATACCGCGACGATCCTCGCGGCCGGAAAAATCACCGGGCGCCTCGCGTCGGGCACCTCGATCGGCGTGCTCGCCGCGGTCACCGGCGACGAGTTCGCGCGAGTCGCGGATCTCACCTCGCCCACCATCTCCAGAATTCGCGTCACGCCGCCGGCGACCTACGCCGTCGGCCGCGTCCAGCAGGAATTCGGACGCCTGGGATCCACCGTGAGCGCACACGCGGCCACGCTTCACCGCAGCTTTGCGGCGGGCGATCCGCTCGGCGACCTTCTCTCCCGCAACGCGCTGACCTTCGGCGCCGATACGCTGCTCCGCTTCGGGAACGGCGCATACGAATTCGCCTGGGCCGGGCTCGGCTCGTACGTGACCGGCACACCGAAAGCGATCGAAGCGATCCAGCGCGCTCCCGAACACTACATGCAGCGCCCCGACAAAGATTACGGCCTGGTGGACCCGACGCGCACCTCGCTCTCGGGCTACACACAGACGATGAGCTTCAACCGGATCAGCGGACGCCACTGGCTGTTCGGCGTGTCGTCGATTTACGACACCGTCGCGTTCGAGGCCAACCAGATTGGCCAGATGAATGGCGCCGACGGCATTCAGCCGTCAGTGAACGTCACGTATCGCGAAACGCGCCCGGGCCGGATATTTCGCGCGTATTCGATCCGTCTTTCCCAGCAGAACGAATGGAATCGCGGATGGAACCGCCAGACCGGAAGCGTGGGCACCACGATGAGCCTGACGTGGCTGAACTTCTGGTCGTCTTCGGTGACCGTCAGCCGCCTGATGCGTACCGAAGACGCACGGCTGACGCGAGGCGGACCGCTCATGAGGACTCCGCGCGGGTGGAGTGCGAGCGCAACGGTCGGAAACAGTCCGGCATCGCAGACGCGATGGTCCGGAAATGCGTTCGCGCGCCAGGACGAGCTCGGCGGCATGACGCGCCGCGCGTCGGGCACTTTTTCCTTTCGCCCTGGCCCGCGCTGGCAGCTGTCGGTCGCGCCCTCCTACGAGCGCCTGCTCGACTCTCAACAATACGTGACGACGCTCGGCGGCGGGCGGCCGGAGACCTACGGAACCCGTTACGTCTTCGCGTACATCGAGCGGAGCACGTTCGGCACCGAATTTCGCATGGGCTACACGCTGAGGCCGGACCTGAACCTCGACGTCTACAGCGAACCTTTCGCGTCTTCGGGCCGCTATTACGATTACGGCGAGCTGTTGGCGCCGTCGAGTCTCGAACGCATCCTGTATGGCGCGTCAGGCACGACGCTCGCGATCGCGCCGGATGGCAATCGCACTGTGACTGCGGGCGGATCGACATTCCCACTCAACAACCGCGACTTCAACGTCCGCTCCTTCCAGAGCAACCTCGTCTTGCGCTGGGAGTGGCGGCCGGGAAGCACGATGTACGCCGTGTGGCAACAGAGCCGCGATGCGCGCGACCCGGTCGGCAACCGCGTCGGGATCGGCGACGTGTTCAGATCCGTCCGCGCCGCGGGTACCAATATCTTTCTCGTGAAGACGTCGTTCTGGATCCCGGTCGGATAAGGTTCCCTGAAAGATTCGTAAGTCTTGTCTCGGCGTCCCTGCGTCCCTGCGGTGAAGACATAGAAAACGCAATCTCTCACGGCGCCCAGAACGGCTCGCCGGCTTTTATCAGCTGCACCGGCACTTCTGGAACGAATCCCTTGATCCACTCCGCCATCTCGAGCATCCCGGCCTCTTCCGAGACCGTGTGGCCGAGCATGATCCAGCCTTTCGTCATGCCGAGCGCCATCGCGTCGAGGACGTATTCGGGACTGTCGAGCGCGCCATCCGTTTCCTGCTG
>CAYHHH010000137.1:0-4606 GCA_964356125.1 uncultured Bifidobacteriaceae bacterium | reverse complement strand
GTCACTTCGTGCGGGATGATCATGTTGCAGCCTGCCTTACTCGCCTTCTGCACGACCTCATACGAAGCGAACGCGGTCGTCGCGATGCCGGTGACTTCGGTGTCCGCCCCGCCGAACTTGAACGTGTCGCGGTACGTGGTGTCGCGCCACGCCACACCGATGTTCTTCTTGATGCGATCGATGATCTCGCCTGCAGTCATTAGACCGGTCTCCAGTACGGATCGCCCGCGGAAATGTGCCGCACCGGAACTTCGGGCACGAGCGTCTTCAACCAGTCGGCGCACACCGCCATGCCCGGCTCTTCGGAGACGACGCGGCCGACCAGAATCAGCCCCTTCCCCGAGCCGGAGAAGACCTGGTCGCGCACGTACTCGACAGACTCCCACTCGCGCACTTCGCCGGCAATGATGACGTCGACCTCCGGAAGCATCTTCAACGCCGACTGAATCGGCGTCGTGCCCGGAAGCAGCCCGATGCGCCGCACAGACACCGTCGGCTCGCCCATGACGCGAACACCGCCGCGCGCGCGGAGGCCGGTTCTGACGTTCGCCGCCAGCGCACGCAGCATCACGGGCGGGATGTCGAGTCGCGACGGGTCCGCGGCAGATTGATATCGCGTCCAGCCGAGCGCCGCTGCCAGACCCTGCGCAAGCGGATCGGGCCTGCGAAGCTTCCAGTGCTCGCTGAGCCGATAGACGAGGAGGTTGTTCTTGAGGATGAATTGATTCTTCGCCTCGAACACGCGGTCTGGCGCGGGAGCGCCGCCTCCACGCGGGGCCGGCGGCGTCGGCGAATCGGCGCGTCCGAAAAACGTCGGCTGCGCGCTGATGACGAAGTTGCTGCCCGACTTCACGGCTTGCCGCAACACCTGCACTGTTGCCATCGAGGTGGTCACGATGCCCGTGATCCTGGTGGACGGGCTGCCGGCTTTGATCGCGTCAACCGAATCGGGCTTCCATTCAACGCCGATGTTTTTCCTGATTCGGTCGATCACCTGCTCGGCGGTGACGGGGTCCGCAGCGAACAGTCTCCCGTCCTGCGTAAACGGTGCTGCGGCCACGGCCGCCGCCAGGGCGGCAAATTGACGTCTGGAGAGATCAGTCATGTGAGTTTACGCAGCCACCCTTCCCCGCCGACCCGGCCTCGCCGGCGGCACATCCGCGGGCACCTCAATCGTCCGCGTCTTACCCTCGCGCCAGTACGTGATCCGCACCTGCCCCTTTGGCTTGACCGCGCGCACCGCGGCGAAGAAGGCCGCGGGATCCGCGATCGCCTGGCCGTTCACATCAGAAATGACATCGCCGCGCCGCACGCCTTTGTCTCGAACGGCGCCCGCCGCGCTGGTTACGACGACCCCTTTCTGTTCGGTGAGCTTGAACTCCTTGCGCAGCCCTGCCGTTGGGATGACGACGGTCATGCCGAGCGCCTGCACGACCTGATTCGGACCTTCAGGCGCGATGAATTCGAATTCCGGCGCCATCGCCAGAATGTGGCGCGCGACGCGAATGGGCGCGCCGGTGCGCAGCGCCAGCGCGAGCGCGTCGCTCGGCCGGCTGTCGACCTCGCGAATCTTGCGCTCGCCTGCGACGCGAAGGCGCACGATGCCGAAGTACGTGTTCAAGCGGAGATCGGTGACGACCACCTCTTCGACCTCCGCGCGCAGCTCGGTGATGAGGCTCGCCATGAGATCGTGCGTCATGGGACGCGGCGGGATGACGCCGTGCAGCACGAGCGCGATGGCCTGCGCCTCCATCGCACCAATCCACACCGGCAGCAGGCCGCCCGATTCAGGATCGCGCAGCACGACGATGGGGGTGCCGGTGCGGCCGTCGAGTCCGATGGTGGAGAGCTCGACGGGGACGGTTTGCACGCCCTGGGCGTGCAGCGTATAGACGGACGCGGCAACCAAGGACAGGGCTAAAGCCCTGTGCCACCTACCACCAAGCATCACCCACCAACCATTGACCACCAACCACCAACCTTATTCGAATCTCTCCATGCCACGCGGCTTCCATACCTTGTTCGATTCCGGCCGAAGCAGATACCGAATGAGCGCTTTCGCATCCTCTGGCTTCGTCGAGCGCGATGAGACGGCGAGCATCGTGTCGATCCACAAACCGAATTCCTGCGGCACGGGACCGACGAGCTCGATCTCCTTGTACGGAAGAATCTGGCTGATGGTCTGAATCGCCATGTCCCCTTCGCCGCGCGCGAGCGCCTGGCCGCCCTCGCCTTTGAGGCTCGGCACGGCGTTGATGCCGGCGAACTCGGGGCGCTTGAACATATCGTCGATGATCGTCGCCACCATCGTCCGGGATGCGGGGTTGGAGCGCATCACGGCTTTGCCCTTCATCGCGGCGATGAATTTTTCCGGCGTGGAAATGTCCGGCTTCGGCGCGCCGGCTTTCACCGCGAGGCCCATCCGGTTCCTGCCAAGCGGCACCATCGTGCCCGCGACCACGCCACCGTCGAGCGCGAGCGAGTTCATCAACTGAAACGGCAGCGCGATGACATCGGGTGGCGGCTGCCGCTTCCCAATCTCCGCGACGATCGTCCCCATGCCGACGGTGTTGATGCCGACGCTCTTGCCGCTCTCCTTGCTCCACCCGGCGGCGATGTCGGGCAGCCCGGAGCTGAACACCACGCCGGGCGTCAGCACCTTGATGTCGGCCTTCGCATAGTCGCCGGTGGTTGGCGCGAAGACGGGCGCGGCCGGCGCCTGGGTCCGGACGTTGGCGGCAAACAGCCCCGACGCCACCAGCGCGAGGGCCAGAATGGACACATGCAAAGTTTTCATAATCCGTTGAGCCTAATGGAATTCCCCCGCCTCGTGCAAGATTTCCGCCCCGCCCCGTTCTAAGGAACAGGAGGATTTATGCACCAAATTGTGGCAAGCCTCATCGTGATTCTCGTCAACGGCGCCCCGCAACCGCAATACACCCATAACGGCCGCCTGTACGTCGAAGCTCTCAGGGGGAAGGAATACGCGATTCGCCTTCACAACCCCTACCCCGTTCGCGCAGCAGTCGCGTTGTCTGTCGACGGCCTCAACACCATCGACGCGCGGCACACGTCCGCAGCCGACGCGCGCAAATGGGTGCTCGGCCCGCACGAAACGGTCACGATCAGCGGTTGGCAGATCAGCCAGGCCCAGGCACGCCGCTTTGAATTCACCACGGAACCGAAGTCGTACGCCCAGGCGCTCGGCAAGACCGACAACCTCGGCGTCATCACGGCGGTGTTCTTCAAAGAGCGCGTGGCGGTGACGACCCGCCAGGAACACGCGCGTCCGGTCGCGCCAGCGGCTCCGTCGGCCGCACCGGCTCCAGTTGGAGAAGCCGCCGCCGATGCATCATCGGCGCGCACACTCTCCAATGAGTACGCGGCAACAGGAATGGGACAGCGCACGGATCACGCAGTGACGGCAGTGTGGCTGGATTTGGAGAACAAGCCGGCGCAGACGGCGAACATCAGGTACGAGTACCGCGCGCAGCTCGTGAGGCTCGGGATTCTGCCGCACGCCTCGGAGTCCGACCCGATGGCCCGGCGGGAGCGTGCGCGGGGGTTCGAGCCGGGGTTCGCACCGGAAGTGCCGCGGTAAGAACTTAACAGAAGATCAAAAGATCAGAAGATCAAAGGGAATTCTTCTGACCTTCTGATCTTCTGTTCTAAACTCACCAGCCATGAGACGACTACTCGTCCTCGCCCTGGCGGTTGCATTGCCGGCGACCGTTGCCACGCAATCTACGACCACGCGCGCGCAGTTCGAGCGGTGGAAGACGGAGCTGTCGAACTGGGGGCGCTGGGGCAAGGACGATCAGATCGGCGCGCTGAATCTGATTACGCCGGCGAAGCGCCGCCAGGCCGCGGCGCTCGTGCGTGAAGGGTTCTCCGTTTCGCTCTCGCGCGATGCGGATACGGTGAAGGCGATCGACAACCCGGATCCGTTCGAGCACAGCATGCTCACCACCGGCACCGATCGGATGGGCGTCATCCCGCACGGCGTCGCCCATACCCATCTCGACTCGCTGGCGCACATCAGCTACGACGGCGTCTTCTACAACGGGTACAAGCCAGACAACGATGCGGTGATGAAGAGCGGCCACACGCGCAACTCGATCATCAACTTGAAGAACGGGATCTTCACACGCGGCATCCTCGTCGACCTTCCCCGCCTGAAAGGCGTTCCGTATTTAGAGCCGGGCACGCCGATTTACGCGAGCGACATCGAAGCATGGGAGCAATTCGCGAACGTGAAAGTGTCTGCAGGCGACGCGCTGTTCCTCCGCACGGGAAGATGGGCCCGCCGCGCGACACTTGGGCCGTTCGATCAGAATCGCACCGGCAGGCGCTCGGGACCCAGCGCGTCCATGCTCCCGTGGTTGAGACAACGCGATGTCGCGCTGCTGGGCGGCGATGTTCCTCCCAGCGTGGCTCCGTCGGATGCTGAAGGGGAAACTGGCGCCGTCCACGACTTCGCGCTCGTGTACCTCGGCGTGCACATCTTCGATAACGTCGATCTCGAAGCGCTGGCGGAAGCCGCAGCCGCGCGCAAGCGATGGGAGTTCCTGTTGACGGTCGCGCCGCTGGCGATCCGCGGCGGCAC
>CAYHHH010000136.1:0-10788 GCA_964356125.1 uncultured Bifidobacteriaceae bacterium | reverse complement strand
CGCATCATCCGGGGCCGGAGGGCAGCCGACTGACGCACGAAAATTTCGCTTGCGGCTCGCGTATTGCGTTGTACGATAAAATACACCCGGTAAGACCGATGCCACGCCCCCGTAAGCGACCGTCCCCGAAGCCGGCGCCACCGAGGTTCGACGCCTTGTCGTTCCTCGCCTCGGCAGGCATTTCGAAGAAAGCCGCCGAATACGCGCCGCAGGCCGTGATCTTCGCGCAGGGCGACGCGGGCGACTCGGTCATGTACATCCACACGGGCACCGTCAGGCTGTCGGTGCTGTCGCACGCGGGAAAAGAAGCCATCGTCGGGGTGCTGGGCCCCGGGGACTTTATCGGAGAGGGCGCGCTGGCCGGTCAACCGATACGGATGGGCACGGCGACCGCGGTGGCGGCCACCTCGGTGCTCGTCGTACCGAAGCAGCAGATGATTCGGCTGCTGCATGAGGCTCCGGGATTCTCCGACCGCTTCATCGAGTACATGCTGCAGCGCAACATCCGCATCGAGGAAGATCTCGTCGATCAGCTGTTCAACTCGAGCGAAAAGCGCCTGGCGCGCACGCTGCTGCTCCTCGCGCGCTATGGCAAGGAAGACAAGCCGCAGGGCGTGCTGCCGAAGCTCTCGCAGGAAATGCTGGCGGAGATGATCGGCACCACGCGATCGCGTGTGAACTTCTTCATGAACAAATTCAGGAAGCTCGGATTCATCGAATACAACGGCGGCCTCAAGATCAATACCTCGCTGCTGAGCGTCGTGCTGCTCGATCGCCCCGAATGAGCAAACTGTCTCGTTCTGAACAGCACGAACCGATTCGCCCTGCCATGATGCCCAAAATGGCTTCGAAGAACCCCCGTCAGTTCAACGCGCAGGCTTTTCTCGATTCGGCGGGTATCGCGCCCAAGGGGGTCGCGTATGCGCGCGGCGCGCCCATCTTCGTGCAAGGGGATGCCTCCAGCAGCGTGATGTACATCCAGAAGGGCAGCGTGAAACTGTCGGTCTCTTCGAAGACCGGGAGAGAGGCTGTCGTCGCCCTCCTCGGTCCTGGAGAGTTTTTCGGCGAGGGCTGTCTGGCCGGACAACCCGTACGAATGGGAAACGCGACGGCCATGGTTGGGAGCCGCGTGCTGGTGCTGAAGAAGGAAAAGATGCTTCGGCTGCTCCACCAGCAGCCCGATTTGGCCGACCGGTTCATCACGCACATGCTCGGCACCAACATCCGCATCGAGGAAGATCTGCTCGACCAGATGTTCAACCACCACGAGAAGCGGCTCGCGCGGACGCTCCTCCTGCTGGCCCGGTACGGCATGAAGTCCGAGCCCGAACGGCTGCTGCCGAAGATTTCCAGGCAGAAGCTCGCCAGCCTCGCGGGCATCTCACGCGCCAACGTGAACTTCTTCATGAAGAAGTTCGAGCGTCTGGGATTCATTGCCCACGATGACGGGCTCACCGTAAACAACTCCCTTTTGAGCGTCGTGCTGCACGAATAAGCATCCCCAGGGGGTGTCCCTTTTTGAACAGCGACCGTACGGTATCGACCGTATTCTTCCTATATGACTGGTCAAGTACCGCCGGTGCTCTATTCGGCCGATTTCAGCGGTTGTGCGGCGGTCGCTCACCTCACCGAGAGCGAGTTGTCGGAGATCTTCGCGCTGGTGCTGCAGAGCGCGGGTGCGACGATTGTGCACGCGCACTGCCACGCTCATGGGAACGCGGCCATGACGTGCGCCGTGATCCTGACCGAATCCCACGCCGTGCTTCACACGTGGAGGGATTCCGGAGCGGTGAACATCGATATCTTCTGCTGTTCCAACCGATTGAGGGCCCTCGATGCGATTGACAACTTGAAGTGGCTGCTCGGCGCCAGGAACGCCTCGGTTCAGGAAATACCCCGTGTACCGCCCACCCAGGTGATTTGACCTGCTGTCGCGTTTTGTGCACCGGACAGACAGGTTTGCCAGTATGATCAAGCTGTAGTAGTCGCGAATCAACGCACACACTCAAGGAACGCACATGTCGATGAATGGCACGATCAAACGGCTCGTCTCTGACAAAGGGTTTGGATTTATTGCGGCAGGCGATGGAACGGAGTACTTCTTCCATCAGTCAGCATGCACGGGCACCGCGTTCGACCAGCTCCGCGAGGGGCAGGCGGTGACCTTCGACGTCGGCCACGGCGCGAAGGGTCCCCGCGGCGAGAACGTCAAGCTCGCGTAGCCGGAGGCACTGTCAGAGACGTGAGGAGGCTGCGCTTGGCGAATCGAACCAACCTGAAGCTGAACGATATCGTGGTGTCGCAAGTCGAAGACGGGCACCATCTGCTGATCGTCACGGCCATGCCCGACGACGAAATGTCGCTCGTGTATCGCGGCGACGGTTGGAACGTTCAGTACGCGGTTGCCAAGGGCGCGCGGCTGGCTGCAGGAAAAGGCGGTGACCTCTGGTATACCGCCGACCAGCTATCGACCCTTGAATACCTCGAGACGTTCCGCGCGGAGCGCCGCCTCACTTCCGTCCACTAGACAGTCTCGTCAGACTGTCTAGTTCTTCTTAATCTTCCAATCTCCCAATCCACCAATCTCCCAATTCACATTACCCTCCGCCGTAGCGGAGGGTAACTGGCTCCCTAGCGAAGCATCCGAGTCCGCCGCGTCAGCCCAACATACCCGATCGCCGCAAGGCCAAGCGCGAGCAGGAAGGCGAACAGCTGCGGCAGTGTCGGCACGGCCGCCACGATGATCATCGTGTAGGAAATACTGCTGAGGCACCCGTTCGCGTCCGATCTCGTCACGGTGAACGTGTACGGCCCTGGGACTGTCGGGGTCCCTGACAGGACACCAGTCGTCGACAGCGTGAGGCCAGCCGGCAACACGCCGGACGTCAGCGCGAACGTGAACGGACCCGTTCCCCCGCTGCCGGTAATCGTCCGGCTGTAGGCAGTCGCCTGCACGCCGTTAGGCAGTCGCGCCGGCGAGAACGTCACCGGCGGGCAGGGGCCATTGGCGCCGACCGCGATCGTGTACGAGATTTCCGCAAAACATCCGAGCGCATCTGTCGCGCGCACGTCGAAGCTATAGAGTCCCGCCGTGGTGGCCGTGCCGGAAAGGGAGCCGCTGTCCGAGAGCGCGACTCCCGGCGGCAGCGATCCGGACACGATCGAAAAACTGTATGGCGCAGTGCCGCCGCTCCCCACAATCGTCTCGAAGTGGTCGTCGGAGACGCCGACGAGGATGCTGGGAAGCGCGGCCGGCGACACCGAAATCGGCGGGCACGGCGCGGCGCTCACGATGGTGATCGTGTAGGTAATATCCGCGAAACACCCCGCCGAATCAGTGCCTCGCACGGTGAACAAGAACACGCCGGCGGTGGTGGGTATGCCGGACAGCACCCCCGTCGACGAGAGCGACAGGCCGGTGGGCAGCGTGCCGGACGCCAGCGCAAAGGTGTACGGCGCAGTGCCGCCGCTCGCGGTAATCGTCTGGCTGTACGCCGTCAGTCTTGTTCCGCCGGGCAGGGTTGCTGGTGTGAGCGCGATCGACGGGCAGCCTGGCCCTGACACACCTGCGCAGTTGCTGACCGACACGGTATTGGTATCGAGCGTCACCGCGCCGGTTCGTGCGAAAACGCGACCCGTCACTTGCGCGCTGGTATTCAGCGTGACGCTCGTGTTGGCCAGAATATTCCCGGCGAATACTGTGCTGGTGCCAAGGGTCGCCGAGCTGCCAATCCGCCAGAACACGTCGCAGATCTGACCGCTGTTGATGACGAGCACACGCGCATTGCTTGCCGTCGTCAGCGCCGTCCCCACCTTGAAAATGAACACCGCGTTCGCATTACCCAGCGCGTTCAGCGTCAACGTTCCCGTCAGCTGGGCCGAGGAAGAGAAGCAATACACGCCTGGGGTGAGAGTGAGTCCGCCCAGGTTCTGCCCGGTCAGATCCTGCGTGCATGCCTGAGCACCCAGGCTGTTGTACGCGGTCGTGATGGAATTCTGCGCCGCAAGCGCGGTGGAATCCGCGGCGTGGACCGTCCCTGCAACGACAAGCCCGGGCGGGAAACCGGTGATCGAGGTGCCGGGACTGAGGCCCAAGTCGCCTGTGACCACGCTCGTCCCTGTGTTGGTGACGGTCGACGCCCCAACGATGGCAAATGTATGTGCCGACCCGAGAGACGGCGCGGTTTGCGCAGACGCCACCCCCGCGCAAAGAGAAGCGGCGAGTGCGAGGGCAACCAGAAGTCTTGAATAGATGCGCATCATAAGGTCGAAAAATTACACCAATCTCTAACCCCGCGCTGTCCCAAATTGAACAGTCATAAACGGCTGCACACCTTAGACTTCTTCGGAAATGAACAGCCGCGTCCCGCCTGCCCTCTTCTCTGTGGACCTCAGCGGATGCACGGACTTCGTCGATCGGTCACCCGACGACGTGATGGCCATCTTCGGCGCGGCGCTGCGCAGGGCGGGTGCGACGGTCGTGCAGGAGGTCTTCCATTCGTTTCCGGAAACGGGCCTCACCTGCGTCCTGATTCTGAGCGAATCGCACGCCGTCCTTCACACATGGCCCGAAACGGGGACGATGAACATCGACATCTTTTCGTGCTCGACACGATTGAAGTGCCTCGACGCGATCGATGAGCTGCGCCGATCCTTCGGTGCGCACCATGTCACCGTGCAGGAGATCCCGCGTGCAGACGGGCACGGCCCAGCCTCGGACCGACGCCGTTAAGTTCGCACTGCGGGCCGTGGCATGGAGCCTCGCCCTCTTTGGGCTGCTCCGTCTGAATTGGATCGCCGCACATGTGCTGCTGCCGCTCACCCGCTCCCAGGGAGCGCTCGCGTTTGGCCTGTTCGGCACGCCGACACTACCCATCGAAGTCACCCTGGCGTGTAGTGGTGCGGACGCCCTCGCGCTGTGCGTGGCCACCGTCCTTGCCTACCCGGTGACATGGCGCGCACGCGCGGCCGGTGCTGCCGGCGGCGTGGCATCGGTACTGGCGCTCAATACCCTTCGAATCGGCACGCTCGGACAGGCGGCAGGGTCGCCGGCGTGGTTCGACGCGCTTCACCTCTACATCTGGCCCGCCGTGCTCGTGCTCGCGATTGCCGGATATGTCTTCACGTGGATGCGCCTTTCCGATCGCGCGCCCCGCTCCTCTGAGCGCGCCGCGCGTCCGCAACCGTCGCGCCGATTCATCTTCCTCACGGCTGGGTTCCTCGTTGTGTTTACCGCTGCCGCGCCGGTTTACCTTGAAAGTGCGTACGTGCTCGCAGTGGCCGGCTTCATCACCCGCGCGGCCGCGGCGATCCTCGGCGCCGCCGGCGTCACCGCGTACGCCGCGGACAACGTGCTCATGACACCGCACGGCGGGTTCCTCGTGACGCAGGAGTGCATTTCGACGCCGCTCGTTCCGGTGTATGTCGCAGCCGTCTGCACCTACTCCACGACGTGGCGACGGGTGAGCCTGGGCGTACTCGCGACGCTGCCGCTCTTCATCGCGCTTGGCGTCGCGCGGCTGCTGGTGGTGGCGATACCCGATGTCGTCGGCTCACCGCTCTTCTTCGTCCACGCGTTCTATCAGTTGCTGCTCGGCGCCGTGGTGGTGGTCATCGCGGCATTGTGGCGCCATGGTGGGAGAGCGGCGATCGGTCCCGCAGTGGCAGGCCTCGTCGCCGGCACGCTGTTCGTCTATCTCCTCGGTCCTCTCTACACCCGCACCGTTGGATATCACGGTGCCATGGCGCTCGACGATCCGCAGGGAGCGATTGCGTTTCTACCCGCGTTTCAGATGGCGCTGTATCTCGCGCTATGGACCGCGGCGTTCGTCGCCGTTGGCTGGAAGCGATTCGTCGCCGGGTTCGCGGTCCTTGGGCTCACGCAGTCGGCCGGCTTGCTCGCGCTGCAGGCCCTCGCCAGCTATTCCGGCCTCACTACACACGTGCGCGACGTTCGCGCATGGGCCGTCGCAGCCCCCGTTTTGATCTTTGCCGCAGTCATCACCCGTGCACGGACGTCTCGCTGAAGTCGTCGCCGTGTTGGCGTTGGCGACCATCGTCACCGTGGCGATGGCCGCGCCAGTGCTGCTCGCGCCGTCCGAGCGGCTCTTCGGGATGGCCATCGTCGGGCGCCACCACGATCCCTTCACCGTGATGGAACAACTCGCACGCCCGATGAGCGTCGGCGTGTATTCGCAACCGGTCACGGATCTCACCGGCGCGCTGCTCGCGCGCATCGCCGGTCCGGTGGCCGCGTACAACTGGCTGGTGCTGCTCAGCTTTCCGCTCGCGGCGGTGGCAGCGTACCTGCTCGCGCGCCACCTGGCGTTGTCGCGCGCAGGTGCGGCCGTCGCGGCGATGGCGTACGCGTTTTCCCCGTTTCACCTGGCGCATGCGGCCTATCACCCGCACGTCGCGCAGATACAGTGGATGCCGCTGTACTTGCTGGCGCTGTGGCGTTGTCTCGATTCCGCGACGCCGGCGGCGGTTGGCTTCCTTGGTGCCGCGACGCTGGCGGTGACGCTCTCGAACTTTTACGGAGGCTTGATCGCCGCGGTCATCACGCCCGTCGCGATCGCCGCGTACTGGCTGGTCATGCGGCCGGTGACCAGACGTCCGGCGCACGGATTGAGCGTCACGGTCGTCAGCCTCGCGCTGATCGCCGCTTGCGGAATAGCTTATGCCTCGTACGCCGCAGGCGCCGTCGTGTCGAACCCCGAGGCGTTTGCGTTTCCACGGGCCGACCTGTTCCTCTATAGCGCCAAGTGGTGGAGTTATCTCCTGCCACCGGTCGAGCACCCGGTGTTGGGAATGACGGCGCACCGCGTCTGGACTGCGGCGGGCGTCAACGAGGGTTTGCTCGAACAGCAGGTCAGCCTCGGCTGGGGCATCGTCGCGCTCGGCCTCATCGCAATCGGCCGCTGGCTATGGCTCATCCGCAATCGGCAATCGGCGTGTGGCGTTCGCGTTCCGATCCTGGTCGCCGTCGCCCTGGTGGCGCTCCTATGCTCGCTGTCGCCAGAACGGGCGATCGGGGCATTCACCTTCGTCAGGCCTTCGGCATTCCTGTACGACGTGGTGCCGATGTTCCGCTCCTATGCACGCTTCGGAGTCGTCGTGCAGCTCATGGCAGTACTGCTCGCAGGCATCGGAGTGGATTTCCTCCGTCGAGCCGGCACCAGGCGCGCGCAGGTCGTGTGCGTCGCTCTCGTGACCCTCGCCGCCGTCGAGTACGTCGTCGCGCCGTGGGCGCTGTGGCGCGATGTGCTGCCTACGATGGCGCACCGTTGGGTGATGCAGCAGCCCGGCGGGAACCGTGCATTCGACTGCACGCCGCTCGATCATGAATCCGCATCGATTCAGTGGCTCACCCGGGATCGCGTGGCGCTCGCAGGCAGCTCGTCGACCGACTGCACAGAGCCGAACCTCCCGCATACACTTGCGGCCGCCGGCTATGCGCACCTCCTCGTGCGGCGCGACACCGTCGCGGGCCAATGGTTCGCGGCACGCCCGCCGCCTGAAGGCCTGCGTGTCGCGGCGACCTTCGACGATGGCCAGGTGTTTTTCGTCACGGCCCCGCAACCCACGGTCTACACCTCGGCGATGACGGGGTTCTTCCCGCGCGAGCACGACGCGGACTGGTCGTGGCGATGGATGGGAACCGACGCGGCGTGGACCATCGTCAACACCAGCAGCCGCGCGGTCGTCGCGGGGATCGGCGTCGAACTGTCGGCGTTTCACCGCGCGCGCCGCATGGAGCTGCTCTTCGATGGACAACCAGCGCAGGCGCTCGTCGTCGACCCGTTGCGGCGGGTCTACCAGATTGGGCCGCTGACCGTGCCACCGGGCAGCCACGAGCTCGGGTTTCATTCCGCGGAATCGCCGAGCATCGCGGACGACCTGCTCAAGAACGGCGATCCGCGCGCGCTGTCGTTCGCCGTCGGCACATGGAGATGGATCGTGAAAGGCGACCAGGAGTGATGTCCGCATACCGGAGCTTCTGGGTCGGCGTCGGAGAACGCTTTCCCGATCTCGCAGGCGCCGCATCCACGCGCTACTACTCGGAGAACGAGCGCCGGCTGTTCACCGAGCACTTCCCTCCGCTGGACGGACTGAAGATTCTGAAGACCGATCTGTGGGACGAAGCGAAGAACACTCGCATTCTCGCATGGGCGAGCCGGCAGGGGGCGCGCGCGTACGGGGTCGACATCTCTCCGCCGATTGTCGCGCAGGCGCGCAAGGCGTTCGAGGGCGGGCACCCACTGCGCGATGCCGTCGGCGACGTCCGCGATCTGCCGTTCCGCGCCGACAGCTTCGACGCCATCTACTCGATGGGCACCATCGAGCATTTCGACGAGACCGAGCGTGCCGTCGAAGAGATGGCCCGCGTGCTGAAGCCGGGTGGCCGCGCGATCATCGGGGTGCCGAACCGGCACGATCCGTTTCTTCGTCCGCTTTTCGTGACGATGCTGCAGGCGCTCGGCATGTACGGCTATGGGTACGAGAAGTCGTACTCGCGCCACGCGCTGAAGCAGATGCTCGAAAGAGCCGGCCTGACCGTCGTCGGCGAGACCGCTATTCTCTTTATTCCGGGTTGGCTGCGGATGCTGGATCTGGCGTGTCACACATGGTGCCGGCCGCTCGCCGTGGTCACCAGCGCGCTCGTCCAGCCGTTTGTCCTGCTCGATCGCCACGTGCCCGCCGTGCGGCGTCACGGCTACCTGCTTGCGACCGTCGTCACCAAGCGCGGAGCCCTCCGCTGATTCAGCGTTTCGGCCGGGGAGCAGGCGTGAAGGTGACGTCTCTATCGCTGCACGGACTACGGGACAAGGCGCGAATCGATTTCACGTCGAGGCGGTACATCACGCGATTGGGCTCGGTCGACGTGATGGGGGTGGCCTCGGCATCAGGCGAGACCGCTGGTTTCGTGTCGGTTTCCACGGTGACTGTCGTTCCATCGCCCTTGACTTCGATGTTCCGATCTTTCCGCTCTGATTGATCGTCGACAACGGTGACCCGAGCCTTGTGCGTGTCCGAGAGATCCACCGTGCCTTTGACTTCCACCCGCCGCCCGAGCATCTTGCCGAGGCCTTCCGACGAGTGCAGGATATAGAGCACGTCGCGGCCGAATTTATCAGTCGGAACACGCTGCGCTCCATTGATGGGGTCGATCTCTTTCACGTTCATCAGCATGAACGTACCCGAATCGATTCCAGCCCTGACGCACCCGGTGATGACGATCGGGTGCTTTGTGTCATCCGCGGGTCGATTCCGATCCTGCGCCAGAGGCACGCGGACGAGCGCGATCGCCGCCACGAGCATCAGGACGCCCCGCGCGCGGTTGTGGGTCTTCATCAGCGCGTCAACCCGGCATCAAGCGCCTGGGCCAGCACCTTCGCGGCATCGCCCGCGCGGCTGTTCGCATCCTGATCGAGTTTCCCGGCCATGCGCTGCGCGTCGTCTATCGCCGCGAGGGCTGCCGTCACCTGAGCGGCTTCATCGACACGGCCGAGCCCTGTGAGGCGCTCGTCCGCCCGGCGAAGCAAGCCGCGCGCGTTCTCCAGATGCGCGCTCGCTTCGCCGAAATTGACGCTGTAAATCGCCACTCGTGCATCGAGTACCGCGGCGCGAGCGCCGAGCAGCTCGCTACGCAGCTCGGCCTTCTGTAACGCGGCCGCCGTGTCTGATTGGCTCCACGTGCCCCACGCCCACCCGGCGCCGAGCGCGACCATCAGCGCAACCGCGATTCCGAGAAAGAGTTTTGACGTCATGCCCGGCCTCCGCTCTTATCTTAATAGTCCGCCTGCAGGATGACCGCCCTGTCGAGCCGGAATGTGAGCGCGGTTTCCGCCGGCACCTGCACATCGCGGCCCCTGGTGAGTACCTGCACACCTGCGCCGCCTGCGGCGCCAACGAGCACGCCGATTGCTGCGCCTTTGCCGCCGCCCGCGATCGCGCCGATGATGGTGCCGAGCGCAGCGCCCGCGCCAACCGTCTCGGCGGTGCGCCTGTTCCTGCCGATGCCCGTTTCGTTATCCATCGCGACGTCGTTCGCGCTGACCAGATAGCGGCGGCCGTCGACGGTGATCGACTGAAGGTCGAGGATCATCTCCGGGCTCCCTGTCGTGCCGCCCGACGTCATTTCGCGAATCACGAGCTGCGCGCTCGCGCGTTGTGGGATGAGGACGCGGCCTGCACCGTCGAGGACATCCTCTTCGACGATGGCGGAGAACACCTGGTCTGGGCGGCTGTTCCGCGAGTCGATCGTTTCGACGGTTCTGACGACGAGCTCTGTTCCTGCCGGGGCTTCGAGCTGCTGCCGGTCTCTCGCCGCGCGCGGGTTCGTGCGTGCCTGTGACAGGAACTCCACCGACTGAACCTGACTGGTGGGGTACCGCCGCGAGGCGCGGTTGGCGAGCCTGAACGTGATGGTGCTGCCCGCGATGCCCACAACGGTGCCTTCGACCCGCATGCCATTGCGCAGCACGAGCGTGTCGGCCGACGTAATCGAGACGATGCCGAGACTCATCGCCGCGGCGATGACGACTTTTTTCATGATGCCTTCTTTCTGACTCGATCGTAGGTCACGTGAACCGCCGGCGCGTGTGCAATACGGCACAGGTGATTACGGGAATTGCAGATACCGTATATGGATGCCGACCGTCGGGAAAAGCGCGGCCGACAAGGCCGACAGGAGCACGGACGCCGGACGCGCCGAAGCGCTGCTGACAACGGGCGCCCTGCAGAGCGCGATCTTCAACAGCGCAAATTTCTCGAGCATCGCCACCG
>CAYHHH010000135.1:0-10806 GCA_964356125.1 uncultured Bifidobacteriaceae bacterium | reverse complement strand
TTCTCGTGGCCGAAGAGCTCGGACTCGAGCAGCGTTTCCGGAAGCGCCGCGCAGTTCACCTTCACGAAGTTGCGCGTCGCGCGATTCGAGTTGTGATGGATGGCGCCGGCGATGAGCTCCTTGCCCGTGCCCGTTTCGCCGCGAATCAGCACGGTCGTGTTGCTCTTCGCCACCTTCTTGACGACCCCGAGCACGCGCTTCAGCGGATCGCTCGTGCCGACGATGCGGTCGAAGTCGTAGATGTCGTTCTGCGTGTGCCGCAGGTAGTCGAGCTCGTGGCGCATGCGCCGCATCTCGAGCGCCTTCTCGATCTTCACTTCCATCTCTTCGATCTCGAAGGGCTTCTGCACGTAGTCGAACGCGCCAATCTTCATCGCCTCGACGGCGGTGTGCACCGATCCGAACGCGGTCATCAGGATGACGGCGGTCGACGGGTGCAGCGTCTTGGTCGTGCGCAGCACGTCGAGACCGTCGCTGCCGCCCATCTTCAGGTCGCTCAGCACGACGTCGAAGTGGCCTTCGTGCAGGCGCTCGATCGCCTGGTTGCCGTTCGGGGCTTCCTCGACCTCGTGGTTGGCGGCGGTCAGCGCCCTGGCCAGCCCGCGTCGAAGGGCGTCGTGATCGTCGGCGATGAGAATGCGGCCCATCTGTGTCCTCGTCTCTGTTTGCGCAACTGAAGTTGCGCCCTACCGAAGTCGTGAGTCGTCGTACCGAAGTAGTTAGTCGTCCGTCAATGAACGCGGCACTCCCGGCTTGGAAACGAACCAGTCGTTCGCCCCCGACACCGGCAGCGTGACCCGGAAGCGCGTGCCATGCGCGCCCGTCTGAATGTCGATGCGCCCGTCGTGCGCGTCGACCACCTTGCGCACGATCGCCAGACCGAGTCCCGACCCCTGCGGCTTGGTCGTGAAGAACGCGTTGAAGATGCGATCGCGCAGCTCCTTCGGCACGCCCGGGCCGTCGTCTGCGACTTCCACCACGACGGTGCGCGTAGGGTGTCCGTCGGCGCCCGTGCCGTGCACGTCTTCCTCGAGCAGCCCTTCCCGCGCCGTCACCTCGACGGTGCCGCGCCCTCCCATCGCCTCGAACGCGTTGATGAGCAGGTTGGTGAAGAGCTGGCAGAGCTGGTGATGGTCCCCCTGAATCGGCGGCAGCCCTTCGTCCACGCGCACGTGGAGGCCGATCGCGCGGCGCGGCACTTTCGTTTCGGCGAGCGTCACGGCGTTCTGCAGCACATCCCCGATCGCCGTGTGCTCGACCTGCAGCCGGATGGGGCGGACGAACTCGAGCGCTTCGTGCACGATCTGGTTCGCCATCTTCGCTTCGCCGATGATGTCGTTCAGCAGCGACTGCGCGTCCGGCGAGTCGGCGACCGACGGCTGCCGCTTCAGCAGGCCGGCCATGACTTCGATGCCGGCGAGCGGGTTCTTCACTTCGTGTGCGATCGCCGCCGCCATCTCGCCGAGCGCGACGAGACGATCGCGCAGACGCTCGCGCTCTTCGAGCTGCTCGACTTTGGTGAGGTCCTTGAAGAACAGCGCGACGCCGGTCGAGCGGCCGTGCTCGTCGCGCACGTGCGACAGCGTGTAGCCGATCACCTTGCCGGTGGTCTTCAGCCGGAGCTCGGCGCGGTTCGGCAGATGGCTCAGCTCGAACGCGCTCTTCAACACGCGCACCATGTCAGGATGCTTGGCGAGCACGAGCGAGAAGTGGCGGCCGATGATGCGCTGCGAGCGCTTGATCTGGAAGATGCGCGCGGCCTCGGCGTTGATTTCGGCGACGTTGCCGTTGCGCGTAATCGCCAGCACCCCGTTGCGCATGCCGCCGACGAGGCGGCGGAAGAAACGGTCCGACTCCCGTCGCGTGCTGTGGCGCCGGCCAGGCGTCTCCGATTTCGGTCGCGGTCTGGGCTTGGATGGCATCACGGGCTCTGCGGCGACCGGCAACGGCGTGAAAATCGGGCTCTCCATGCGAGTATCAACGCGCCCGAGGGGGCAAACGCCGTGCCCAGGAACCGCCGCCAAAAACGCGCCTAAACCCTTGAGCGGTAAGGGTTCGCGTGCGACGTGGCGGCGTGCTGATTACAGTATCGTCATTAGCCGGGCAGGACTGTAACTATCTAGACAGTTCCTCCCATTGATGCATGAGCTCCCCGAGCTCCCACATCAGGGTCTGGTGCCGGTCGATGAGGGGTTGGGACTGGTCGCGATTGTCGTAGAAACCGGGGGCCGACATCGCCGCCTCGATCTCCTTCATCGCCTGCTCGTGCTGCGCGATCTTCGCTTCGAGGTCGGAGATCGTCGTCTGGATTTTCTTCGCGCCCTGCTCGCGCCTGCGCTGCTCGGCCTGCTGCCGCTTCCGCTCGGCGTGATCTTCCTTCAATGCTCGCCGGGGCCCCACCCCCGGCTCGCGCTCGCTCGGCGGCGCGTCTTCGACGCGCTTCCCTCCGGCGCCTCGCTCGGGCCGCAGGCGCTGGCGATCGTCCGCGGGCAGCTCGCGTTGTTGCTTACTGTACAGGTACTCCTTGTAGGTGCCGGGATACACGACCGCGTCGCCGTGGCCGATCTCCACGATCTTCGTCGCGAGCCGCTCGACGAAATACCGATCGTGCGAGACGAAGATCAGCGTGCCGCCGTAGTCTTCGAGCGCGTCGAGCAGGATGTCCTTCGAATCGAGAGCGAGATGGTTCGACGGCTCGTCGAGCAGCAGCGTGTTCGACGGAATCAGCATCATGCGCGCGACCGCCTGCCGCGTGCGCTCGCCGCCCGATAGCACCCCCGCCTTCTTGTAGACGTCGTCCCCCGAGAACAGGAACCCGCCGAGGATGTTGCGGATCGCCGGCACCATGCTCGTCGGCGAGTCCGCCGACATCGTCTCGTAGACCGAGAGCGCCGGGTTCAGGCGCGCCGCCTCGTCCTGCGCGAAATACTGCATCACGACCTGATGCCCCTCGCGCCGCGTGCCCGCGTCGGGCGTTTCCACGCCCGAGAGCATCCGCATCAGCGTCGATTTGCCGGCGCCGTTGGGGCCGACCAGCGCGATGCGATCGCCGCGCTCGACGAGCAGGTTCAGGTTCGAGAAGATCACCTTGTCGCCGTACGCCTTGCGCACGTCCTTCAGCTCGAGCACGGTGCGCCCGCTCTTGGCGCACACCGGAAACGTGAAATGGATGCGCTTGCGCTCGGGCAGCGCCTCGATCGGCACCACCTTGTCGAGCATCTTGATGCGGCTCTGCACCTGCGCGGCCTTCGTCGCCTGGTACCGGAAGCGATCGATGAACATTTTCACGCGCGCGATCTCTTCGTCCTGCTCGCGCTTCGACTTGCGCAGCTGCTCCATGCGCGCCTCGCGCTCGACCATGTAGTGGGAGTAGTTGCCCGGATAGTCGGTCAGCTTGCGCAGGTTCAGATCGGTGATGCGCGTGACGACCGCGTCGAGGAAGAAGCGATCGTGCGACACGAGAATGACCGCGTGCGGGTACGCCGACAGATACTCCTCGAGCCAGTTGCGCGCGTCGAGATCGAGGTGGTTGGTCGGCTCGTCGAGCAGCAGCAGCGTCGGCCGCCCGAGCAGCAGCTTCGCAAGCGCCAGCCGCATCTGCCACCCGCCCGAGAGCGAATCGGTCGGCTGCTCGAACGTCTCGTCGGTGAAGCCGAGCCCGTGCAGCACCTGCGCCACTTTCAGGTCGATGCTGTACCCCTCGCCGATGCGGAACCGATCCTGCAGCGCGCTGTAGCGCTCGAGCATTGCTTCGTGTTCTTCGGGCGGCACCGACGCGTCGCCAAGGCGCTCTTCGATCGCGTGCATCTCATGCTTGACGTTGAGCAGGTCGCCGAACGCCGAGCGCGCTTCGTCGAGAATCGATCGCCCCGCATGGTTGAGGCCGTCCTGCGGCAGATAGCCGACCGTCAGCGCCGCCGGCTTGATGATGTTGCCTTCGTCGGGGCCCTCGAACCCCGCCATCATCTTCAACAGCGTGGTCTTGCCCGCGCCGTTCGGGCCGCACAGGCCGACGCGCTCACCGGCGGTAATTTGCCAGGTGACGTCTTCCAGCAGCACGCGCTCGCCGAACGATTTGGTTATGGAAGAGAGCTGCAGCACTCGGACTGGGGATTAGGGATTCGGGATTGGGGATTAGGCCGATTCTCCGATCGCCTTCGCTGCCGCGGCGAGAACTTGCGGCACACGAAAAGGCTTCGTCAAATATCCCGACACCCCCAGATTCACCGCTTCGATGGCGGCGGTCTCGGTGGAGTAGCCGGTGATGATGATGACAGGCAGGTCGGCCTTCAGCCGCTTCGCTTCGCGAATGACGCTGAGGCCGTCGATGCCCGGCATCTGGAGATCGGCGATCAGCAGATCGTACGGATAGAGGCGCAGCCGCTCGAGCGCCGATCGGCCGTCCGACGCGGTATCGACGTCGTACTCGGCGAGCGCCAGCGTCTTCACCAGCAGATCGCGGATGCTCGACTCGTCGTCGACGACGAGGATGCGCGGGCGCTCGGTCGTCTGACGCGGCGACGCTGCGCCAGAGGCCGCCGGCGCGGGCGTCGTCGCGCGCGCGCCGCCGCGCGGCCGCTGGCTGTCGAGCCAGGTGTCGATGTCGCGTTTGCGGAAGCGCCATTGGCGCCCCACGCGCACAGCGGGAATCTTGCCGGCTTTGATGAGCCGGTACACGGTTCGCAAGTTCACTTGGAGGTATTCGAGTACCTCTTCGGTGGTTAGGAATGTCTCGTCCATCTGTCCAAAGAATACTAACTGTTTTCTACCGGTAACTGCACCGTGAACACCGCGCCGCCCTCGGGATGGTTCGACGCCACGATCTGCCCACCGTGCTCTTGAATGATGCCATAGGTAATCGCCAGCCCGAGGCCTGCCCCTTTTCCAACTTCTTTTGTCGTGTAGAACGGCTCGAACACGCGCGGCAGCGCCGCCGCCGGAATGCCGGGGCCGGTGTCGCGAATCTGCACGACCACCCGATCGCCACCGCTGTCGTGCCGGACCGACGTCGTCGTCTCGATGCGGCCGCCGTGTGCCCCGATGGCCTGCTCGGCGTTCAGCACGATGTTCAGCAGCGCCTGCTGGAGCAGCAGCGGATCCCCCTTCACGCGCGGCAGCGCATCGGAGTGCCGCCGCACGACCTCGATGTTGGCCGCGCGAAAGGCCGACGTGCGCAGCGACAGCACCCGCGACAGCGTGGCGTTGAGGCTGGTGCGGCGGCGCACCAGCCGCCTCGATCCCGCGAAGACGAGCAGGTTGCGCACGATCTTCGCGGCGCGATCGGCTTCGCGGTAAATCCGCTGCATGTCGCGGCGCAGCCCCTTTGGAAACGCGCCCGTCGCCCGCACCAGCTCGAGGTGGCCGAGCACCCCCTGCAGCGGGTTGTTCAGCTCGTGCGCGATGCCCGCGACGAACTGTCCGAGCGCCGCCAGCTTCTCCGACTGCACGAGCCGGTTGCGCAGCTCGGCGCGCTCCGCCTCCAGCTCGGCCTGCGGCGTCACGTTGCGCGCGACAAAGACGATACCGATCGATTCGTGCTCTTCTCCGATGAGCGGCGTCAGCGTGACGACGAAGGTGCCGCGCAATTTCGGGTCCTCGACCTCGGCGCAGTCGATCGTTGGGGTCTGCCCCCCGCGATAATCACGGGGCTCAGACCCATCATTGGCGGCTGTGGCGGCGGCCCGAATCAGCGCGTAGGTTGCCGGACCGACGACTTCGGCAATCGGCCGATCGATCAGCTCCTGCTTCGTCATGCCGACGCGCTGGACGAAGGCCACGTTCATCGACACGAGCAGGCCGTCCTGATCGGATACCGCCACCAGATCGGCGAGCGAGTTGAACGTGTTCTCGAGCTCGCGGCGCGAGCGCAGCACGGCGTCGAGCAGCAGCACGTTCTCGACCGCGGCAGACAGCTGCCGCCCCATCTCGTCGGAGCGCTCGAGCAGGTCTATCTGCGATCCCGGCTCGATCCGGACTTCTTCCATCACCAGCGTGCCGAGCGCGCGCCGGCGCCCCTTCAATGGAATGGTCACCATCGCGCTCTGCGCGCCGCCGACGGACGTGCCTGTCGCCGCGATTTCGGCGCGCTCGTTGCGCAGGGCGACCGCCGCCGGCGCCCGCGTATCCGTGGTGGGAATGCGCCGCTCCTGCGCGAGATAGACGACGTCGGATGACGCGGAGAGCACGACCATGCGCGCGCGCCGGTCGTGGAGCCACACCGACGTGCGATTGGCGCCGAACAGGCGGTTGGCGCCGATGCAGATGGCTTCCAGTCCCGCGGCCAGCGTCATGGACGAGACGTCGCGCGAGAACGTCTGGAGCAGCTCGCGCAGATCGACCTGCAGATGGGCCTCGCCCGTCGCATGCGCGCGATCGAGCGCGAGGGTGAACGCGTGGCCGACCGACGCCGCCTGCCTCAACTGTTGCGGTGAGGGGAGCGTGTCGCAGCCGATGACCAGCACGCCCACCGGATCCTGCATCTGGGCGAGCGGGACCAGCACCGCCGGCAGTGTGCCCAGGTACTCCGGCCCGCCGCGGACGATGCGCGAGACGTCGGCAACGAACTGCGGTATGTCGTCACGAAGCAGCGCGTCGGGCAGCCTCTCGGCCGGCAAAGGATCGGCGGGCAGGTGATCGACACCGAACGCAGAGGTGGCCTGCAGGGTGTCCCCGCCGCGGGCGAACTGAAAAAGAATGGAACTCCGCCCCCCGACGGCGGAGACCGCATGATGATGGAGTACAGGGAGCAGGTCGCTCAGCCGGTCCGTGGCCGTAAGGGCCTGGAACAGGCTGGTTTCGCGTTGCACGGAAGTAGTTTAATCAAAGACAGGCTAATAGCCCTCGCGCGACGTCTAATCCTTAGACGACCCTGGCCTGTACACAATGAATGTAATGGCGGCTGTAAAGCCCATGACGTGGACCGACGAAGAGCTGGTCGCGCGATCGAAGACCGGCGATACCGAGAGCTTCAATCAACTCGTCAAGCGATGGGAGCGCCCGATCTTTGCGCTGGCCTACCGGACGCTTGGCCGCGAGGAAGACGCGCGCGACGTCACGCAGGAAACGTTCATGCGTGCCTTCCGCGCGCTCGGGGGGTTCAAGGGGGACGCCAAATTCTCGTCGTGGCTCTACCGCATCGCGCTGAACCTCTGCCGCGACTGGATGCGGAAAGATCGGCGCGCCCCGCTCGTGGCCGTGCCCGAGGGGGTCGAGGTCGAAGATCTGGCGTCCGAGCAGGGTCCCACCGAAACCGTCGAAGACATGGCCGCGCGCTCCGAGTTGAGCCGCGAGGTGGCGAAGGCCATGGCGCACCTGCCGGCGGAGCAGCGGCAGGCCATCATCTTGAAGGAATATCATGGCCTCACGTTCCAGGAAATCGCCGACCTGATGCGGTGCCCGCTCAGCACCGTGAAGACGCGCGTGTATCAGGGCTTATCGACATTGAGAAAACAGCTCGGGGAGCAATTGGCTCCGCGGCGTGAAAGCTGAGAGATCCAATCATGAATCACATTGCAGACAACCAGGACGCGCTGCTCGATTATCTCTACGAGGAAGGCGATCCCGCCGAACGGCTGGCGATCGCGAAGCACCTGCAGGAATGCGCGGCGTGCTCGGTGGCCGTGCTCGAGTTTCAAAGCGTCCGCGGGATGTTGAGTGACTGGACGCCGCCCGCCGCGCAACTGGGCTTTCGGGTTGTACAGGACGGCGGACAGTCGTCGAGCGCGAGTCTCGATTACCGAGCGCGAGATGGCAGGTCGTGGGGGTGGGGCCCCACGACATTTAAGAAAAGTTGGCAGGCCGCGGCTGCCGTGCTGATTTTTGCGGCGGGCATGGCGGTCTCGCAGTTCGACGTCGAGTATCAGGATGGCGCGCTGATGGTGCGCACGCAGTCGGCGGCGCCCGCGATGCCGTCGGCCAACGTCCGCAACGCCTCGATCGAGCTGCCCGCCGAGCGGGTGCGCCTTGACGCGAATACCTCGGCGCCGGTTGATATCGATCAGATCGAGCGCGAGCTCCGCGATCGTCTCGAGGCACGGAACGGGTCGTCTGTCGACACCGAGCGCCTGCTGCAGCGCGTGCGTGCGATGATCGATCAGAGCGAGCAGCGGCAGCAGCGCGCGCTGGCGCTGCGCCTCTCGCAGGTGGCGCGCGAGGTCGACACGCAGCATCAGGCCGATCTGCTGCGGGTGCAGCAGGAGTTCGGGCAGCAGCAGGAAGCGACGATGGATTATCTCGTCAGGACATCAGGGGGAACGAAGTGAACGGAGCGCTACGCGGCCTGACCATCGGCCTCGCATTGTGGTTCGGCACCTCCGCGAGCGCGCAGTCGCCGGCGCGGCCGCCAGTCGAGTCGACGCCGGCGCAGATGCAGGCGCGCCAGCAGATCGCGGCGCTGGAAGGGGCGCTCGAAAACGCCGTGCGGCAGGGCGCGCTCATGCTCAACAAGCGCCTGCAGGCAACCAACACCGACAACATGGTGATCCTCGCGGGGTTGACGAGGGCGCGCGGCTTCCGGCTCGACGATTACGGCGTCGTGTTCGACGTCGAGTTTCCCTCGATGCGGCGCAGCGTGGTGTGGAGCATCCAGGAGCTCGAGAAGAATGCCAATGCCAGCACCGGCGGCGGCAGGGCGATCGCGGCCGCCGACCTCGAGCCGACCGTGCGTCCGCGCGAGATTTATCAGAACGAAATCACCACCGCGCTCGTCAGCGCCATCGTCGACTACAAGGGGTCCCCTGGCGTCGGCGTCAACGAGTGGCTCACGGTGGCCGCGCGGGAAAGCGTTTTCGATCGGCGCTATGTCGGGGTCGATCCAAACGACACGGCCATCACCATCATTCTCCGCATCAAGGGGAGCGACCTGCAGGGGCTCCGCGAGGGAACCCTCACACGCGAGGAAGGGCTGAAGCGGCTGCTCGTGAAGCATTATCAATGACGTGGTGTCTAATTAGGGCAGACATGACTCCCCGACTCTTCGCGACTCTAGGACTCTTCGTTGTATTGGCCGCCTGCGGAAGCGGCAGCAGCGAGCCGATCACCAAGCTGGTCGAGCCGGTCGACGTGAAAACCGGCTGGTTCGATGCCGGCGTCGAGAACGGCATGAACAAGCTGTTGCCGAGCGTCACACTGACGCTGAAGAACGTGAGCAGCGAACCGGTCGCCAACGTGCAGTTGAACGCCGTGATCCGGCGCGTCGGCGAGACCGAGGAGTGGGGCGGGGCGTTCCTCAAGGCCGTCGGCATGGAAGCCATCCCTCCGGGGGGGACGACTAAACCCATCGTGCTGCGGTCGAACCTCGGATACACTGGCAGCGAACCGCGCGCGCAGATGTTCAAGAACAGCCAGTTCGTCGATGCTCACGTCCAGGTGTTCGCCAAGCACGGCGGCAACCAGTGGACGAAGCTGGGCGAGTGGCAAATCGCGCGCGAGATGCTCACCCAGTAGCGTCGTGCCTTCGTCCACGCACACATCTCTCGAGAGGCGGCTCGGTCCGTTCGACGCGGCCGCCATCATCGTGGCCAATGTCATTGGCGGCGGCATCCTCTTTTTACCGCCGCTCGTCGCGTCCATGGTGCCGCATCCCATCTGGTTTTTGTCCACGTGGATCGCCGGCGGCGTGCTCGCGTTCTTCGGCGCGATGGCGTACGCCGAACTGGCCGCGCTGCGGCCGCGCGCCGGCGGAGAGTATGTGTACTTGCGCGAGGCGTACGGCCCGCTCGCCGGGTTCATGACGGGTTGGACGTCATTCGTCGCCGGGTTCGCCGGCGCGATGGCGGCGAGCGCCATCTTTCTGATTGTCGTGCTCGATCGGTTCATTCCAGGGGCGGCGAATGCCACCCCCTTCTTCGTGATTCCTCTTCCGTACGTGCCGCTGATATTTTCGCGGCACACGCTGCTCGCCATCACCGCGATCTGGCTGTTCGCGCTCGTGCACATCGTCGGCGTCGGCCCCGGGCGCGCGGTGATGAACGTGCTGGCCACGCTCAAGGTGCTGGCGCTGCTCGTGTTCATCGCCGCCGGGTTCGCCGTCGGCATCGGCTCGACCGCCAATCTGCAGCAGGCGGCCGCGTCGATCAGCCCGACGAACTGGCTGCTCGCGCTCGTGCCGGTCATGTTCACGTATTCAGGATGGAACGCCGCGTCGTACATGGCCGAGGAGATCCGCGACCCGGGACGCAACGTGCCGCGCGCGCTGCTGATGGGGACGATCGGCGTCATCATCATTTACGGGCTGCTGAACCTGCTGTATCTGTATGCGCTCCCTGTTGGTGAGCTGGCCGCGGTCAAGGGCAGCGTGTTCGACTTCATCGGCGAGCGCATGCTCGGCGCGCGCGCGGGCGATGTTCTGGCGGTCGTGGCGATCATCAGCCTGGCGGCGGGCATCAACGCCTGGACGTTCGCCGGGCCGCGCATCTACTATGCGATGGCGCGTGACGGCGTGTTTTTTCCTGCGGCCGCTCAGGTACACCCGAAGTTCAAGACGCCGCACACGTCGATCATCGCGCAGGCATCGTGGACGAGCATTCTGATCCTGACGGGCAGCCTCGACGCGCTGGCCAATTACGTCGGCTTCGCCATCATTCTGTTCGCAGGCATCGCCGTCGCGGCGGTGTTCGTGCTCCGTGCGCGAGACCCGCACGCGCCGCGTCCGTACAGGACGCTCGGCTATCCCATTGCTCCGGCGATCTTCGTGCTGACCAGCCTCGCGATCGTGCTGAATGCGCTCTACCGCAGCCCAGGGCAGTTCGGACTCGGCCTCCTGGTCATCGCCTCGGGCATTCCGCTGTACCTGTGGCTGACACGCCG
>CAYHHH010000134.1:6914-10840 GCA_964356125.1 uncultured Bifidobacteriaceae bacterium | reverse complement strand
CTATTTCCCGGCGAAAAACGCCTGTATATCCGCGATCTCGCGCGTGATGACCGCCGGCGGCAGCGACGCCAGGAACCGGCGCCCGTACCCCATGGTCTGGAGGCGGGGATCGAGCACCGCCAGCACACCGCGATCGTCGCGGTGCCGGATGAGGCGTCCCAGGCCCTGGAGCAGCGCGAGGATCGCGAGGGGCACCTGGTAGTCGCCGAACGGCTGGCCGCCGCGGTCGGCAATCGCCTCGATGCGCGCCGCCGTGATCGGATCGCCCGGCGAGGTGAACGGCAGCTTGTCGATGATGACGCAGCTGAGCGCGTCGCCCATCACGTCGACCCCCTGCCAGAAGCTCGACGTGGCGAGGAGCACCGCATTCGGTGTCGTGCGGAACTCGTCGAGGAGGACCGACCGCGGCGCCGACCCCTGCACGAGGATCGGATAGGGCAGCTCGATCTCGGCAATCTGCTGGATGGCGCGCAGGGCGGCGTAGCTCGTGAAGAGCACGAACGCGCGCCCTCTCGTCGCCTCGAGGATGCTGATGATCTCGCGAGCGGCCGCGGCCGTGAAGTCGACCGAGCGCGGATCGGGCATCTTCCGCGGCAGGTACAGAATCGCCTGGCGCCGGTAGTCGAATTCCGGCGGAAGCTTCAGGAACTGCGTGGAGCCCGATTTGTCCAGGCCGAGCCGGCTCCGGACGAAATCAAACGTGCCCTCGACCGTGAGCGTCGCCGAGGTCAGCACGGTGGCCTTCATGCGATCGAACAGCACATCGCGAAGGATGTTGGACACGTCGATCGGCGCCGCGCGGAGGAACAGCCCCCGGCCCCGCGTCTCCAGAAAATAGACGTAGTCGGGCTCGTTCGCGCGCAGGATGAATCGCAGCTCGTCGCGCAGTTCGGCCGCGCGCCGCGCGAATCCGACGAGGTCCATCTTCGCGGCGTCCTGCGGCGTGTCGGGATCCGGCGGCGGTTTGATGAGCGCCGCGGTCGCTTCCAGCAGATCGAGCGCGCTCATCACGAGCGCGGCGTCCTCGTAGCAGGGCTCCAGCGTTTTCGCGGTCACGCGCACGCGGTTCTCCGACGCCTGCTGGCCGCGCGACGGGACGCTGTTGGCCACGTTGCGGAAGAAATCGTGCGCGCGATCGTTCGCGCGGTCGAGCGCTTCGCGCAGCTCGGGCGCCTTGTCGCCGGCGGCGCCGGCGGCAATCACGCGATCGCCGTCGCGCGCAAGCTCGTCGAATCGATACGTGCTCACCGAGACGCCGAAATACTGCGTCGCCACGTCTTCCAGCTGATGGGCTTCGTCGACGATGGCGTAGCTGCATTCGGGAATCACTTCGCCGTACGCGCTCTGCCGCACGGCGGCATCCGCGCACAAGAGGTGATGATTCACGACAACGAGATTCGACTCGGCGGCGCGCGAGCGCATGCGCGTGACGAAGCAATCGGTGTAGCGCGGGCACTCGGTGCCGGTGCAGTTGTCCGACGTCGCCGCGATCTCTCCCCAGAACGGCAGATCTTCAGGGAGATCCGCAATCTCCGCGCGGTCGCCCGTCTCCGTCCGCCTTGACCATTCTTCGATGATGGGCAGGAAGATCTGCGACGCGGATTCGCCAAAGAGCTGGAGGGTTGCGTTCTTCGCGCCTTCGCTGAACGATTCGAACCGGTGCAGGCAGAGGTAATTGCCGCGCCCTTTCATGTACGTCGCGGTGAAGGGGACGTCGAGCGCCTCGCGCAGCACGGCGAGGTCCTTGAAGTAAATCTGTTCCTGAAGATTCTTCGTGCCGGTCGAGACGAGGACGCGCTGGCCGCTGAGAATAGCGGGCACGAGATACGCGAGCGTCTTGCCGGTGCCGGTGCCCGCTTCGACCAGCAGCACACCGCCATGGTCGAGCGTGCCCGCCACCGCCTCAGCCATGTCGCGCTGGGCAGGGCGGCTTTCGAAGGTGGGCAGCGATCGGGCGAGCGATCCCGAATCGGCAAAGATCTCGGCGACCCGGTCGCTCAGGCTCCGTACAGCGGGAACATCCGGCACAGCTTCTCGACTTCTGCTTTCACCATGCCGAGGGCGGCATCATCGTTGGGTGTGGCGAGGGCGCGCGTGATGAACTCGCCGATCGTGTCCATCTCGCGCTCGCCCATGCCCCTTGTGGTGACCGCGGGCGTACCGATGCGGATGCCGCTCGCCGTCATCGGCGGGTTCGGGTCGAAGGGGATCGCGTTCTTGTTGACCGTGATGCCGGCCTTTCCGAGCGCGGCCTCCGCGGCCTTGCCCGTCAGGCCGCGCGAGAAGACGTCGACGAGCATCAAGTGGTTGTCGGTGCCGCCGCTGACCAGCCGGAAGCCCGAGCTGACGAGCACCGACGACAGCCGTTTGGCATTGGCCACGATCTGTTTCTGATAATCCACGAAAGACGACTCGGCCGCTTCCTTGAAGCACACGGCCTTGGCCGCGATGATGTGCATCAACGGTCCGCCCTGCAGCCCCGGAAAGACCGCTTTGTCGAGATCCTTCGCGTACGGCTCTCGGCACAGCACCATGCCGGCGCGCGGCCCGCGGAGCGTTTTGTGCGTGGTCGTCGTGACGAAATCGGCGTGGGGGACCGGGCTCGGATGCTGCTTCGCCGCCACGAGACCGGCGATGTGCGCCATGTCGACCACCATCGGCGCGCCGATGCGCTGCGCGACCTCGCTGATGCGCGGGAAATCGATGATGCGAGGGTAGGCGCTCGCGCCCACCATGATCATCTTCGGCTTGTGCTCGTCGGCCAGGCGCGCGAGCTCGTCGTAATCGATGCGCTCGTCGTCCTTGCGCACGCCGTACGGGACGATGGTGTAGAGCTTGCCAGAGAAATTCAGCGGATGGCCGTGCGTCAGATGCCCGCCGTGCGCGAGATTCATGCCGAGCACCGTGTCACCCGGCTTCAACAGGGCGAAATAGACGGCCATGTTCGCCTGCGCGCCCGAATGCGGCTGCACGTTGACGTGCTCTGCGCCGAACAACGCCTTCGCGCGCTCGATCGCGAGCGTTTCGGCGACGTCGACGTACTCGCACCCGCCGTAGTACCGCTTGCCCGGGTAGCCTTCGGCGTATTTGTTCGTCAGCACCGAGCCGGCGGCTTCGAGGATGGCGCGGCTGACGAAATTCTCCGACGCGATCAGCTCGAGTCCCTCGTTCTGCCGGCGCTCTTCGTTGCGCACGACTTGAGCAATCTCGGGATCGAAGTCGGCGAGTGTAGGGCTCAACGTCATGGCTTTTCAATCTCCGCGATTTGATCCAGGCGTGTCTGATGGCGGCCGCCTTCGAACGGTGTGTCCAGCCACAGCGTGAGAATGTCGTCCGCGAGCCCGAACGCGACGATGCGGCCGCCCATGGAGAGGACGTTCGCATCGTTGTGCTGGCGCGAGAGACGCGCCGTATACAGATCGTTGCACAACGCGGCGCGCACGCCGCGCACTTTGTTCGCCGCAATCTGCTCGCCCTGGCCGCTGCCGCCGAGCACGATGCCGCGATCGGCTTGGCCCGCCACCACCGCGCGCCCCACGGCGGCGCAGATGGGCGGATAGTCCACCGGCGCCTCGCTGTGCGTGCCGTGATCGTCGACCTGATGTCCGAGCGTGGCGAGCGTTTTCTTCAGGTGTTCTTTGAGAGAAAAGCCTGCGTGGTCTGCGCCAATCGCAATCCGCATGGGCAACGATAATAATACGGAACCAATGGAATCAACGATCATCGTCTCCGCCCGCGGCGCAGACCGCATTCACGACGGACATTTCTGGGTGTATCGCGGCGACGTCGCGGACGGCCGCGCGGAGCCAGGCGCCGTGGTGCGCGTCAACGCGCCGAACGGCCGGTTCCTGGCTCGCGCGTTTTTCAGCGATCGATCGCAGATTACGTTGCGGATTCTGACACGCCACGATGTGCCCGTCGATCGC
>CAYHHH010000134.1:0-6814 GCA_964356125.1 uncultured Bifidobacteriaceae bacterium | reverse complement strand
TACAAGGAGATCAACCTGCGCGCGCTCAAGCTGCTGAAGCCCGGCGGCTTTCTCATCACCTGCAGTTGCTCGTATCACGTCAACGAAGGCATGTTCGGAGAACTGATTCTCGATGCGGCGCTCGACGCACGGGTGGACGTCAGCGTGGTGGAGAAGCGGATGCAGGGGCGGGATCACCCCGTGGTGCTCGGGATGCCGGAAACGTATTACCTGAAGTGCTTCATCCTGAGAAAGCTGGCTTAGGGTTCGTGAGGTTCGTGAGGTTCGTAGGGCCGCGTGGGAAAGATCCCCACGCGACCCACGCACCCTACGATCCCTACGCCACCTTGCTTTAGAACCCGAACTTCACGCCAAGCTGCAGCTCGCGCATCGACTTGCGCGTGGAGGTGATCTGCCCGTACTGCGCGGACGTCACCGACGTATTCGGATCGTTCCAGACGGGCTGATTGAACGCATTGAAGGCCTCCAGCCGGAGCTGCAGGTTCTTGCTGCCGCCGAGCTTGAAATTCCGCAGGATCGACATATCGAAGTTGAAGATCCCCGGCCCGATGATGTTGTTCCGCTCGGCGTTGCCGTAAATGAACTGCGGTTGCAGTACGAACGCCGCTGTGTTGAACCACTGCGCGATGGTTCCCGCTCCGTCGTTCGGATCCTGACCGGCCACGACGTCCGGACGGTTGGTGCTGCCCGTATTGGCCCGGTCCTGCCCGGACGCCGCATCTCTGGGGAACCCACTCGACAGGCTCAGGATGTTGGTGAGCTGCCAGCCACCCAGGACCGCCGCCCCGACACCCGACTGCAGGAACGGCTTGCCGTCGCCGAACGGCAGCTCGTAGAGAATCGACGAGACGACGCGGTGCCGGACGTCGAAGATCGACTGACCCCACTCGCATCCGCTCTCGACTTTATTCGCGGCGCAGTTGCTGTCCTGGGGGAACAGCGCGTCACCGTTGAGCGTGCGGATGCCGCTGCCGTTGTCCACGGATTTCGAGAGCGTGTAGCCGACGAGCGCCGAGAAGCCGTTGTTGAGGCGCCGGGTCACCTTTGCGGTCAGCGAGTTGTACCTGGCTTCGGCCACGTTGCCGATCGTCTGAAGCCTGGTGAACTCCGTGTACGGCCGCCGCGTCTGAGTGTTGCCGGCTCCCGGAATCACTTCGTTGCGATCGAACATGCGCTCGAGATGGCTGCTGCGCGAGCCGAGATAGCCGACCTCCAGCGCGCTGTTGCGCCCGATCTCGCGCTGGACGTTGAAGAGATACTGCACCATCCGGGGGGTGGTTCGGTCGAACTCGTTGCCGAGCGCGTAGTGGTTCGAGATGCACACAATGCCCGCTGGACTGCCGCACGGATTCGTGCCCGATCCCGCGAAGGGCTGGTTCCAGTTCAGCCCCAGGAGCAACGGGTCGGCCGTGTCCTGACGGCGACCTGCCGCGTTGCGCGCCATGTCGAAGCGCGGGTTGCCCGTGTCCTGCATGTAGAACATGCCGACGCCGGCGCGGATGGACGTCAGAGGGGTAGGCGTCCAGGCCCATCCGGCCCGCGGCGCGAAGTTCAGCTTGTCGTCGTCGACAAGCCGGTTCCCCAAGCGGCCGTCGCGGGCCGTCTGAATGGCCGGATTGAAGCGGATGTTGAACCCCTCGTAGAACTCCCCCTCGCCGATGCGCACCAGGGTTGGATGCCGCGCCTTGTCGGCCACGGGCCCGCCCTGGTCGAGGAACGGCATGCTCGCGTTGATCAACGTGCCGGCTTTGTCCTCGAACGGCGGGACGTACTCGTACCGCAGCCCAAGATCGAGTGTCATGTTGTCGCGCATTCTCCACGTGTCGGCGACGTAGAAGCTCCGGCTGACCGCGCGGAATTCCGTGACGGCCAACTGGACCGACAACTCGGAGAGACGCTGGTAGCCGAGCAGGAAGTCGGCGAACGACGGCGCGATGGTGGCCACCGAGCCGTTCAGCGAGCCGGTCGCCCGGCCGTCGAACTGGAACCCGCCGCGCGGGAACTGGTTGCCGACCTGATTGTAGTGGTCGATCCGGAAGTGAGCGCCCACCTTGAACGAGTGGCGCCCCTTGATCCACGACACGTTGTCGATGATCTCGTACACTTTGTTCCGGTTGGTGTACGGCCCCTCGGTGCTGTCACCAAAGCCGCTCAACCCGTTGATGCCGATGCTTGGAATGCCCCAGGCGGTTTCCGGAATCGACGCCATGCCAGGGATAGCCAGCTCCGCGGTGACGTCGCGCACGAAGGCCAGCTCGCGCCCGTACGTGTTGTAGAACGAGTTGAACCCCACTCGGAATTCGTTGACGACGGTCGGCGAGAGCGTCCGCGTGTTGCCGGCCATCGCCTGATGAATGCGGTTGACGAGCTTCGTGCCGTTCAGCTTCAGATTCGGATTGATTTCGTCGTCACGGCTGTGGCTATACCGGCCCATCCAGGTGGACGACGAGCTCTGCACGAAGTCGATCCGTTGCGTGAACTGGTCTTTGTCGATGACGCGATTCTGCTGCGACGTGTAGTTGTTCACGGTGCCCGTCGCACCGGTACCGGTCGCGTTCGGCTCGGGATAGAACTCGAGCAGTGCCTTCGAAATCGGATGGATGCGGGCGGTCGGAATCCGGTTTCCGGGGAACGCCGCGCACGTCCGGGTCGATCCGCTCACGCTGCAAGTGGCCGGGTCGTACAACGTCCCCGAATACGACGAGAAATCGCCGGTTCTCCATGCGGCGAGCGGGAGGCTGTAGTTGTTCTGGAACTGCTTGCGGTCGCGGTAGCCCTCCCAGTTGGACATGAAAAACACTTTGTTGGTCCAGACTGGGCCGCCCAGCGTGTATCCGTACTGATTCCACTTGAACGGCGCCTTCGGCAGGGAAGCCTGAGCGTCCGTAAATGCGTAGTTCCGCGAGTCGAATTTGTCGCTGCGGTGGAATTCGAACACGGTGCCGTGGAACTGGTTCGTGCCCGACTTGGTGACGACGTTCACCTGGCTGGCCGCCCGGCCGAACTCGGCCGAGTAGATGCCCGTCTGCACCTTGAACTCTTCGAGCGCGTCCACCGACGGCAACAGAATATACGTATTGAAGTTGACGTCCGTGTTGTCCGTGCCGTCGAGCGTGTAGTAGTTGAACTCACGGCGCTGGCCGGAAATCGAGATCTGCTGATTGGCGCGGCTGCCGCCCTGACGATCTCCGGCCTGGCCCGCACCCGCGAACTCGGCGCTGACGTTCGGGCTGAGCGCGATCAGCGACAGGAAGTTGCGCCCGTTCAACGGCAGCTCGACGATGCGCCGGTTCTCGATGACCGTGCCGACCGTCGCATTTTCGGTCGTGATGAGCGGCGCCACGCCGGTGACTTCGGTCGTCTCGGCGAGCGTCCCGATTTCCATCGTGAAGTTGACGCGGACCGTCTGCTCAACGTGCAGCTCGACTTCCTGCGTCACCGTGCGGAAACCTTGCAGTTCCGCTTTGACGATGTACGGGCCCGGCGGCAGCGCCGGAACGCTGTACGCACCCGACGCATTGCTGATCGATTCGCGCGCAGCGTTCGTGCCGGTGTTGGTGACCGTCACGACGGCACCCGGAATGAGTGCGCCGGACGCATCTTTCACGTCGCCGGTGATCGTGCCGAGTGTCTGCGCACCAGCCGGAACAGCAATTAACAATAGACCAACGAACAACGAGTAGAACATTCGAAGCATGAATGACGCTCCTTCTCTAAAGGGACGGACCGACCCAGCTACCGAGGGGGTTCAAATTATCGATTATTGAGGGCATCAGGTTAGGCGGACTACCGTCTATCGTCAAGAGAATTTCATGGAACCCAAACCACCAAATAAATGAATTCAACGCCAATTCCTTGGATCGCCCGATGGCAGTCTCCGCTTGACGAACGCTGCCGATCGATCCGTAAATAGAACCGTCGGCCACCATGCGAAACTCCGCCGCCCTTCCACTTCTTGTGCTGGTTGCCGCGCTGCAGGCCCCGATCCTTCTCGGGCAGGCTCCGCAGACGCCAGGCGTGACCTTTCAAATCGAAGTCAACTACGTCGACGTCGACGTCGTCGTCACTGACGAGCAGGGGCAGTTCGTGACGGGCTTGACGCGCGGCGACTTCGCCGTGTTCGAAGACGGCAAGCCGCAGAAAATCGATACGTTCTCGCTCGTCGACGTGCCGGTCGAAAAACCGGACGACATCGTTCTCGATGGGCGGGCGGTTCCTGTCGACACGCGAAGCAACCGCGAGCCGTTCGACGGGCGCGTCTACGTCATCGTGCTCGACGATCTCGATGTGAGCGCGATGCGCAGTACGCCAGTGCGCGATGCCGCGCGCCGGTTCGTCCGCGAGCACATGGCGGCCAATGACCTCGGCGCCGTTGTCTACACGAGCGGTCGCAGCGACGCGGCGCAGGAGTTCACGACCGATCGCGAGCTGCTGATCCGTGCGATCGACAAATTTCAGGGGCGGCGCATGCGGTCGCTCAGCCTCGACCGATTGGACGCGTATTACCAGCGCATTGCCTACGGCTACAACCTGAGGAACGACGCGGATCCGAACACTGGAACGATCAACTCGCAGGATCCGTCGGGCTACGGCCGGACGTCGGATCCCACGGAGCTCGAGCGCGGCACTCGCGCGCTGACTGTGCTGGACACGCTGAAGAACACGGCGGCGTTCCTGGGCAGCGTGCGAGGACGCCGCAAAGCCGTGCTGTTCTTCAGCGAAGGGCTCGACTTTCCCATCCGCGATGTCTTCGGCGCGCACGACGCCACCGTCGTGATTCGCGCGACGCAGGACGCGATCTCGACAGCGGCGCGCGCCAACGTCAATTACTACACCATCGATCCGCGCGGACTGGCGGGGATGACGTCCGACTTCATGGAATCGGCGGGCATCGGCAATGGGGTCGGCACGAGCGGTCCGGTGCTGTTTGTGCCGGGCACGAACACGCCCGCCAGCGGCATCACCGGCGCGTCCGGCGGCGTGTTCAACGTGCAGGATGAACTGCTGCAGGAGTTCCGAACGTCGCAGGACACGCTGCGCGAGCTTGCCGAGCAGACCGGAGGTTTGGCGGCGGTCAACACCAACAACCTCGAACCGACGTTTCAGCGCATCGCCGACGCCAACAGCCGGTATTACCTGCTCGGTTACTATCCGCCGACTCATCCGCGCGACGGCCGGTTCCACAAGATCGAGGTGCGCGTCACGCGTCCGGGCCTGCGCGTGGAATCGCGGCGCGGCTACGCCTCACCGAGAGGCCGCACGCCGGACGAGCGGAAGAGAGACGAAGCGGCGCGGCTCGCACGCGATGCGCGCCGCCCCGACGGGAAGCGGACGTCGACGCCGCTCATCGGCGCGCTCACGAGTCCCATTCCACAAAGCGGCCTGACGTTCACCGTACACGCGGCCCCGTTCAAGCACACGTCGGACGAGGCGTCGATCGCGGTGACGGTCGAAATCGATGGCGATCGGCTGTCGTATGGCGCGCCCGACGCAAAAGGGATGGTGGCGAACACGATTGAGCTGTCGTTTTTCGGCCTCAACGATCGGGGAAAGGCAGTATCGGCGGCCTGGTCTGAGCTCGATCTCAATCTCCGCCCCGACACGCGCGACCGCGTGACCGCGCACGGCGTGCGCGCGAACCCGCGCATCAGCCTGCCCCCCGGGCGTTATCAGATTCGCATCGGGGCTCGAGAGACCGTGAGCGGCCAGACGGGTTCGGTGTTCTACGACCTCGACGTGCCGGACTTTCGCAAGGAGAAGCTCATGCTGGGCGGCCTCCTGATGACGACCCCGTCGGTGCAGCAGACGCCGAGCATTCAGCCCGATCCGGTTGTGAGCAAGCTCCTGCCTGCGCCAGCCACGAGCCGCCGGGAGTTCCCGCAGTCGGACGTGCTCGCGCTCTACACGGAGGTCTACGACAACGACACATCCCGCCAGCCGCGCCATATCGATGTATCTCTGCGGGTCCTGTCCGAGAGCGGCACCGAGGTGTTCGTGAGCCGTGATGAACTGGTCAACGGCACGGCCGGCGAAAAACCGTGGAACATTTACGGATTGGCCAAGCGGATTCCCCTGAAAGCGCTTGCGCCCGGACGCTATGTGCTCCGGATGGAAGCGGCCGTGCGCGGGAAGGATGGGGCGACGGCCACGCGTGAAGCTCCCATCACCATACGTCCTTAGCAGCTACACCGCGAGGCCGTAGCGCTCCCGCAACAGCGCGAAATGATGGCGCACGTGGCCGGCCATGATGTAGGCGATCGCACGCGCCGAAATGGCCTTGCCGTTCGCATTTCCGACGCGATCCCAGTCTTCGGGCGCCCATCGGCGGACGGCCCAGAGGTTGGCGTGCCGGACGGCGGCGAACTCGTGCGCGAGGGCCTTGACCGGCCGTTCGTCCGAATCCGCGCGGGCCACGTACTCTTTTTCGTCGAACCCCGGAAGCGGCTTCGCTTCGCCGCGGCCGATGGCGAACGCGCGATAGCCCATCACGCGTTCGGTGTCGATGAGATGGCCGACGACCTGACGCACGCTCCATTTCCCCAGCGCGTAGCGGTAGAGCTCGTCATCGAGTGTGACGCGGTCGGCCAGTGTGTGCAGCTCGGCCGGCTGCGCCTCGAGCGCCGGCAGCGGGTCGGTTTCCGGGACGCGCGCGATGTAGGCGGCGTAGAACGGCGCGAATTCGGTGTCGGCAGGGCGCATGGGAGGCTCCTGAAAGTAGAAAGTGAAAAGTGAAAAGTGAAAAGGAATAGAGACCGCTACAGTAACCCCTCACTGACCAATCGCTCGCGCAATTGATCGACGCCGCGCACCTGGT
>CAYHHH010000133.1:0-10962 GCA_964356125.1 uncultured Bifidobacteriaceae bacterium | reverse complement strand
TCTGGTTGACCACCCACGCGAACGGCGTGATGTCGGCGCGCGCCAGATCGCGTTCCAACTGCATCGCCTCGTGAATCGGCGTGGCCTCCGGAAGCGTGACGAGCAGCACCATGGTGAACAGCGGATCCCGCAGGCGTGGCAGCAACTGCTTCACGGCCTCGGAGCTCCCGCTGGGTTTGCGCAGCACTTCGCGGTGATAGGCCTCGGCCGCGTCCAACAGCAGCAAGGTGTGGCCGGTCGGCGCCGTGTCGATGACGACGAACTGGTCCTCACCATGCGCGACGGTGTCGGCGAAGGCTCGAAAGACCGCAATCTCTTCCGTGCATGGTGATCGCAGATCTTCCTCGAGCAGCGCGCGACCCTGCGTGTCGAGCGCCTGGCCAGCTGTCGCGAGGACTTCTTCGGTGTAGCGTCGCGTTTCGGCAACCGGATCGATACGCGTGACGCGCAGCGTCGCGGGCCGTTCCCGGGCCGCCGCGTCCACGTGCGCCGCCGGATCGGTGGTGGTCAGCATCACTCGGTGACCAGCGCGGGCGAGCTGCGTGGCGATGCGCACGGCAAGCGTTGTCTTGCCGACGCCCCCTTTGCCCATCGTCATCACGACGCCCTTGCCGCGTGCGGCGATCTGCTCGATGAGCTGATTCAGTGTCTCGCCGTGCTCGACGAGGTCCGAGGCCGCTTCGACACGTGTGGCGGCTGGACGCCCGCCGGTTCCCATCTGCCGGAGCGCGTCGACACCGACCAGGCCGAACGGCAGCAGCGGTATGTCGATGCGGGGAAGACTGCGGAGGCCTGCGGGCATCTCCTCGATGGCGGCACGGCCGCGCGTCTCCAGGGCAGCGGCAATGGGATCGTCGGTGTCGTGCGCGCGGAAGACACCATTGAGAATCAGCCGTACGTTGCGAATCCCGAGATGGTGGAGCTCGCTGCGCGTGCGCTCGGCTTCCCCAAGTGAGGGCGCATCGGGACGCGCCACCAGGACGAGCGTTGTCTGTGCCTCATCGCGCAATGCCGCGTGTGAGGCGGCATAGAGCGATTGCTGCGCCTGAAGACCCGAAAGCGGGCCTAGACACGAGGTGCCGCCCACGTTGGTTTCGATGAAGGAGGACCAGGCCGCCGGCAGCTCGAGGAGGCGGAGTGTGTGACCGGTGGGCGCCGTGTCGAACACCACGTGGTCGAATGCGGACGTGGCGTTCGCGTCGCCAAGCAGCTTCGAGAACTCATCGAACGCGGCGATTTCGACGGTGCACGCACCTGACAGCTGCTCTTCGATGCTGGCCACGGCAGCGGCCGGCAGCACGCCGCGATAGGGACCGACGACGCGCTCGCGATAGGCGCGTGCGGCCTGTTCGGGGTCGATGTTGAGGGCCGACAAACCGGACACGTTGGGTATTGGTGTCGGCGCCGCACCGAGCGTGACGCCGAGGACCTCGTCGAGATTCGAGGCCGGATCGGTCGACACGAGCAGGACGCGCTTGCCGGCGTCAGCCAGGCGAATGGCGGTCGCACAGGCCGCGGATGTCTTGCCGACGCCGCCCTTGCCGGTAAAGAAGAGTATTCGGGTCGGATGCGCGATGAGCGCAGACATGATGGTCCCTTCAGCAGCAGCTACCGCTCTTCGTGGTCGCCCGCGTGTCGTCCGGCTCACTCGCTGCCGGTGAGCAACCGCCGCTGGACGTCGTCTTCAGCATGATTGGTGTGGACGCGCGTGCGGGCTTGGTCGCAATCGCAGGACCGGCTGGTTCGCCAACGCCCGCCCACGACGACAGCTCGGAGCGTGAGGGATACACGCCACTGCTCTTGATCTCGCCGTTTACCTTCACGACGGGCAGTCCGGCCTGCCCCTTCGTTTCAAGCGTAGAACGTACGGTCTGGTCCTCAGCGAAGGCCGCGGGTTGCTGCGCCAGGTTGAAGCGTTCGACGGACACCCCCTGGGCCTTGAGCCAATCGAGATCAGCCGAGAAGCGCGCCAGCTGCGGGTCGACCGACGGCCCACAGACACCCGAGGAGCAACACATCGCAGGGTCGAATACGCGAACAGCAGTCATGGGGACGTCCTTTCGTCTCTCTGTATCGTGGGCCACACTGGGAGCCGCACGTTGTGTAGAACCGCACATGTCACATCGCCTCGAGCAACGCCTTCATCCGCTTCAACGCGGCGGGGACGATGCAGTAGCTGACGCGCGGCCCCTGTTCGTTCGCCTGGACCAAGCCAGCGCTTCGCAGAATGCGGAGATGCTCCGACACTGTGGACTGCGCCAGGGGCAGTTCGTCCACGATGTGGCTGCACATGCGCGCCTCTTTCCTGGCAAGCATCCGCAGGATCCGCACCCGCGTCGGATGGGCGATCGCCTTGGCAAACGCGGCCAATTCCTCGTCGGCGGCCGGTCCTGCGACCGGAGCGGGGAGCAGCTCAACGGTTTGCCCCTCGGGTGGACAGCAGATGGTCTCGTCGGACTCGGAAGCCGGAGTGTGGGGAATGGCCTTGCTAGTCATCGTTAATCGTCGATTAACGATGGCAAGCTTAATACATCACGTCAACATCTTCCAAGTTATTGAGCTGGTGAAGGTTTCTGTGGCCGGCTGAAACCTGCGGGGATTCGACGACGGCCCAAAGTGGCGTTTCGCAAACGCGCGGCCGGAGCCGGACTTCAGGTAGCGTTCGAAACGAATGGCGGCTTCTTCAGTCGGAAATTCGATCGAAACCGCAATTGACCAAGGTCGGTGGGCGACGGTGTATCCGCAAGGGCCGTGATTGTGCCAGCGGAGACGTTCCGTTGCGTCGACCATCGCGTTTTGGGCGAGCCACGTGGCCGGGATCCACATGCGCAAGGCGATCGGCCCGACCAGGTGGAGCGAGCCGAGAATGGATGCGGTGATCCAGCCGAGCGTCACCAGGTGGACGATGCCAAGCATGCGCGAGTGATGGAAGAAACCGGAGACGCCACGCGGATCCAGCGCGACCGCGCCAAAGGCGAGCGCGAGCGCGACGTGTGCCGCACCGAAACAGAGGACAGGGAGCAGTCGGGGCGGCAGATGGGCGCGCGGTGTCGATGTCATGCGCGGCGGAACGCCGCTTCGTAGATCACCGGCATCGTCCCGCTGGAGAGCACCCCCGGCTGAGGTCGGTTGTACTCGCGGAAAGGAACGCCGGGATCCGGCGCGAAGCCGACACGACCTAATTCAGCGACGAGCTGGGCCTCGGTGAGAAAGCACTGCGGCTCGCCGGAGAACTGGGTGAACACGAACGGTTCGCCGGCCACCGGCTCTGTCTCCAGCGGGAAGGTGTTCCGCGAGAAGGTGAACACGAACAGGCCCGCCCCCGGCTTGGCCACGCGGGCCGCTTCGTCGAGCGCCCGCCGGAACTGCGCGGCGGAACGCGCGAGGTTCCAGATGCCGTGCGCGATCACCAGGTCGAAGCTGCGGTCCCTGGTGGGAATAGTCTCCATCGGCGCGAGGACCAGGTGCAGGCGGTCATCGAGTCGATCCTCCCGCGCGCGCCTGGCGGCGGTGCAGACCATGGGCCACGACAGGTCGGTGCCGACGACTGTCCAACCGAGGCGCGCGAGCGGGACGGCGTTGCGCCCCGCGCCGCAGCCGAGGTCCAGCGCGCACACTCTCGTCGAGGGGCGCAGCTCCTCCTCGGCGAACGTCATGAGGACGGCGTTCGGTGCCGACTGCGCGAATCCCGCCACGGTATCGGGAGCGCTCCATGACGAGCCTGCGAGAGGGTCCATGCCCGCGCGCGTTTCAAGATGCTGTTGACGATGATCCGGTCGGTCTGACGTCGGCGGGTTCGCGCGCTGGTATTCAGAACGCCTGCATGTGCCTGACCAGATCGTCGCGCTCGCGCGCGCTGTGAGTGGCCTGGTCGGCCATCGGGTAGAGGATCTGTTCCTCTTTCATGTTGTGCGCCCCGAGGCTCTCCTTGAGCTGGCCGATCGCGTGCTTCACACCGGCGACGTCTTGCGCGTCGAGGGTCGCCGCGACGAGGCTTATCCATCGACGGATCTCCGCGTGCTCCGCCCGCATCACCACCGTCGGTCCAGAGGTCATGCCGGTCAATCGCTCGAATGTCGGAAACAGGATCTGCTCCTCGGCATCGATGTGCCGATTGAGGCCGCACGAAAACTCGGCGAACCGCTCGCGGGCGTTCGCCCATGCGCTCTGGTCAATCATCCGCTCGACCTCGGGCAGCAACTCGTCGAGGCGCCGATGATCGCATTCCAGGAAGTCGGAGATGGTGCGGAGCGGCTCGCCGGTCCGCCGGCGGATCTCGATGCGGAAGCGCTGCGGGCCCGCCTCGAGGACGCTCCATTCGAAGCGTCCCGGATGCTCCGCCTGGAACTGGTAAAGCAAGGGCTTGGGATCGTGATCGTTGACCAATACGAACCCTTCGCCGGTTTTCAGCGCGTCGAACGTCCCGAAAATCTCCGAATGCCGGGATGACGGCGCCAAGGCTCGAACGTCGAGCTCGCGAATCGATTCGGGCATGGAGAGGTTTCCTTATTGGGGCGGCGCTCCATCGCGGACCGTTCGATGTTCCTCGCGAAACAGCTCCGCAAAGTGAGCGGCAGGCGGCGTGTGCCGGTTCGCTGACTCGCGCACGCTATCAGGTCGGTGGCGGCGCTCGTATGACGGCCGTCATACGTCATCCGGCACGCCCCCGTCACCATGGCCTCACGTCTTGACTGAGGCGGCCACATGAATCGTGTTCACCGATGGCTATGCCGGTCCAATCGTTGGCGGAAGGTCGTCGAAACCCGCATCTTGCCCTGGGTTCTCAACGGAGTGGACCTTGGCGCACACGTCCTCGAAATCGGTCCAGGTCCTGGCGTGACGACCGATCTGCTGTGCGATCGCGTCGGGCACCTGACGTGTGTTGAGATCGACCCGCGATTCGCGGATGCGCTGTCGCGTCGGATGGCGGGTCGGCGCGTCACGGTCCTGTGCGAAGACGCGACCACCATGTCACTCCCGGATGCGACATTCGACGGGGCCATCAGCCTCATGATGCTCCATCACGTGCCTTCAGCAGCCCTCCAGGACCAGTTGTTCCGTGAAGTCGCGCGCGTGCTGCGCCCGGGTGGCCTCTTCGTCAGCGTGGACAGCGTGTACAGCCGTCCGCTTCGCCTTCTGCATCTCTTCGACACGCTGGTGCTCGTCGATCCCCGTACGCTGCCGGAACGGCTCGGGCTGGCGGGATTCACGGACGTGCGGATGGACCTGAACCCGTATGCGTTTCGCGTTCTTGCCAGGCGTTGATCGGGCAGACTGTGCGCGCTTGACAAGGCGTCGGCGCGAGTCATAGTGTTGGCCACTGTCTTGATATCGCTCATTTAATTTGTCCACCTACGCGTGCGGACAGAGAACAAGGCTTTATGCAAACGGTCCTGCTGACGGTCCTGCTGTTAGTCCTCATGGCACTTCCAGGGCTGGCACAGTCCTCCCTACCCCCCGGGTTTCCGACGACCAAGCCTCCACCACCCGCCGTGCAGCGGCTGCTCGACAAGCAGAACCAAGGCGGCACGCTGAGCAGCAACGAGCAGAAGTCCCTTGACGACTGGCAGGAGCAGCAGGTCGAGGACCTGCAGCAGGAGCTGTTCAAGGCAGTGCAGTCCAGTCCGGCAGCCGCGGAGGCGATGGACCAGGCGGGCGTTTTTGCTTGCCCCAAAGGGGGGCCGCCGACACCGGCCGTCGCCGCACCCACGCGCCCCCAGTTCGAGAAGCTGCTGGACCAGCTCAAGCGCGAGTACGGGAAGCTGGCCGGCGATCGCCTCAGCGCGGTGAACACGGCGCTCGTCTCCGCGAAAGCCGACGCGGCCGGCACCAACCTGGCTCTGCCGCTCACCCTGGCGGGAAACGCCCCGGCTGCGGTGTTCGCCGCGGCCTGGAGCTGTGCCAGGAAGCCCGACAACGCCACCTTCGCCAGCAACCTGGGCTCGCTGCTGGACGGGGTGGGTGATGCGCGCGCTGGCGCGGTGCTGGCGTACGCGCTGGCGCTGGGACCCTCCAACATCCTCCCCAATGCCAACCAGGGTTGGTACCTATTCAATCGCGGCCAGCTGGCGCAGGCGAAGGCCTCCTTCGAGAAGGCGGCGGAGCGGGGGCCGGACCTGGGGCCCGTGCTGCTGGGGCAGGGGCTCGTGGCCCACTGCCAGGGTGACCACCGCCGGGCCGTTGATCTCCTCACCCGCGCGATCTCGGTCGCCTCCAGCCCGGCCGGCGAGCAGGCGCTCAGCAGTTCGCGGGCACACGAGGCTGACCACGAGAACCAGGACCAGAACGACACCGCGCCCGACGCCGTGCCCACGCCCCGGCGCGACGACTGGACGAAAGGCGCGCGCAGGCCGCACGTGGTGTTCGCCGAGCCGGTGGTGCCCGCAACCAACGACGAGTGCGTCACGGTGGGCCTGAAGAAGAACGGGGAGATCGTCGAGGGATACCGCCGGGAGGCGGAGGCGCTGATCGCCGGTCAGCAGGCGCTCAACCCCAACGCCGGCGGCGACCGGGCCCCGACGAGCACGGCGACCTCCGTGACGTACTACCGCGGTGACGACGCGATGGCCGCGCTCGCCCGCGCCCAGTACACCGCCTATGCCGCCCGGATCCGTGCCGTGCGCGCGCCGTTTGACCGCGACTTCAAAGACCAGAGCGAGCGCGTGGGGAACCAGGTGGCAGCGATCTTCAAGGCAGCGATGGCCGCTGACCCTGCGAACCGCGCTCAACTGTTCTGCAAGAACGTTCGCCCGGTGCTCAACAGTGAATACGGGAAGTACAAGGCCAGCTGGGGCGGCACCTGGGAGGCTGAGCAGAAGGTGATTCGCGAGTACGGCGAGGTGGCGCACGCGACCATCTCGCGCATCCGCCACGATGATCTACGGGAGTACGTCGACAGTGAGCGGAAGTTGCACCTGGGGACGATGGCCCAGGACGGCCCGGCCGACATCATCGCGTGGGGGAGCGTCGGCGGAGCGATCCTGCCCTGCACCCTTCCCGTCCCCGAAGCACCGGCCGTGAAGGTGGCGCCCCAGGAGGCGGCGGACAACGCGCCCTGCCCCCAGTTCCTGCAGAACGGCATCGGCGTCGACCTGGGCGTCGCGTCGGTCAGCCTGGACTGCGAGAAGATCGCCGTCCAGGCGGGCGAAGGGCTGATCGGCGGATTCGAGCACAACTATGTCAAGCACGAGCAGACCTACTACCTGGGGGTCGGACTCGAGGCGACGGCAGGCGTGGGGCCCGTCAGCGCAGGCGTGGGTGGCTCCGCGGGCGTGTTCGTCACCTGCAGCGGCAACACGGTCCGCGATATTGGTGTCCGGGGCAGCAGCAGCGCCTCGGTGCCGGGGTTGTCAATGGAGGCCTCGGGCACGGCGGCCGTGGTCAGCGGCCCCGGCGGCTCGTTCTCGGCCGGCGTGGTCGCTCCCGAGATCTGATTGCCTGTTGAATAAGGTGGTCTTCAATTTCGAGAGCGCGCGCGTCGGCGGGGATTCTGTCGTCCGCGCCGCGGCCGCCACTGCCATGAGCTGAATGGCCTCGGTGGGACAGTCTTACAAAGAGATTACATTCGGCCACCGCCCCTCCACATATCATCCTGTCATGTCTGTCTCACTACACGCGCGTCCTCGCGTGCTGCTGACGTCGGTCTTCGGTCCCTTTGCCCGAGACGACGAGTTCGGCAGCCGCGCGATCAACCCGCTCGAGCTCTATCACAATCAGGTGACGCGCGCGCAGGGGCCGTTCTCGCTGAGGATGCACCATCGCTCCTGGGGCATCATGTTGATTCAGGAGAACATCTCGGCGCCGTCGACGCTGCTCGACTTTCCGACGCGAGAGCGTTTCGTCGAAGAACTGAAGGCGCACCATTACGACGTCGTTGGCATCTCGGGCATCATCGTCAACGTCGGCAAGGTGCGCGAGATGTGCCGTCTGGTCCGGCAACACTCCCCGACGTCGACCATCGTCGTCGGCGGCCATGTGTCGGCAATCCCGGGTCTCGAGCGGATGCTCGACGCGGACCATATCGTGAAGGGCGAAGGGATCCGGTGGTTTCGCGCGTTTCTCGGTGAGCCGGTCGATGCACCAATCAACCACCCGGCCATCCGGTCTTCGTTCGGCTTCCGGCTGATGGGCTTGAAGGTGCCGCTGGACGGCGGCGATCCCGCGGCCACGGTCATCCCGTCGGTTGGCTGTCCCATGGGCTGCAATTTCTGCACAACCTCGTCGTTTTTCGGCGGGAAGGGCCGGTTCGTGAATTTCTTCGAGACCGGGCGGCAACTCTTCGACATCATGTGCGACACCGAACGCGTGCTGCACGTCAACGCATTCTTCATGATGGACGAGAACTTCCTGCTGTACAAGAAGCGCGCGCTCGAACTGCTCGAGCTGATGAAGCACCACGGCAAGGCGTGGTCGCTGTTCGTGTTCTCTTCTGCGAACGCGATCGGGAAATACGACATGCGCCAGCTCGTCGAGCTCGGCGTGTCGTGGGTCTGGATGGGGTTCGAGTCGGTCGAGGCCGGCTACGCCAAGCTCGAGGGTGCCGACACGATCGCACTGACACGCGAGCTGCAGTCGCACGGCATCCGCGTGCAGGGCTCGAGCATCATCGGCATGGAGCAACACACGCCCGGCAACATGCGCCAGGCAATCGCGCATGCCGTGGCGCACGACGCCGACTCTCATCAATTCATGCTGTATACGCCCGTCCCCGGCACGCCGCTCCACGCCGACATGGAAGCGCAGGGGCGGATGCTCCAGGGGGTCGACCTGGCCGACATCCACGGCCAGTACAAGTTCAACTTCAAGCACGAGCACCTCCAGCGCGATGATTCAAAGCTGTGGCTGGACTGGGCGTTCCAGCACGACTTTGAGGTCAACGGGCCCAGCCTGTTTCGGATGATGCGCACGACGTTCGAGGGATGGAAACGGTACGGCGCGGACAGCGACTCCCGTGTCCGCGCGCGCTTCGCGGGCGAGGCGGCAAAACTGAAACAGGGCTACGGTGCCGCGCTGTGGGCGATGGAGAAATATCTGGCGACGTCGAACGAATGCGTCAGCGAACGCATCGCCGGCTTGCGACGACAGATCGAGCGAGAACTCGGAGGCCTGTCCTGCATCATCGATCGCGTGGTCGGCCCCGTGTTGCTGTGGTCGGCGCGGCGGGACGCGGCCGCGTATCCGATGGGACGTCCTCTGGAGCCGAAGACCTTTGTGGACCGCAGGAATTGGTAGGTGCCGGAGCTCACCATTTGTCTACAAATATCGGACAGCGACCACATTAACGCGGAGACCGTGCCGAGCGTCGCAACCACCTGCGCTTCGGTGACTTCGATATTGCCGGAAACGCGTACAACGGTAGCCGGAACTGGGGGCGGGCTCAGGGTATAGAACACCCCGCCGTCAACGAGCACGACCAAAGCCGCGAGTACGATCAGACGTTTCTTTATCGCCATTCCCCGTCCGTCACTGTTGTGAAATTAACGCGTTCACTGCCGAGCCAAATTCTGTTCGATCACGCGGACGTAGACCTGCGTTCGGGTCTTGAGACCGAGCGGTGTCTTCATGCTGATGACCACCGTCACGGTGTTTCCCTCGGCTCCGAGCCGCCACTGTTCCTCGAACGTGACGCGGCGTTTGACGAAGCCCTGCTTGACCGCCAGCGTGCCGTGCGAAAAGAGCGTGCGGTCTCGCCATTCGGCACGCCCGGTCAGCAGTGCGCCCTCCGCGGTCGGGGCATCCGGCTCGCCTGTCCCCAAAAACATGACGCGGAGCAGGGCCGCGTCCTGGCTGACGCGCCGCACCCTCACGTAAGCGGTGGTCTGCTCGATTTTGATCGTGTCGGGAGCTGTGGATGTGGGTCCATCAATGATCCGGACCGCCTGCTCCGGCAGACTGCCGGTACTCTCCTTCAGCGTCCATGAGCCCGACAGGTCACGAACCTGCTGAAGGAGGGCCTCGGCTCGAAGGATGGTGGTCGCCGCGACTATTCCCAGAACGATGCCGACGGCTGCGGCACCGGCGAGGCGGGTCAAGGCATGCATGGCATTAGCTCGCACCGACCAGCGCACGGCCGTCGCCCACTTCCTCGACGGTCCGTCCATCGCGAATGTGGTACGTGCGCTTGAACGTCGGGATGATCTTCTCGTCGTGCGTGACGACGATGATGGCCGTGGCGTACTGGCTTGCCAGTTGGTGCAGAATGCGCATGACGGCGAGGCCCCGCTCGCTGTCGAGCGGCGCCGTCGGCTCGTCCGCCAGGATCACGGGCGGGCGGTTGGCGAGTGCCCGGGCAATCGATACCCGCTGCTGCTCGCCGCCCGAGAGCTCCGCGGGCAGGGCCTTGGCGCGATGGGCCACGTCGAGGGCCTCCAGCAGCTCGCGTGCACGAGCCCGGGCGGCCGCGTTGGACTGACCGGCCAGCATCGGCAGCAGGGCCACATTGTCGGTGGCGTCGAGAAACGGGATGAGATACGGGGCCTGAAAGATGAACCCGATCCGGTCGCGGCGCAAGACCCGCAGATCGGCGATCTTCCAGCCACCGTCGTAGATCACCTGACCCCCCAGGGTCATGCGGCCGCGGGTCGGTTCGATGACGGCGCCAAGGCATTTGAGCAGCGTCGTCTTCCCCGACCCGCTCGGACCGATGAGCCCGACGACCTCGCCGGGGGCCACCGACATGTTGACGTCCTTGAGCGCATCGACGGCGGTCGGGCCGTCGCCGTAGCGCTTGCTGAGGCCCTCGATCTGGATGCCCGCGCCGCTCGTCATATCAGCCCCCAATCGCCGCTGCCGGGTCGACGCGAAGGGCCGCACGAATCGCCAACGTGCTGGCGAGCACGCAGACGAGCATCACGATGCCGAAGCCGATGACGGCGTCCCAGGGTTCGAGCAAGACGTAGCGCGGGAACGCCGGTCCCCAGATGGTGGCCGCGATCTTGCCAACCGCGAACCCGATCACGCCCA
>CAYHHH010000132.1:0-11008 GCA_964356125.1 uncultured Bifidobacteriaceae bacterium | reverse complement strand
AAGCCCGGCAAGTCGCGCATTCGTGAGTGGACGGAAGGCACAGCGTCGGACGAAGCCGCCGATAAGGCGAACGAATTGATCCTGCCCGAAGGGCGTACGAGGTAACTATGCGCATTCTCGCCGCTGCAACCTGCATGCTCCTTAGTTTTACGACGGCCGCGCATGCTGAAAACTGGCCGCAATGGCGTGGGCCGTCTCTCAACGGCATCAGCACCGAGACCAATCTTCCCGTTCAGTGGACGACCACCGAGAACATCGCGTGGAAGCTGCCGATGCCGTCGTTGACGGGCTCAACGCCCATCATCTGGGGCGACCGCATCTTCCTGAACGTGGCCGAGAACGGCAGCCTGTTTCTCTGGGCCGTCGATCGCGCCAAGGGAGAGCCGATCTGGAAACGCCATCTCGGCGACGGCGATCACCGGCAACGGAAGCAGAACATGTCGACGCCGTCGCCCGTCACCGACGGTACCGGCGTGTGGGTGATGACCGGCACCGGCATCCTGAAGGCGTTCGATTTCAACGGCAAAGAGTTGTGGATGCGCGACATCCAGAAGGAGTACGGGCGCTTCGGCCTGAACTGGGGATACGGGTCGTCGCCGATGCTGTTCGGCGATTCGCTCTTCGTGCAGGTGCTGCACGGGATGAAGACCGACGATCCCTCGTACATCCTGCGCATCAGCAAGGCGAACGGGCGCACGATCTGGCGGCAGGAGCGCCCGACGATTGCGCAGCGCGAGTCGCCGGACTCGTATACGACGCCCGCGATCGTTCGCACCGGCAACACCCTCGAGCTCGTCATCACCGGCGGCGATGCGGTGACGGGGCATGACGTGAATACCGGCAAGGAGCTCTGGCGCGCCGATGTGCTGAATCCCACCAACGATCTCGCGTACCGCATCGTTGCGTCGCCGGTCGTGCACGGCGAGCTGATCATCGCGCCCACCCGCGAGCGGCCGATGGTCGTGATGAAGCCCGGAGGCCGCGGCGACGTTGCGAAGTCTCACATCATGTGGGAGTTCCAGAACGGTCCCGACGTGCCGACCCCCGTGACAGACGGGACGTACGTCTACGTCGTCAACGATCGCGGCATCATGTGGTGTCTCGACGCCAAGACCGGCAAGGAAATCTACGGCAGGCAACGCCTGCGGCCCAGCACGTACAGCGGCTCGTTCACGATGGCCGACGGCAAGCTGTACATCACCAACGAGGATGGGCTGACCACCGTCCTCCGCACCGGCCCGAAGTTCGAGATTCTCGCCGAGAACGACTTCGCCGATTACTCGCTCAGCTCGCCCGCAATCTCCGACGGCCAGATCTTCATTCGCACCACTGCTGCGCTCTGGGCGATTGGAAAGCGGAAATAAGAATTGGTAGATTGGTAGATTGGTAGATTAAGAAAACCGCGAAGGGGCACGAAGAGAGAAGACCAACACGATGACGCGATGAGCACGAAGACGCGAAGAAACTTCTTTCTTGTGTTCTTGGCAATGCTGCTCTTTGCCACGACCGCCGGTCACACGCAGCAGGCAGATGTCCGCATCCGCGCGGCGCGTGTCGTTGACGGCACAGGGCAGATCCTCCCGAACACCACGGTCGTCGTCAGGGGCTCGATCATCGCGGCGATCGAGCCGTCGAGCTCCGAGCCTGCCGACATCGATCTTGGGCAAGCCACGCTGCTTCCAGGATTGATCGATGTCCACGTCCATATCGGGTGGCACTTCGGATCGAACGGCCGGTTCGAGCCTCGCGCGGCGACGCCCGCACAAGACATCCTGTACGCCGCGGAGAACGCGTACCTCACGCTGATGGCCGGGTTCACGACCGTGCAGAGCCCTGGTCAGCCCGGCGACGTTGATCTGCGTGACGCGATTGCGCGCGGCATTCTTCGAGGCCCTCGCATCCTCACGTCCATCGGGCAGATCGTCCCCAGCGGCGCGACGGCGGCTGAGCTGCGCCAGACGGTGCGCGAGCTGAAAAATCGGGGCGCCGACGTCGTCAAGATCTTCGATGCCGTCGGCCGCGGCGGCATTACGCTGACGATGACGCGCGAACAGTTCGAGGCGCTCTGCGGCGAGGCGAGAGCGCAGGGGCTGCGGACGATGGTGCATGCGCAGACGAGCGCATCGATCAGGCTCGCGGTGGAGGCCGGCTGCATGCAGATCGAGCACGGCACCGGGGCCGATGACGCGGCGTTGAAGTTGATGGCGGAGCGCGGCGTGTATTTCGATCCGCACGTCGGCGTGCTCGTGCAGAACTACCTTCGCAACAGGCTCAAGTTCCTCGGCGTCGGGGATTACACCGAAAGCACGTTTACGTCGATGGAGCAGGCCGGGCGGCTGAATGCCGTGCTGATTCGGAAGGCGGTCGCTACTCCCGGGCTCAAGCTCGTCATGGGATCCGATGCTGTGGCCGGCGCGCACGGGCGCAACGCCGACGAGCTCGTCGAGCGCGTGCGGCAGGGAAAACAGACGCCGATGGCGGCGATCGTCTCAGCGACGTCTCTGGCCGCGGAGTCGCTGAATCTGGGCAAGACGATCGGCAGGCTCGCGGCTGGGTATCAGGCGGACATCATTGCGGTCGACGGCGACCCGACGAAGGACATCACCGCGCTGACGCGGGTGGCGTTCGTGATGAAGGACGGGAAGATCTATAAGCGGTAACTGACCACGAAGACACGAAGGCGCGAAGCGACGATAAAGGCACGATGACGCGATGAAATACGTGTAATGCTTTCGAACGCGAAGACGCGACGAGCGCGACGACGCGAAGAAATGAGGATGTGCCGTGCCGATTGGAATTCCTGAAATAGTCGTGGTCGCTTTCATGGGGTGTTGTTGTGGTTTCTCGCATTGTCGGTCTGGCCGAAAGCCGACACGGGCCCGAGGAGTATTTGATCGTCTCCTTGGGGTTACGCGGCCGGGCGGAAGTACAGCACCATTCCCGCGCCCAGTGACGCCAGCACAAATCCCACGTACAGCATCGGGTTCGGCGCGACCTTCGGCGGGTGGATCACCATCGAGAGCAGCACGTTGACGATAGGGGCGCCGCCGAAGACGAGCGGCATCACGTACACGGGCAGGCCGCCCGAGCGGAAGGCCCAGATGATGCAGCCGGCGCCGATCGCGCCGAGCGCGCCGGCGATGGTGGCCACCAGCAATCCTGTCTGGTTGAACCCCGAGAGATTACCCTGCGACGCGAGCGTCGCGACCGGAATCAGCACGCCGATCAGAAAGTACGCCACCCCCACGCACAGCAGCGCCTTCAGCGGGTTGCCGAGCATCACCTGGCCGCGATGGAGCAGCACGCCATACGCGCCCCACGACAGCACGGCACCGAGCACGAAGACGAGCCATCGCATGCGGAGATACCTCGCTATTTGTTCGCGATCGCGAACAGCTGATTGCGGTTGTTGAGGAAGATCGTTCCGTGCGCCGGCGTCATCGTCGCGTAGACGGAGCTGCCCATGTTCATCTCGGCCAGCACCTTCTTCTCCCGGCCGTGCGCGAGCACCGTGACATCGCCGTCTTCATCGCCGATGTAGACCTTGCCATCCGCGACCATGGGGGATGCCCACACGGCCGCGAACAGATCGTGCATCCAGATGTCCTTGCCGGTGTTGGCGTCGAGACAGTACAGGAACCCGCTGAAGTCCGAGATGTAGACGAGCCCGTCGACGACGGCGGCTGTGGAAATCGATCGCCGGAGTTTCGTGAAGTGCCACACGCGTCCGCTCTCGGTGATGTCGCCGCGCTTGGTCGCGTCGATGGCGTAGAAGTGGCCGACCCCTTCGCCGTGCTCCGGATCCTGGCCGTTCGCGAGATACACGCGATCGCCGGCGATGACCGGCGTCGAGATCAATTCGTTGCGCGTTTTCGGCCACACCGCCTCTTTGGGATTCGTGTCGAATTCCCAGAGCTTCTTGCCGGTCTGTGCCTCGTATCCGCGCGCCCATCCGTCGCCCTGCGCATGCACCACCTGCACCACGCCGCCAATCGTGCCGACCGACGGCGGAGACCATTGGCCGTGCAGGATGCGATCCTCGACCGAGTTATCTTCCCACACGAGCGTGCCGGTGGCCTTGTTCACCGCGATGATCGACGGCGCGCGCGGCGACGGAATGTTGACGTGGCTTTCGTCCTGACCGTTCGACGTGCTCACGAAAATCAGATCGCCCCACATGGTCGGCGACGAGTTCGCGAGATTGTGCGGATAGGTGCCCACCTCTTCCATCATGTCGAACGACCAGATGACGTCGGCGTCGTTCATGCCGGTGAGCTTCTCGTCGGTGACGGGGCCGTCGTTTTCCTTGTCGCGAAACCCTTCGATGTCGACGGCAAACAGCACGGCGCGGTTGCTCACGTAGTAGAGCGTCTTGCCGTCAACAAGCGGGGAGGAGGCAATACCCTGATACGGCCAGTCGTTGGCGCGCCCGGCCTCGAGCTTGGTGTGCGCGTGCTGCCACATGAACTCGCCGTCGGTCTCGCGAAAGGCCATCAGCACGCCGCGATCGCCCGGCTGCTTCGGGTCGCGCACCAGCTCGTTGTTCGTGCCGACGAACACCATGCCGCCAGCGACCACAGCGTTGCCGTAGCTCTGCGATCCGAGATCGGCGACCCACTTGATGTTCTTCTTCGTCTTCACGTCCCAGTCGGTCGGCAGCCCCTTCGCATTCGACACCATGTTGCGATCGGCTGTCCCGCCCCACATCGGCCAGTCGCCAGTGCCGGGGTCGGAGGCGACAACTCGGGTCGCCGCTGCAGCGGCGAACACGAACGCAGCGGCGACACTGCACACACGAGCTTTTGTCATGTCCTAATCCCTAATCCCCAACCCCTAATCCCTGGTCGCGGGGTTACTCATTCTGCGTCAGTTTTAAGTTGTCGATGAATGCGCCGAATTCCGCGTCGATGAAGAAGCCGGGCGCCCCCTGCCGATTGCCGATCGGATCCGTCTTGTCGATCTGCCACGCCGCGGGCTCGGGTTCGCCGGCCGGCCACGCCTTGCCGCGCGCGCGCACCTGGCCGTTCGCCAGATTCTCGACACGCAGCTTGATTGTGTACCACGCGTCGGCCTTCCATTCGAACGGCACCACGACCGAGCGCTGCGTTTCAGGCTCCCACGGCTCGAGCTTCAGCTTCTGCGTCGTGCCGTAGAGCACGAGGCTGTAGCGCTGCGCCGTGACGCCGACGTCGGCCATCATGCGGCGCCGTGTCGGCGCGCGCACGTCGGCCTGCATCGTGTAGTTCGACCACTCCACCGGGCCGATGAAGACGCGGCCGCGCTTGAACAGCGTGTTCGTCGGCGTCTTCTGCAGCACCTTCTGACCGTCGAGCGTGAAGACGGACAACGGGCCGAGCGCGCCACCGGCATTCACCCAGCCCGCGGGAACGCTTTTCTCCGGCATCGATTCGAACGTTTCGGTCCACGGTATCGGGCGGACGATCCGCGCGCGCGCGTCTCCCGTCACCGTCCCGACGGTCGCCTTGATGAGACCCGCCTGCTCGGCCCCACCAGCCGCGACGATAAACGCGCCGTCGGCGATGGTGCCTTTCAGTCCATCGAGCGACCACGCCGCTTTCTCTTCGCGCAGGAAGCGCCCGCGGCTGTCGAACGCGCGCGCGGTCAGCTTCACCGTGCGGCCCGGTTCGAGGACGAGCTCTGTCGGCGACACCTGCACGTGCGTGGCCGCGCCTTCCCCGGCCACGGCGGGCTCGTTCACCGCCCAGCCGGTCGGCTTTGTCGGCTGCTTCGAACCAATGGCGTAAATGGCGTCGCTCGACACGAAGAACACGCGGCCGCGCGAAACAGCGGCCCCGGCGAACACCTGCTCAGCCGTGCCCTCCGATCCGCCGATACTGTTCGTACTCAACGGGAGCTCGACCTCACTCAGAATCTTTGCGCCATCGGCCTGCGGCCGGACGATGAAGAACTTCCCGTTCTCGGAGCCGACGTAGATCTTGCCGTCGGCCATCACGGGCGGTGCTTTCTGCGAGGTGCCGAGCGGCTGCGTCCAGAGCTCTTTGCCGCTCTCGATGTCGTACGCCTTGAGACGCGATCCGTTTTCAATCTGATAGAGGCGCGGGCCGTCGACGAGCGGCGACGAAAAGCCGAACTGCTCGCCGTAGTGCGCCCACCTGGTCGACTTGATGTCGCCGGTCTGCGAACCGTCGATCGCCGCGATCATGCCCATCTCGTTGCCGGTCAGGTTTTCATCGCCGTGCGAGATGATGACCGTGCTGCCGCTCACCACGACGCCGGTGTTGATGGCGCGCTTGGCGGCGACGAAGCTCCACACTTTTTCACCGGTCTGCGGCTTGATGGCGTGAATGCCGCCGTCGCCGAGGCCCACGATCAGCAATCGCGTGCCGTTGATCGTCGCAATGTGCGGCGCGGCATACGCCGTGTCGTACGGACGGCCGCCGGGATTCGAGACGTACACGATGTCGCCGGTGCGCTTGTTGAGCGCGATGAGGCGATGCGAGCGCGCCGCCTGCGTGCCCCAGTTCGACACGGCCGCGCTCACGATGACGAGGTCCCCATCGAGAATCGGCGACATCGTGCGGCCGCCGTGTGTCGTGAAGGCGGCGAACTCTTCGCCGACCGATCGCTGCCAGAGCAGCTTGCCGTCGCCCGTTATCGCGACGACGGTGGCGCCGGCGCCCAGCGCGTACACGTTGCCGGTATCGGGATCGGCGGCGGGGGATGCCCACGCGATGCGATGCGGCGGGACGTCGCTCTGAAAAATGTTGAACTTGTATTCCCAGATCGTTTTGCCGGTGTCGGCATCGAGCGCCATCACGCGCTCCTGCAGCGACGGTCCGCGGCCCGACGGGTTCTGCACGTACACGCGATTGCCCATCACGATGGGTGCCGAGCGGCCTCCCAGCGGCACGCGCCACAGCAGATTCGTTCCCTTAAGATCCCATGAAGATGGGAGGCCGGTTTCTGCCGAGACGCCGTCGCGCTTCGGGCCCCGCGCTTCGGGCCAGTCGCCCATTGCCACGCGACGGGTCCCCTGCGCCCATGCCGGAGCGGCGAGACTCACGCAAACGGTGATGACCGGGAGAAGCAATTTCAGCATAGGATTCCTGATGTTACTTGAATACGCTCCGGTGGAAAAGTTTGCTTACGAAAGGTAACGCCCGATGATCTCGAGGGGAATCCGCGCGATTGTGTTGTCGATGCTGCTCGTTGCGGGGGCTGCTGAGGTTGATGCGCAAAGTCATCGAGGCGTCATCCGCGGGCGCGTGCAGGATGCATCGGGCGCGGTCGTCGTCGGCGCCGCCGTCACCGTCGTGAACGAGGCGACCAACGAAACGCGCGCGACGACGAGCGGCGATGCGGGCGCGTTTGCGCTCGCGGAGCTCGCGCCGGGCGCGTGGCGCGTCGAGATTGGCGCGCCCGGACACAAGACGCACGTGCAGCGTGTCGTGCTCGCGGTGAATCAGGAGCGGCGCGCGGATGCGCAACTGCAGGTGGGCGCGCTGACCGATCGCGTCGAAGTGTCGGCGCCCGTGGCCGATGTCAGGCGCGACTCCCCCGCGGTCGGCACGGTTGTCGAGAACCGCCAGATCCTCGACATGCCGCTCGACGGCCGGAATTTTCTCGAGCTCGCGCTGCTTGCGCCCGGCACCGTGCCTGCCGCTCAGGGCTCGGCGGGGTCGGTGCGCGGCGACTTCTCGTTCAGCGTCAACGGCGGACGCGAGGATTTCAACAGCTTCCTGCTCGACGGCGCAGACAACGTGGATCCGAAGCTGAACACGACGGGCGTGCGCCCGCCGGTCGATGCGATACGTGAGTTCGAAGTGCTCACGAGCACGCCCGACGCCGCGCACGGCCGCCAGGCGGCGTCGCAAATCAGCGTGGTGATGAAGTCGGGCACCAACCAGCTGCAGGGCACCGCCTATACGTTCATCCGCAACGGCGCGCTCGACGCGACGAACTATTTCGCGCCGAAGGGTGAGCCCGATCCGGAGTACCGCCGGGCGCAGTCGGGATTTTCGATCGGCGGCCCGATCGTCCGCGACCGCACCTTCTTCTTCGCCGACTACGAGGCGACGCGTGCGGACGAAGGCATCACGCGGATCAGCACCGTGCCCACGGACGCCGCCCGCAACGCGCTTCCCGCGTCGCTGACGCATCCGGTCGGCCGTGCGATTGCGGCCCTGTATCCCAGCCCCAACCGTACGACTCAGGTCGGCAACTATGTGGCGTCTCCGACGCAGCGCGATCGTACCGATCACTTCGACGTGCGCAGCGACACGGCGTTCGGCGGCGCGCTCGACGTGATGGCGCGGTACAGCTTCGCCGACCGGCGGCTGTTCGAACCGTTCAGCGGCCCCGGGTTCTCATCGCTGCCTGGCTACGGCAGCGACGTCGCGCGGCGCGGACAGAATGTCGTCGCGAGCGCGACGCACATCCTCTCGCCGAATCTGCTGAACGACACGCGCATCGGCTTCAATCGCGTGTCGGCTGGCGTGTTTCCGGAAGAGGGAAGTGCGCTCAACCGCAATGTCGGCTTGCCCGAGCCGTGGGCGAATCCACGCGATGCGGGCCTGAGCCTCATCACCGTGTCGGGCTACTCGCCGATCGGGCACGAGTACAACAACCCGCAGAGCAGCGCCACGAACACGATCCACATCGCCGATACGCTGACCTGGACGCGCGGCAATCACCTCGTGAAGGCGGGCTTCGACGGCCGCCTCATTCGGCAGGACGCGTTCCGCGACGTGCAGGCGCGGGGTTCGCTCACCTTTACCGGGGCGTTTACCGGAAGCCCGCTCGTGGACCTGCTGTCGGGGCTGCCGACCTTCACCACGCTCGCGACCGTCGACAATCCGCAGCGGCTGCGAACCGAGTCGTACGCCTGGTTCGTGCAGGACAGCTATCGCGTCCGCCCGAACGTCACCCTGTCGGCGGGCCTGCGCTACGACCTGACGTCGCCCCCCGTCGACGTCGACGATCGCGCGACACTGTACGACCCGCAGAGCGGTGCGCTCGTGCCGGTGGGGACCGCGGGCCTCTCGCGCGCAGGCTACGATGCCGATCGCAACAACTGGGCGCCGCGCATCGGCGCGGCGTGGACGATCGACGCTGCGGCGACGACAGTACTGCGGGGCGCGTACGGGATTCATTACAATCACTCGGCGCTCGCGCCGAGTGAAGGGCTGTATTTCAGCGCGCCGTATTTCAATTTCGCCGCGTTCTTCACGTCGCCGCTCGGTCTCGTCACGCTGAGCGATCCGTTCCCGCGGAATTTCCCGATTCCGACGCCGAATCCGGCGTTCGGCGTTCAGCGCGATCTGCGCACGCCGTTCCTGCACGAGTTCAACGTCACGCTGCAGCGGCAGCTCGGCGCGACGAGAGTGGCCGAAGTGGCGTATGTCGGATCTCGCGGGCGCAATCTGATTGCGGCGAAAGACATCAATCAGCCGCGCCCGAGCACGGCCCCGCTGAACCTGCGGCCCGATCCGCGCTTTGCGGACATCACCTTCCTGGAATCGCGCGCGCGATCGGAATTCGACAGCCTGCAGGCGCGATTCCAGCAGCGTTATGCGTTCGGCTGCACGATGCTGGTGGCCTACACGCTTGGACGGTCGATGGACGATGCGTCGGGATTTTTCACGAGCGCGGGGGATCCGAACTTTCCGCAGGACAGCAACACCCTCGACGCCGAGTGGGGGCGCTCCAGCTTCGATGTGCGGCATCGGCTCTCGGTGAGCTTCTCGTACGATCTGCCGCTCGACTTCACCATCAGCGGCATCGTCCAGATGCAGAGCGGCCGCCCGTTCACCGTGGCGCTGCTGCCCGAGGTGGACAACAGCAATACCGGCCGGTCATCGCTCGGCTTCGGCGGCAACGATCGCCCGAACGTCACCGGCAATGCGGCGGCGACCAATCAGGGGCCCGCGCAGTGGTTCAACACCACGGCGTTCGCGATGCCCGCGTTCGGGACGTTTGGCAACGCCGGCCGGAACATCCTCGAGGGGCCCGGCTATCAGAACGTGAACCTCGCGCTGCTGAAGCGCGTGCCGCTCGGCGGGCGCACGAGCCTGCAGCTGCGCGCCGAAGCGTTCAACCTGCTCAACCGCACAAACTTCGATCTGCCGGACAATTTTTATGGCTCGCCGACCTTCGGGCAGATCCTGTCGGCTGGGGCGCCGAGACATATTCAGTTCGGGGCTCGGTTTACGTTCTAGGGATTAGGGATTAGGGATTGGGGATTGGGCATTAGGTCTGGCATGGTTGTTAAAAACGCCGCGGCCGCGACGGTGCCGACCGCTGCGGCGAGCATGTAGAACATCGCGGCGTAACTGCCCGTCATGTCCACGCAGGCCGCGAGCAGCAGCGGGCCGATCGCTGAGGCGAGCACCGTCATCGCCTGCGCGACACCCTGGATGCGCCCGAGCTGGCGCCGGCCGTACACCCGCGGCCACACGCTGAAGAAGAGCACCATCACGAGGCCGCCGCCCAGCCCCATCATCACCGCCCACGCCATCGCCATCGCCGTGGTGGCGATATGCGGGAGCGCCAGGAGGCCGAGCGTCAGCACGGTCAGTGAGATCGCCATCAATCGATTCAGCGGAACGGTCCGCGCGAGCCAGCCTCCAATGAAATTTCCGGCGAGGCCCGTCATCGCCGTCACGACGAGGGTCTGATAGTAGATATTCGGACCGAACCCGCGCTCGGCCAGGATCGATTCGTTGAACAACCCGATGCCGGACGCGACAAGGCCGTACAGGGCGGCGCCGGTGGAAAACACCCAGAACGCGGGGGTGGACAGCGCGTCGCGCAGAGTAGCGCCCGCGGGTTCCGGGTTCCGCGTTCCGGGTTCCACGTTCGTGGTTCCCAGTTCGGCGTTCGAACTGGAACCCGGAACTTGGAACGTGGAACGCTCGTCCGCGGCGTCGCCGCGGACGAGTTGCGCGAGCGGTACGAGCACAACAAGAATCGCGGCGCCGACGGCAAACCACGCGGTGCGCCAGCCGCGCGACTGCACCAGCGATCC
>CAYHHH010000131.1:6030-11998 GCA_964356125.1 uncultured Bifidobacteriaceae bacterium | reverse complement strand
AAGGCCAAGAGTGAGATACTTCCGCGTGTGCACCCCTGTGAAGGCTCTCGCTAGTTGATGTTCTTTCTTGGCATGAGATAGGACAGAAGGGACAGCCCTTGGCACCAACCGGAGCTCAGCAGCCCGACGAACGCCATGAAGCCGCGGCCGATGTGCGCACCCAGATCGCGCGCGTCCTGCTCGATCGAGCCGACGCCATCGTCAGCGATAGCGTGGCGATCTTCCCCTACAGCGGACCCCAACCCCTCGAAACCGATTACTGCGAGCGCCTCGGGCGCAAGCTGCTCGAACTGATGAGCGCCAGCCTCGAAGGGCGCCTTGCCGCCGAGTCTGAAAATCTAGTGGAACTCCAGCGCCTCGTCACTGACCGCAGCCTTCCGATGCAGCGGCTGTTCGATTTCGTGTACCTGATGGAGCGCACCGTGCTCGATGAGATCGCGATCGACGGCGCGATCGGCGCGACGTCGGAGCCGTGGCCGATCGTGGCGCAGGCGGTGCGGAAAGCGTCGTTCGATCTGATGGCCGCGTATTTCGAGCGCGCGCAGCACGACAATACGTCGCCGACGATCACGGACAAGCTCACGACGCTCTACAGCCACGCGATGATGGATGTCGTGCTGTCGACCGAAGTGCAGCGCGCCGAGCGTTTCTCGTTTCCGATGGCGCTGATCGTGTTCGACGTCGACAAGCTCTCCGACATCAACCGCCGGCACGGCTATGGGGTCGGCGACCGCGTGCTCGAGCGGCTCGGCATCCTGATTCGCAAATTCTTCCGGCAAAACGACTGGGTGTTTCGCCACGGCGAAGACTCGATTGCCGTGCTGCTGTGCCAGATCAGCGCGAACGATGCGTTTTTTCTGGCGTCACGCGTCGTCGCCATGGTCGAGCAGCGGTTGGGGTTCAAGGATCACAACACCGACGACCGCGTTCGCGTCACCGTGAGCGCGGCCACCGTCACAGGCCAGGGGTCGCTCGGGGAGCCCTTCGATGCGGAGCGGCTGCTGCTCGAGGCCGACGCGTCGCTGAAGCGCGCGAAGTCGATGGGCCGCAACCGCGTCGAGCGCTCGGCGATTGCGCCGACTTCGCTCTCGGTGCAGAGCGCGGCGCACTACCTGCAATGCTCACCCGCGGTCGTGCAGAAGCTGATCTCGGAAGGGAAACTGAAAACGACCGGAGCGGGTCAGGCCCTTCGGATTCAGAAACTGGGCATCGAGGACTACCGCAGCGCCAAGGTCCTCGATATCAAGCCGCGCCCCGCGCCCCGCGAGAGCTAGCCTCCTTCTTCGTAGTCGGCCTTCAACTTCGCCACGACGGCGGGATCGGCGAGCGTGGTGGTGTCGCCGAGCGCCTTGCCTTCGGCGATGTCTTTCAGCAGACGCCGCATGATCTTTCCCGAGCGTGTCTTCGGCACGTCCGCGACGAACAAAATGTCCTCGGGACGCGCGATCGATCCGATTTTTTTCACCACGTGCTCTTTCAGCTCCGCGACGAGGGCGGCGCTGGCAGCATGACCTTCCTTGAGGATGACGAACGCCGAAATCGCCTGCCCCTTCATCTCGTGAAGGCGCCCCACGACCGCGGCTTCCGCGACCTTCGGGTGATCGACGAGCGCGCTCTCGACTTCCATCGTGCCGATGCGATGGCCCGCCACGTTGATGACGTCGTCCACGCGCCCGAGCACCCAGAAGTAGCCGTCTTCATCGCGCTTCGCGCCGTCGCCGGTGAAGTACGTGGCGCGATCCCATTTGCTCCAGTACTGCTTCACGAACCGATCGGGATCTCCGTAGATGCCGCGCAGCATGGCCGGCCACGGACGCGTCAGCGCGAGAAGCCCTCCGCCCACCTCGACGGCGTCACCGGACTGCCCGCGAATCTCCGCCTTGATGCCCGGAAACGGTGTCGTCGCGGAGCCGGGTTTGAGGGGCGTCAGGCCCGGCAGCGGCGTCATCATGATCATGCCCGTTTCGGTCTGCCACCATGTGTCGACAATCGGGCACCGATCGCCGCCAATGAATTTGTGGTACCAAATCCACGCCTCGGGATTGATGGGCTCGCCGACCGATCCAAGCAGGCGCAGGCTCGACATGTTGCGCCGCTTCGGCCAGTCGGTGCCCCACTTCATGAACGCGCGAATCGCGGTCGGTGCGGTGTAGAAGATCGTCACGCCGTAACGCTCGACGATTTCCCACAACCGGTCTTTCTGCGGAAAATCCGGCGCGCCTTCGTACATCACGACGGTGGCGCCGTTGGCCAGCGGCCCGTAGACGACGTAGCTGTGCCCCGTCACCCAACCAATGTCGGCGGTGCACCAGTAGACATCGTTGTCCTTGAGGTCGAAGACCCACTTCGTCGTCGCATACACGCCGGTCAGGTAGCCACCGGTCGTGTGCATGATGCCCTTCGGTTTGCCCGTCGTGCCCGAGGTGTACAGGATGTAGAGCAGATCTTCCGAGTCCATCGGCTCGGCCGGGCATTCGAGCGGCGCCTTCGCCGTCAGCTCGTGCCAGTCGTGCTCGCGCGCCTGGCTCGTGAAGGTCAGATCCGCCGACTTGGCCGCGTCGGCCGCGGCAAGGCGCTTCAACATGACGAGGTGCTCCACCGACGGCGCGCCCTCGATCGCCTCGTACGCGACCTTCTTCAACGGCACAATCGACCCGCGGCGATAGCCACCGTCCGCGGTAATCAACACTTTGCACTGCGCGTCGTTCATGCGATCGCGCAGCGACTCGGCGCTGAATCCGCCGAAGACGATGCTGTGCGGGGCGCCGATGCGGGCGCACGCCAGCATCGCGACGGCCAGCTCCGGCACGAGCGGCATGTAGATGGCGACGCGATCGCCTTTCTTGACGCCGAGCGATTTCAACACGTTGGCAAACGCGCTGACCTGGCGATACAAGTCGAAGTAGGTCAGCGTCCGGCGATCGCCGGGCTCCCCTTCCCAGACGATCGCGGCCTTGTTGCGGCGCGCGGTGCGGACATGTCGATCGACGCAGTTGACCGAGACGTTGAGCTGGCCGCCGACGAACCACTTCGCGTGAGGCGGGTCGCTCCAGTCGAGCACGCGCGTCCACGTGCGGCTCCACTCGAGCTCGGACGCGAATTTCGCCCAGAAGGCTTCCGGATCGCGCTCGGCTTCCTGGTACACCGCGGCGTCCTTGACGATGGCGTTGGCGCTGAACTCTGCGGGGGGGGCGAACACGCGCTCCTCGTGAAGGAGCGCGGACAGCTCGGGATCGATCGCGTCGGACATGAGGGGAAATGTACTATTTTCCGCCGAGCGCGTCGATGCGTTTGCGAACGTCGTCCACCAATGCCGGATGCGACGCGGAGCCGTGCTTCAGAAATTCGCGATAGTGAGCCAGCGCCTCCGTGCGGTTGCCCGCTTCGTCTTCGATGAGGCCCAGGTTGTAGTGTGCCGCCGCGTTGCGCGGGTCGAGGGCCAGCGCGCGCATGAGCCAGCGCCGGGACTCATCCCGCTGTCCTGATTCCCGCTCAACCGTCGACAGGTTCACCATCGACTCGACGTTCTTCGGATCGAGCGTCAGCGCGCCGTGAAACTGGGTCGCCGCCATATCGAGTTTTCGCTGCGTCAAATACACCACGCCGAGGTTGTTCCGCGCGCGCGCGTAACCCGGGTTGATGGCGATCGCCCGCTGAAAGTGCCGGATGGCGTCGTCGAACAATCCCTTGTCGCGATAGAGCACGCCGAGATTGTTGTGCGCTTCGACGTTGAGATCGTCGCGCTGCAGCACCTGCCGGTAGCTGACCAGTGCGTTTTCAAAATCGCCGAGCCGCTGATACATCATGGCGCGGCTGAAATGATCGTCGCCTGTCGTGACCGTCGCGACGCTCGCGCCGGCGCCCGTTGAAACCGCGGTGCGCGATGGCGCGCCCGTCGGAGCGGCCGGCGCCGAATTCGGCACACTGACGCGAGTGGAGTTCTGGACGATGACGCGATCGGCTCGGCTGGGTGCGCTAGGGGCGTTGGGTGCGTTACGTGCGACAGGGGCGTTAGGTGCGCTAGGTGCGGCGCCGCTGCGCGCAGGAGGTGCGGCGCTTCGCGCAGGTGCGTTCGGGGCGACGGGATCGCCTCCGCTGCGCGCGACGGGGGCGCCAGGCTTGCCCGCCGTCTTGTCCACCGTAGCGGTCCCCGCGGAGGTGGAAGCGCCGGCAGGCGCGGAGGTGGGCGGCGGCGCCGTTTGCGACAGAGCCGCAACCTCGGGCTCCGGCGTGGGCGACAAGTACACCTGGGTGATCCAGATGACCGCGGCCCACAGCAGAATCGCCGCGATGACGCCGAGCGCGAGCAGCCCCGCCACGCGCTTGATCCGATTGAAAGGGGTGGCCGGGTTGAAGCGGCCGTAGCCGAGCGTCTGCAGGACGGCATCCGTTTGTGCCGCGTTGGGGTTCGGCGCCGGCGTTTGTCTGCCGCGCCCGCGCCGAAGCGCGTCGAGAATGATCGACATCGCCTATCCGAGCGTCACCGATCCGCCGGCGGCCGTCAGGGCGGCCGACGCGCGGCGCCGGAACCAGCTGAATCGCGACGATCGCTCCTCGACGAGCTCGAGGCTTTCGGCGGCCTGATACACCATGTCGGCTGAGACGCGGTTGCTGCGGCCGGAGTAGGCCGCGAGCAGCGCGCGATCGCACACCAGATTGATCAACCGCGGGATCCCCTGCGTGCGCGTGTGCACCATGTCGAACGCCTTCGGCTGAAACGTCACCGACGCCGCGCCGCCTGCGACGGTCAGGCGATGCGACACGTACGCGGCCACTTCATCGCGGCTCAGCGGACGCAGCTGATACCGGATCGAGACGCGCTGATCGAGCTGGCGCATCTGCGGCGCCTTCAGCAGCGGATTCAGGTTCAGCTGGCCGACCAGCATGATCTGCAGCAGCTTGTCCTTGTCGGTCTCGAGATTCGACAGAATGCGAATCTGCTCGAGCACGGGCATCGGCAGGTTCTGCGCCTCGTCGATGATGAGCACGGCGCTCGCGCGCAACGGCAGCAGGCTGAGCAGGAAGTCGTAGATCGTTTCGATGAGCTCCTGCTTGCTGACGTTCGCCAGGCGCCCGCGCTTCACATCTTCACGCGAGACCACGCCGAAGTCCTGCAGGATCAGCTTCAGCAGGTCCTCTTCCGACAGAAATGGGTTCAGCACGAGCGCCGTGAACGTGTTCCTGTCGATCTCCTCGAGCAGCGCGCGGCAGAGCGTCGTCTTGCCCGTGCCGATGTCGCCGGTGATGACGACGAACCCTTCGCGGCGCCGCACGGCGTACTGCAGCAGCTCGAACGCGTTCGCGTGCGACTCGCTCTTGAACAGAAACTTCGGGTCCGGCGTCAGACTGAACGGCTTTTCCGTGAACCCGTAATAGGCCTCGTACATGGTCTACCTCACCCTTTCCAACTCATTCGCCGTCGCCAGGGCGACGCGCGCGGGCGTCATGATGGTCGGCGTCAGCAGAATAATGAGATCGGTCTTGCGCCGGCTCGTTTTCTCTCCGCGAAAGATCTTCCCGACGCCGGGTAAATCACCGAAGAACGGCACCTTTGTCATTTCGGGCCGCGCCCGTTCGTCCATCAACCCCGCAACGACGATCGTTTCCTTGTCGTGGACGCGCACCAGCGTATCCGCCTCGCGGACGCTGAGAATCGGCGCCGTATCGCCGAAGCGCGATCTCGCCTGTCCGGTGCGCTCGGTCAGGCTCGGCGAGATGCTCATGTTGATCATGCCGTCGCCCGCGATCTGCGGCGTGACGCTCAGCACGACCCCTTCGGTGATGGCGTGCGGCTCCGTGGTGTGAAGAATCCGCCCCGTCACCGCGTCGGTCTGCGTCGTCGTCTTGAAGAACACATCCTGCGTCCCCACGCGCATGATCGCGGGCTCGTTGTTCAGCGCGTTCACCGTCGGGCTCGCCATCACGTTCACCGTGCCCTGGCTCGCGAGCGCGCTCAGGAGTCCGGGGA
>CAYHHH010000131.1:0-5930 GCA_964356125.1 uncultured Bifidobacteriaceae bacterium | reverse complement strand
GCGAATTCGTCGTTCAACACGACCTCGATGACCATCGCTTGAATCTGCACCTGGCGCGTCGCCCGATTCTGCACGGCGTCGAGATAGAGCTGAATCTGATCGAGGCGATCGGGAAAGTCGGTGGCCTGCAGCAACGCGGCCTTCCTGTCCATGTTGAATCGCCCCTCAGCCGACAGCAGCGTCTGCACGCCCGTGGCGAGGTCGCTGACAATATCGCCGGCATCGGTGTCGGTCACGTCGGCAGAGCTCCCCTGGCCGTTCGCGAAGCCGCTCGATGTCGAGAGCGTGCGCGAGCCCGTTCGGCGCGTGACGACGTAGTTCAAATCGAAACGGCGGGTCTCGAACCGGCGCTTGAAGACGCGGATCAAGTTTCCCTGCACCGAGTAGTCGTAGCCGTGCGGCTGGAGGATCATCTCGAGCGCCTGCCGGAGCGTCACGTCTTTCAACTCGCCCTTGAAGGTTCCCTGCACGTCGGGATCGGGCACCACGCTGAGCCGCGTGTCGCGGACGATCATGAGCAGCAAGTCCGTGATCGGCACGGGGTCCGAGAGCGTGATCGTCACGGGGCGCGCGCTGTCGAGATCGCTGCCCTGCTGCCGTTCGTCGAGCTGCGTGACGGCCAGCGGGCGCAACGGCCCGCTCTGCGCTTGTGCCGGCACCTGCGCGGACTTCTCGGCAGCGGTGACCAGCAGCACGCCGGCCATCGCGAGGCGGATCTTTCGAGTCACGCGCACTTCCACGCCCCTCGTTTCGGCTCGAAGCGTGCTAAACCTTACGAAATCTGAACCTTGAAGGGATTGAAAATCAGGGATTGGGGATTGGGGATTGGGGATTCGGGATTAGAAATGCACGCGAGTGCACATCGGTGCGCGCCGGGTCTAGAAAGCAAGACCCGGCCTACGTTACGTAGGGCGGGTCCTGCTCTTTGGACCCGCCTAATCGTAGTATTCGAGCCCGAGATGGGTGATGAGCTCCTCGCCCATCATGTAGCGCAGCGTGTTCTTCAGCTTCATCAACTGAATGAAGAGGTCGTGCTCGGGGTACAAACCGGGCGCATGCATCGGGCTCTTGAAATAGAACGAGAGCCATTCCTGAATGCCGGACATGCCGGCGCGCTTCGCCAGATCGAGGAACAGCGCCAGGTCGAGCACGATTGGCGCCGCAAGAATGCTGTCCCGGCACAGGAAGTTGATCTTCAGCTGCATCTTGTAGCCGAGCCAGCCCACGAGATCGATGTTGTCCCAGCCCTCTTTGTTGTCGCCGCGCGGCGGATAGTAGTTGATGCGGACGACGTGATGGAGATCTTCGTACAGGCCGGGATAGAGATGCGGCTGAAAAATGTAGTCGAGCACCGACTTCTTGCTCTCTTCCTTCGTCTTGAACGATTCCGGATCGTCCAGTACTTCGCCGTCGCGGTTACCGAGGATGTTGGTCGAGTACCACCCTTCGACGCCGAGGAGCCGCGCCTTGATGCCGGGCGCGATGACCGTCTTCATCCACGTCTGCCCGGTCTTGAAGTCCTTGCCGACGATCGGCAGCTTCTTCTGCTGCGCGAGCGACATCATCGCGGGGATGTCGACCGAGAGATTGGGCGCACCGTTCGCATACGGCACGCCTTCCATCAGCGCGGCGTAGGTGTAAATCATGCTCGACGGAATCGCCGGGTCGTTCGCTTCGAGCGCCTTTTCGAACGCTTCGATCGACTGGTGCGCCGCCGATTCCTTCATGAACACTTCGGTGCTGCCGCACCACACCATCACCATGCGGTCGAGGCCGTTATCCTTCTTGAACGCGCGGATGTCGGCGCGGAGTTGCTCGGCGAGGTCCTTCTTGTTCTTGCCCGTCTTCACGTTCGGGCCGTCGAGGCGCTTCACGTAGCGCTGATCGAAGACGGCCTTCATCGGCTTGATGGCTTCGAGCTCGGGCTTGATCTGATCGAGCAGCGAGGGCTCGAGCACGCCGGCGGTGCGCGCCGCCTCGTACGAGTTCTCCTCGAAAATATCCCAGCCGCCGAACACGATGCTGTCGAGGCTGGCGAGCGGCACGGCCTCGTTGATTTTCGGGGACCGCCCTTCGGTGCGCTTGCCCAGACGGATCGTGCCCATCTGCGTGAGCGAGCCGATCGGTTGCGCGAGACCTTTCCGAACAGCCATGACGCCGGCAATGGTGGTCGTGCTGACCGCGCCAAGGCCGACAAGAAGAATCCCTAATTTGCCTTTTGCAGGAGCGATTTCAAGGTTTTTCACAGCCGGCAACTATATCACCTGTTGACCCGCGCGACGCACGCGACCTACGCTTCCCACGTGGCCTTCTTTCGCGCGCAGGAGAAACATTCGGTCGCGATCGCAATGACGGGCGTGGCGCTCGGCGATCGATTGCTGCAGGTCGGTTGCACTGATTCGTCCCTATTGGGAGCGATTGGGTCAAAAGCCGGGTTGAGCGGGCGCGTGTGTGCGATTGTCCCGGACGACGCGCACGCAGCGCGCGCCAGGCGGGCCGCCGAAAAATCAGGATTTCTGCTGGAGCTCGAGACCGGACACCTGGGACATTTTCCATTCGAAGACGAAGCGTTCAATCTGATCGTCGTCGACAATCAGGAAGGGCTGTTGTCGAGCATGCGCCCCGAGGAGCGCGTCGCCACACTGCAGCAGGCGTTTCGCACCCTCGCCCCTCGCGGCCGCATCGTCGTCATCGAGCGCGGACAACGCGGCGGGCTCGGCGCGCTGCTGGGCTCGTCGAGCGCGGCGCCGGTCGATCCACACTACACATCTTCAGGCGGCACCGTCGTGGCGCTGGAGGCTGAAGGCTTCCGCGCCACGCGTCTGCTGGCCGAGCGAGACGGCGTGTCCTTCTTCGAAGGCGTACGTTAGCGGGGACACCCCGCTAATAACCCTCAATTTTCCAGGTAATTCGACGCACAAGTACGGCAAGGGATTTGCCATGTATAGGAGCAGGCATATCCCTAAATGGCGTTTACACCGAAGAATCCCTCCGTGGACGTGTACTCAGCTGGCGAGATCGCCCAGGCCGCCGGAGTCCCGGTGGCACGTGTCGAGGCGCTCGTCGAGAGAGGCGCGCTCCGCCCGGTCTTGCCGGCGATGTCGGTGGCACAGGGCTTCAGCCCCGTCTACTTCGCGCCGTCGGAGGCCGTTTCCGCGGTCCGCGCACTGCGCGCCGACGGCGGACGCAGCGCCGCGATGCTCTTCGACAAGCCCGAGTTCGCACATCCTTCCGCGAAGATGCCGGTCGTTGCGGCCAGCGCGGTGCACGCGAGTATTGCCGCCACGCTCATTTTGATGAGCACCATCGGGCTCCCGCAGGCGGCAGCCGTGCCTGTGCGCGTCGAGCCGGTGACGACTCGGCTCGTGTTCCTTTCATCGCCCGGACCGGGCGGCGGCGGTGGTGGCGGTGGCCTGCGCCAGAAAGCTCCGCCACCGAAGGCGCAGCGTAAAGGCAAGTCGTCGCTCGACAGCCCCGTGCCTCTGCGCAAAGCGCCGAAGCCTGTCGAAGCCGCACCGAAACCGGAACCACCGCCACCTCCACCTCCCGTGAAACCGGAGCCGCTGCCGCCCGTCGTGGCGCCGGTCGCAACGGTTGCGGCAAATGAGGTCGAGCGTCCCGGCGTCATCGACGAGCCGGCACCGAAAGTCAGCCAGAGCCGTGGGCCCGGCGCCGGCGGAGGCGTGGGATCGGGCACGGGCACCGGTCTTGGTAAAGGCGAGGGTTCGGGCATCGGCGAAGGTTCTGGCGGCGGGATGGGCGGCGGACCGTATCGTCCCGGAAGCGGTGTCATGCCGCCGCGACTGTTGCGCGAAGTGAAAGCCGACTACACCGAGGACGCACGCCGCGCGAACGTCGAAGGCGAAGTCGTCCTGGAAATTGTGGTGCGCCGCGACGGCTCGGTCAGCGACGTCAAGCTGTTGAACGGTCTGCCGCGCGGCCTGAACGAGCGCGCGATCGCGGCGGTGCGCCAGTGGCGGTTCGCCCCGGCCACACGGTTGGGTCAGGCGGTCGACGTCATCGTCGAAGTCGCCGTCGAATTCAAGCTGAGGTAAGAACATGGATACCGTATTGCTCATCATCACGCTCATCTCCGCCGCGACGGCGATCGTCGCCTTCGCATCGGCGCGGCGCCTGCGCCGCGTCGACCGCGAGCGATCGGACGCTCGTGTCGCCTCGCTCGCGCACGCCGCAGACGGCCCGACTGACGGCGGCTGGACTTCGGTCGGCGGCGAAATGCAGTGGAGCCCCGAACCTGCATCACAAGGGATTCGGGATTCGGGATTTGGGATTCGCGCTGCTCGCGCTTCGCGCGAGGAACGCGTCAGTGCGAGTTCGGAGCGCTTGTTCGGAACAGTCGAGCGCGACGAACCGTCGGGCAGCCGCCTTCCGTTATTGGCGGCTGCAGCGTTAATTGTGATGCTGGGCGGCGCGCTGATTTTCCTCAACACGTCGGCGTCGAATGACCACGCGGCGACCGTCGCGCAGGTCAATCACGCCGAGCCGCTCGAGCTCGTCGCGCTCGGACACGCGCGCGAGGTCAGCGTCCTGACGATCAAAGGCACCGTCCGTAATCCGTCGAGCGGCGTCAAAGTGGAGGGGCTCACGGCCGTCATCTCGCTGCTCGATCGCGCCGGCGCGCTCGTTTCGACGAAAGACGTGCCGCTCGACTACCGGGCGCTCGGCCCCGGAGAAGAAGCGCCGTTCACGGTGAGCATTCCCGATCCGGGCTCGATCGCGCGCTATCGAGTGAGTTTCCGAGCCGGGACCGACGTGGTTCCTCACGTCGATCGCCGCATCGACACGAAACTGGCAAGCGCGCTCCAGTAGGCGCATAGTGGATAAGGTTGCTCATATGAAACACAGGCTGCGGTCCTCGATCGGTCTCACGGCAGCGCTTGCCGTCATCGTCATCGCCGGCAGCGCGCGGGTCGCGGGCCAGAACCAGGAAGAGTTCCGGTTCCGCAGCGGCGTCGATCTCGTCAACGTGACGGCGACCGTCGTCGATCGGAATGGTCGCTTCATTCCCGGCCTGCGGCAGGACGACTTCATCGTGTACGAGGAGGACGAACTGCAGGAGGTCACGCACTTCAGTAACGAGCGCGTGCCCGTCAGCCTCGGGCTCGTGCTCGACACGAGCGGCAGCATGGTTGGAGAAAAGCTCACCAACGCGCTCATGGCTGTCGATCGGTTTCTCACGAAGCTGCTGTCGCCCGAGGACGAGATCTTTCTCTACAAGTTCAACAACTTTCCGGAGCTGGTGCAGGACTGGACGACCGATCGCGCGCGCCTGAGCCGCGCCATCCGGCGCATCAACGCGAACGGCGGCACGGCGATGTACGACGCGGTTGCCGAATCGGTACCGCTGGCGCAGACGGGCCAGCACCGCAAGCGCGCGGTCGTGCTGATCTCTGACGGCAACGACACCGACAGCCAGGTATCGCTGAACGAAGTGAAGCAGCTGATCCGCGAATCGGAAGTCATGGTGTACGCGATCGGCATCGACGGCCAGGCCGAAGATGCGTTCGGCTTCCCGCCGACGACGCGCGGGCCGGTTCCGCAGTCGATTCCGCGCCCGTTTCCCGGAAGCCGCCGGCCGCGAGGGCCGGGCGGCGTCATTCTTCCGCAGTTACCGGGGCCCCCAATTCGGCAGCCGAATTGGGGTGGCTCACCGCAGTTTCAATGGCCGTTCCCGCAGCCTCAAGGGCGCAGGACGGTGCGCGTGAGCGACGATCGCGTCAACGTGCACGCACTGCGGGAGATCACGGACGACAGCGGCGGGCGGACCGAGGTCGTGCGCTCGGGCCGCGATCTCGATGCGGCCACGGCGAACATCGCCGACGAGCTGAGCCAGCAGTACTATCTCGGCTACTCGTCGACGACGAAAAAAGACGGCCGCTGGCACACGATTCGTGTCGAAACGCGCGACA
>CAYHHH010000130.1:0-12007 GCA_964356125.1 uncultured Bifidobacteriaceae bacterium | reverse complement strand
GGTGTCGCGATCCCAGACGACCGTCGTTTCGCGCTGGTTCGTGATGCCGATGGCCGCCAGATCGGCGGCCGCCACGTGCGCACGCGCCAGCACTTCCGTGGCGACGGCGATTTGGGATGCCCAGATTTCGCGCGGATCGTGCTCGACCCATCCGGGTTTCGGAAAGATCTGGGGGAACTCGCGTTGCGCTACGGCGACGACGCCGCCGGCATGATCGAAAAGGATCGCGCGAGAACTGGTGGTGCCCTGATCGAGCGCAAGAATAAAGGCCATGGCGCCGAAGGTTACCACTCGGCGCGATATACACTGGCGCGGATTATCGGCGTCCTTCGAAACAGGAGAAACGGTTTATGTCGCGAGAAACCCTGCGTGAGGTGCTGGCCGAGTGTCTGGGCACGTTCGTGCTTATTCTTTTTGGCGCCGGCGTTGTGGCGCAGTTCGTCATCAGCAAACAGGCGGCCGGCAGCTATCTGGCAATCAACCTCACCTGGGGGCTCGGTGTGGTCATGGGCTGCTACGTGTCGGCCGGCGTATCGGGGGCGCATCTGAACCCGGCGGTCACGTTGGCCGTCGCGGTGCACCGGGGCTTTCCGTGGCGGAAGGTGGTGCCGTACATCGCGGGGCAGTGTGTTGGCGCGTTCCTCGCCGCCGCCGTGGTGTATCTCACCTATCGCGAGGGAATCGCGGCATTTGATGGCGGCGTGCGGCAGGTGCTCGGACCTCTGGGCACGGCCGGCATCTTCGCCACATATCCGCAGGCGTATCTGACGACCTTTCCGGGCGGGTTCATCGATCAGATCGTCGGCACCGCCATTCTGGTCGGCGTGATTTTCGGCATCACCGATTCGCGGAACAATCCGGTACCGGCGGGGTTGGTGCCCGTGGTCGTCGGCCTGCTCGTGGTCGGCATTGGTGCGGCGTTCGGCGTCAACTCCGGATACGCGATCAACCCGGCCCGGGATCTCGGGCCGCGTGTGTTCACGGCGGTGGCCGGCTGGGGCACGGAAGTGTTTCGTGCCGGGAACCACTGGTGGTGGGTCCCGGTGACCGCGCCGTTGATCGGTGCGGTCCTCGGGGGCTGGATCTACGACGTGTTCGTGGGAAACCGGTTTCCGAAGACGTAAACGCACAGATGAGTCGCCGCGCGTTCGTATCCGTTGCTCTTGCCCTGTGCCTGGTCGCGACGACCGGCACCGCGGCGCTGCCAGGCCAGAACCGCATCGACACGGTCACGCCCGCGGCGCCCGAACTGGCGGCCTACGGCACGCACGCTATCGGCGTCCGGACGATGCGCGCGATGGAGACGAACCGCGCCGACATCCTCAACACGAAAGCCGGCGGACCGGTCGTCCGGTCGGATCGCACGCTGACGTTCGAGGTCTGGTATCCCGCGACGCCGCCGGCCGCGACGTCACCCGTCGGCGAGTACCGCGGCGTGATCACACGCGATCCGTCCGTGGTCGTCACGCTCTATGGCCGGGCCGCGCGCGATGCGCCACCGCTGCGGTCGGGAGCCCCGTTCCCCCTCGTGATCATCTCGCACGGCTACCCCGGTAACCGCTACCTGATGAGCCACGTGGGCGAGAACCTCGCGAGTAAGGGGTTTGTCGTCGTGGCCATCGATCACAAAGACAGCACCTACGACGATCAGCAGGCGTTCAGCAGCACGCTCTACAACCGGCCCCTGGACCAGCTGTTCATCCTCGACGAACTCGCGCGGCTCGGCCGGACCGATTCGGGCAGCGTGTTCGCCGGTCTCGTCGACGTATCCCGGACGGGCCTGGTCGGCTACTCCATGGGCGGCTACGGCGTGGTGAATGTCATTGGCGGAGGCTTCAGCAAGACCAGTGAGACGCTGCCCGGCGCTCCGCCCAACACGCTGTTGGCGGAGCGTGGCGCCGCCAACCCGGCGTACCGCGCCGGCATCGACGCCCGCATCAAGGCCGCGGTCGCGATCGCGCCGTGGGGCATGCCCGCCGGATTCTGGGACGCCGACGGGTTGAAGGGGATCACGACGCCGGTCCTCCTCGTGGCCGGCAGCGTGGACGACGTGGCCGGCTATGAGCAGGGCGCGCGGGCGATCTACCAGGGCGCGGTGAACACCGATCGGTACCTGCTGACGTTCCTCAACGCCGGCCACAACGCCGCCGCGCCGATCCCCGCGCCGATCGAGGCGTACTCAGGCGGACGCAGCGCCGCCGCGTTTGCGCACTATGCCGATGCGGTATGGGACACATCCCGAATGAACAACATCCTCGATCATTTCGCGACGGCGTTCTTCGAACTGCATCTCAAGGGCGCCCAGGACCGGCGCGCGTACCTCGATCTGGTCCCCAACGGCAAAGATGCGGTCTTCGCGGTGGATCGCAACGGCACGCCCACCGCCGCCCACACGTACTGGAAGGGATTCAAGCGGGGGACCGCGGTCGGCCTGGTGTTCGAGCATCTGCGACCCGCCGGCCGGTAGTGCCTGGACGCGGATTGACGGTGGTGCTGCAGCCCATTCGGTAAAGCGCGGCAATGGAGTGCGGGCAACGTTTTGTGTGCGACGTTATTTCAGGTGACCCGCGCGTTGAATCCGGCCCAGGACGTTGTAGCTGGCAATGACCTCATACCGGAACCGGTTCGAGACCACGTATGGGTTGTGGACCGATTCTGTCAGGAACAGCTGGAACGCCAGCTCGGGCGTGACCTTGACGGTCGTCGTCTGGAAGAAGCGGTTGCCCTTGGCGAATCGATCCGCGTTCAGCGTGCCGTTGTTGGCATCGATGTTGGCGAAGCCCGCGCCGACCGAGAACTTCTTGGTCACGGCCTTGTCGATCGTCACCGCGAAGCCGTTGCCTGGGGTCGAGCCGCCGCGGAAATACTGCTCGTACCGCACGCTGTCGAAGACGCGGGCCTTCGGCGCCTTCACGACACCCGCCATCCGGAACGTCGCGACGCCGAGATAGCGTGTGTAGTCTGCCGAAGCCGCGAACGTCGGGCTGACCTTCTTGCTCGCGAAATACTGGAAGTAGTTGCGCGTCCGCATCATGTTGGCGCGATCCCAGAACGCCGGCACCGATGTGTGGCCAAGGAATGCTGACGTCACGCCGAGTTCGTCGAAATAGAGCGACTTCGGACGCTTCACACTGGCCCGCTCGCCGGTGACGTAGCCGTCGTTGTCGTAGGATGTGATTTCGGTCGATTCGCCGCGCGTGAAGCCGATGCTGCCGAAGCTGAGCTCGACACCCGTGGTCGGCACGGCGGTCGCGAAGATCTGTTTGAGCGGCCACGCCTTGATCAGGTCGCCCGTGCCCACGCCGGTCGTGTTCCAGCCGCCCGTGAACGCCGTGCCGGAGGCGAACAGCGCGTTCACCGTGAAGCGCCCCTTCTCGTCCAGCTTCACTCGGCTCTTGAGCTGTCCCGTGTACTGCATCTGATTCGCCGACACCACACCGGAACTCGACTCCACGTAGCGGTAGCGCGTGGCCAGCGTGCCGGTCTGCAATTCCAGCCAGCGGCTCATCTTCGACGGAAGCACTGTGATCGGCGCCTTCGGGTCGGTCGCCGCGGGCTCGGTCGGCTTCACCCCGACCGTGGCGGGCGTTCCGTCAGACCTGTACGTCGGTGTCGTCGTTTGAGCGGATACGACCACAGGAAGAAGGACGCACGACATCAGAAGAACGAAGGCGGACGTGGTCATTTCGCGCACGGAAATTCCTCCTGGTGACTGCCGAACGGGCGTGAACTGTTTAGGGAATCGGTCCGGCAGGAGAAATCTTGATCAATCAGGGCGCGCCGACCACCGTCTCGGATGGCCTACGTGAGCCTGCGGATGGCCTGGAGGTACTGGGAGTAGCGGGCGAGCGCCTGCCGGGCCGGCGGACCGCCGCCCATCATCGTCCGCGTGCGGGCCATGAGCCAGCGAAGGCCGTAGGCGCCCAGGAGCAATGCCCGGAACGCGCGTGCGTATCGGTAGGACCGGTGCTTCTTGTAGAAGAGGTAGCGGCCGCCGAAGAAGTACTGCGCAGACGCGGCCGAGAGCGCGCGGCTGCGGCCGCCCAGGTGCACGACGCCGGAGAACGGCATGTACATCACCCGCCAGCCGTGTTGCTTGAGCCGGAAGCCGAGGTCGATGTCCTCCTCGCCGAGGAAGAAGTCGTTGTCGATGCCGCCGGCGGCCTCGATGGCGGCGCGTCGATACAGCGCGCAACTCCCGGAGAGCCAGTCGGTGTCGACCGGCTCGCGATAGTCGGTGGCGTCCACGCAGTTGGCCTGCCAACTCTGCGGCAGCACGCGAAGCGGTCGCAGCACATGGTCGGTGAAGTCGAGCCACAGACGGGGAAAACGCGCCGCCGTCGGCTGGTGCGATCGGTCCTCATTCATCACGCGACAGCCAACACCGCCCGCCTTCGGATGCGCGCGCGCGAAGTCGACCATCGCCGCAAACGCGTTCTCGACCAGATACGCATCGCTGTTGAACAGGATCACGAACTCACTCTGGCTCGCGGTCAGGCCCGCGTTGACGCCGCCGCTGAAACCCAGATTGGCGTTCGCTCGCACGAGCGTCGCCCACGGGCATGCTTCCGCGATCGCGTCCGCGGAGCCGTCTGCGGACGCGTTGTCCACGACGACGACGTCGTAGGTGAGTCCGCTGGTGAAGTCTCGAATGGAGGCGAGGCACGCGAGCGTCAGCGCCCGCGTGTTGTAGCTGACGACGATGATGCTCGCGTCGACGCCGGGCATATCAGTCGAACAGGCGATTGGTCTTGTGCCGGCGCTGCAGTTTGCCGAGCGTGCCGAACGCGCCCTTGAGGCGCGCGGGGTTCGCGTAGTGGCTGACGAACTTCTGCGAGTGCGGGCAGGCCTGGCAGAGCGTCATCGTGCCGTATCGCGCGCGTTTCATCTGCTCGCGGTACGCCGTGACCTTCGGCCCGTGCCACATCTCGCTGATCGAGACCTGATTCACGTTACCGATGGCGAGTTGCCGCTCGCTGTCGAGGCAGCAGACGCTCGTGACGCCGTCAGCGGAGATTTCCATTTCATACGTCAGGCGATGACACGGCAGATTGAAATGCAGCCCCGTTTCTTTCACCGCGTCGAAATGCTCGTCTTTGATCTGTCCCGCGAAGTTGTGGAACGGAATCACGTTGATCGACATCCGGTCCACGCCCTGTAGTTGCTCCGTCCAGAACTTCTTGAACTCGGGCAGGTAGGGGCGGCTGTAGTCCGACTCGATGATCTGAATCTGCACCGTCGGGCCCTTGGTGGGCTCCTGCTTGCGGCGCGCGATGAAGAGCTGGATGTTCTCGATGACCTGCGTGAAGTTGCCGCCGGCGCGCAGGTAGTTGTAGCTGGTCTCGTCCACGCCGTCGACCGAGATGATCAGGTTGCGCAGTTGGCTCTGGAACAGCCTGTCGATGACGGGCGCCTTCATCATCGTCCCGTTCGTGTCGAGGCGAAGGAGGGCCTTGGTGATGCGCGGCGAGCCGTATTCGACGATCTCGAACCAGTTCGGATGCAGGAAGATCTCGCCGTAGCCCTGGAGGCCGATCTGCTCGATCATGCCTTTCTCGTCGTAGGGCTTGATCTCGTCGATCAGCCGCTTGAAGAGGTCGAGCGGCATGTGGTTCCAGTGGCGGTCGGAGAACGTGCGCGGGCACATCGGGCAGCGCAAATTGCAGAAGCTCGTCACTTCGAGGCCGATGACGCCCGGAAATTCCTCCTGCGCGAGCTGGAATTTCCAGAAGATCCGCGAGAGCACCGGGCTGATGAACGTGTCGATCACACGCTGCAGCACGCGGGGTTGAGAAGACATGGAGTAACTATACCGTCATCTATGGAACTTCCGGACCAGCCCCTTGGCTGCGTTCGCCCGCGCGCCATAGGTGATGTGGCCGTGCGGATCGGTGGGCAGCAGCTCGCGCATGCGCGCTTCGAGACGGGCGAGATCGCGGGCGTCCATCGCGGCGAGGGGCGGGCCGACGCTGGGTCCCAGACGGACTGTGTGCCAGTAGTCGTCGAAGTCCGCGAAGGTGCGTTCGACCAGAATCGAGCGCGTCTCGACGTCGGTCAGGCCGGCGTTCGTCCAGAGGTCGTGCAACACCTCGATCCGGCACGCGTCGGGACTCGGCGGCTGCGGCACGGCGACGCCCGCCGCGCGCATCTCCATCATCAGCGCGTGGTACGGAAACCCGCCGCTGGGCTGATCCCACATGTAGGCCGAGACGATGCCGCCGGGCCGGACCACCCGCGCCATCTCAGCGACGCCTTTCGCCGGCTCCGGCACAAAGGCAATCACCAGCGGCATCACGGCCGCATCAAATGCGTCCTCATCAAACGGCAGCGCCATCGCGTTGCCCTGCTGGAAGTCGGCCGAGCGCGTCGTCTGTCGCGCACGCGCAAACGCGATCTGCGCCTCGGACGGATCGATGCCGTGCACGGAGGCCGGCGCGCAGTGCTCGACGAGCATCTCGGTGAACGCGCCGTTGCCGCATCCTACGTCGAGCCATCGCCAGCCGGCGGGTGGTGCGAGCCATTCGAGGAATTGCCGGCCCGCGAGCTGGCTCCATTTCCCCATGTAGCGCTCGTAGCCCGCGCCGTCGATGAAGCGAATCTGAGATCCGGTCACAGCAGTTCTGCGCGCCCGTCGCCAAAGACCATCAAGACCTTGTGCCGTTTGATCGCGGGCGTCAGTTGCGCCCAGATGTGGCGATACGCGTCGAGGCACGCGCTGTTGCGCGGACACATCACGACCAGGCCGCGCGCGCTCGCGCGTCGCCGTGCCGTGGCGTTGGCGAGGTCGAGCAACTCGCGCGTCAGGTTGAAGAGCAGCCGCGGGTCCGTGCCGTGATTGTGCGCGAACCCGAGGAACTTCGGCGCGGACGTGAGGCCGTGGGCCACGATCTGGATGCGCACACGATTGCCGAGTCCGGTGAGTGACGCGTGCGGTTCATCCGCACTGTGCACGACGAGCGCGCGGAGTGTGTCGTCGATCGCGATGGCGGTTCTCGAGGCGAGCTTAATCGGCGCGGTCAGCGTGACGAGGACCGTGACGCCGGACGGTGCGCATGCGCCGGCCGCCGCCTGCAATCGCTCGGTGACGCGAGCCACGACCTTGTCGAATCGGAGCGTGGGCTTCTTCTCTTTGCCATGGCCCCTGCCGTGCGTTGTCAGCGTGGTGACGTCGACGCCGACGGTCCGGCCGTCGATGTGGAGCGAGCTGCGCTCGAACTTCATGCGAGAATTATCCCTCGCCCATGACATTTGTCTGCACCAGCTGCCAACGTGAGTTTGTCGTCGCTGCCGCCACCCTGGCCAAGTTCCCCAATTGGACGCCGAAGACCTGCATGTCCTGCAAGAAAGGAAAGTCGGCCGCGTCGTCGCGTGAAGAGAACCTGACGACGGCGGAGGTGCTCGAGAAGTACACGGCCGGACCGATGAGCGGCGTGTTTACGGACGGCGCGGCGACGCCGAATCCCGGGCCGGGTGGATGGGGCGCGGTGTATGTCGTCGATGACGTGATCGTGGCCGAGCAGCGCGGGCACGAGCCGCAGACGACGAATAACCGGATGGAGCTGTCGGCGCTGATTGCTGCGTGCAAGATGGTGCCGCGCGATCAGAAGGCCGTGATCTACACGGACTCGGAGCTCTGTGTGAACACGATCACGACATGGGCGAAGGGCTGGGCCGCGAAGGGCTGGAAGAAGAAGGGCGGCGAGATCAAGAATCTCGAGCTCGTGCAGGAACTCTACCGGCTGTATCACGGCCATCCCGGCCTCGAGTTGCGCTGGATCAAAGCGCACAACGGCACGCGCTGGAACGAATACGCGGATTCGCTCGCGACGGCCTATCGGCGCGAGTAGCGCCCTTAGCGCTTGCCGGCGCTGCTGACCTTCACTGCGTCATGAGGTCTTTCCCCATCCGGGGAGCACGGCTGCCTGCTTGATCCACTTGCGCACTAGCGCCTCGTCCATGTCGTCCTTGTGGATGATCGCGATGTCCGCTTCGGCGAGGTCAACGCTTTCCGAAAATTGACGAACGAGCCCTCGACCGAATAGCCAAGCGCCCGGTGGGCCTTGACCGACCGCGTGTGGTCAGCCCATGTGTCTGACGCCATCTCGCGACAGCCGTACTCGCGACACCAGTCTTCGGCCGCGACGAACAACCAACGGCCGATGCCCTGACGGCGCAGACGCGGTTGCACGTACCAGCCTTCGATGAACCCGACGGGCCGCACCGGATCGCAGCCGTTGGCGTGCGAACGGAGGCCCACTTCGACGAACGCCACGAGCACGCCGTTGCGCTCGGCGACAAGAAACGTGAGCGGCAGGGTGCTGCGCGGTGTGCCGTCGAGCACCGACTGCACCTGTCGACCGTGGTCGCGCGTGGTGCCGTCGGGCCACAGCGCCACGAGCATGCGCACCAACGCGCGCTTGTCACGCTGAACCGCCGGTCGAATCGTCAAGACCGAGACCGCCATCGTCAGTCGCTACTTCTTCGCCAGGAAGTACGACGCGGGTCCCTTCACTTTCGGCGCAGTCGGCATTGCGGCTCCTTGGTGGAGGAATTGTACCCCGCGCGCTATTGCGGCTTCAGCAGGCGCTGACGCCGGCGATCGACAGGACGATGACGCTGGCAGCGACAGGGGGCAGCGCGATCAGCAGGTAGCGGGACAGTGACAGAGGCACGACGCGTTCAGTTCGGCCCCAGCAGGTCCCACTTGTTGTCAAAAATGTCGTGGAACACAACCACGCGACCGTAGGATTCCGTCCGGGGCGGCGATACGAACGTGACGCCGGCCTCGCGCAGTCGCGCGCAGGTGGCGTCGAAGTCATCGACGCGCAGGAAGAGGCCCACGCGTCCGGCGAACTGGTGGCCCACTGCCTGCTGCTGCGCCTCGCCGTCCGCGCGCGCGAGCAGGATTCCCGTCTCACCGCCCTTCGGCTTCACCACCACCCATCGCTTCGGACGGCCGTCGTTCGTCGTCGATGGCACATCTTCGACGAGGTCGAACTGCAGCACGCGCACGAAGAAGTCGATCGCCGTGTCGTAGTCGGGGACGATGAGCGTGAAGAGCGAGAGGTGGGCCATGGTCAGCGTGGTTGGTCGGCGTCGGCGAGGTGTGCGAGCAGGAGCGCGTTGATGGTCGCTGCGTCCATGATCGGCGCGCCGTGCGACTGATCAGCGAGTTCCTCGTAGCGCGCGCCTGGGATGCCGGCGGCGATCTGTCGTCCGAGTGTCGGTGGCGCGATCGGATCGTGCGCGCCACTGACGACGAGCGTCGGGATGCCGGCGAGTTGCGGCAGTTCCTTCGTTGTGTCCTCCGCGCGCATCGCCGAGAGCTGCTGCATCTCCACCGGTGAGTGGTCCGCGAGATCGTGGCCGAAGAGTGGCGCAAGGTTCTCGGCGACGCGCTGGCGGTCGCTCGCCGGAATCGAGCCCGGCGCCGAGAGAATCTCGAGAAACGCGCTGCGCCGCATCGCGCGGGGACCGACGCGCGAGCGCAGACCGATCCAGGCCATGCGCGCGTTGGCGCCGGCGTCACGGCCTCGCGCAAACGTACAGAGCAACGCGAGGCTGCGCACCCGCGACGGATGCGACAGCGCAACGCGCTGCGCGATCAGGCCGCCAAGCGAGTGGCCGACGATGTGCGCCGCACTCCACTCCTGCGCCTCCAACAGCGCCACCACATCGTCAGCCAGTTGACGCACGGAGACCCGGCGGGACGCGGGTTGGCTCGCGCCGACGCCGCGGTTGTCGAACCAGAGACACGTGTGTCGCGGCAGTAGAGCGTCGAGTTGCGGACGCCAGCCGTGGCCATGCACGCCGACACCCTGAATGAGCACAACGGGAGATCCGGCGCCGTCGCGCGAATAGGCGAGTCGGCAGCCGTCGACGTTCAGGGTCGCCGTGTGCTGGAAGGCAGTGGCCACGCTCAGCGCGGTGTGGTCACGTACCTGGCAAAGTTGTCGAGGATCGACTGCCAGCCGGCGCGCTGCTGTTCTTCGGTGTGTGTGGTTTCGCTGTCGAACGTGATCGTGATCGTCACGCCGTTTGCGCCCACGGCGAACTCGACCAGACCGATGCGGTCGCCGAACGTGTATTCGATGAGCTTGTGCGGCTCGACTTTCGTGAACTCGCCGGCGAAGTCGAAGCCGGCCGAGCCGTCTTTTGCCTCCATGCGCGACGAGAATCCGCCACCGACGCGGAGGTCCACGCTCGATGCCGTCGTGTGCCAGTCGGGCGACGCGGCGTTCCAGGCCTTGATGTCTTCAGGCGTGTTGTAGGCGCGCCACACTTCGGCGATCGGCGCAGAGACGACGGTCGAGACAGTGATTTTCATGAGGCGTCTATCTTACCTATGCGCGAAGGATCTTCTCCATCGGCCGGCCCTTGGCGAGCTCGTCGACGAGCTTGTCCATGTAGCGGATGTTGCGCATGAGCGGATGGTCGATGTTCTCGATGCGCACGCCGCAGATCGTGCCGGTGATCTTGGTGACGTTGGGATTGAGCGTCGGCGCTTCGTCGAAGAAGGCCTCGAGGCTCGTCTTGCGAGTGATCTGATCCGCCAGGCCCTTGGCGGTGAAGCCCGTGAGCCAGCAGATGACCTGCTCCAGTTCCTTCGTCGTCCGGCCCTTCTTCTCGACCTTGTTGACGTAGTGCGGGTAGACGCCCGCGAATGACATCTTGAAGACTCGCTCGTTGTTCATGGCTACCCTCGGTAGTTTAGAACGCGATGCGTGTTCCCACGCGCGCCCGGGTCATGTGAAATCGTGGGTGCCTATCGCGTCGCGCGGGCGACCTGATGCAGCAGGCGTCGGGCCACCACGGTGTGGCCGCCGCTGCCGATGACCGCAGCTCGGTAGAGTCGGCCAAGAATACCGGGGAATGCCGCGTGCGTCTGCGCGCTGAGATGCGCTCCGTCGATGATGAACATCAGTGCGTACGCCGCGAAACGGTGGCGGCCGTGCAGGACCAGGCGTCGCCCGGGATCGGATTCCGCCACACGGAAACCCGGCATCGCGTCGCCGACCATGCCGGTGAACGTAGCCGTGCCTTGCGCCGGGTCGCAGCCCAGCACGCGCGCGATCGTCTCGCCGCCCTTCAGTTGGCTGCGCAGCGTCGTGAGCAGCGCCGACCAGACCGCGTCGGCGTTGCCGTCAATGCGCAGAACATGTTCGTCGATGTAAGGAAGGGTCTCCATCACCCGTCTGCGAAAAGACCGGCTGCCTATTGCTTGAGCGCCGCAATCGCGCCGGCGCCGGTGCCGATGATCAGGACGTGGCGACCATTCGCGTCACGCGCAAAGGAAAACCGTGTTCCATCGGCGCCAATGAACGTCGTCGGTGACTGCGCGTAGAGCTCGTTGCGTCCGGCCCCGAATTCATAGAACAGGCGCGAGCCGTCAGCCACCACCTTGGGAAAGTGCCGGCCCGCCAGGTTGTAGAGGACGTAGGTGCCTGCCAGCTGCTTGAGCGCGTCCGCATCCACAGGGACGGTCGTGATCTTGACGGTGCCGCCTTCGGGCCACCCGAACTCCTCGGCGATCGCCAGCTCGATCTCGCGCATCAGCCTGACGCCGCTCTCGCCGATGTTGACCATGATCACCGCGCCCTTGCCGATGTTCGGAAACAGCTTGAACTGGCTCACGAAGCCTTCGGTCTGCCCACCGTGAGTGATGTTGAAGCTGTCGCCGCTGCCCGTCAGGAACAGACCCAGGCCGACTCGTTCGGTGGGTGTGCGGCCGGGCACTGCCGAGCCGATCACGTGTGACGCCGTCTTTTCTGCGAGGAATGATGTGGAACGGCCAGCGATGGCGTCGCCCATCGCGATCATCCACGTGGCCAGGTCGGTTGGCGTGGTCCAGAGCCCTGCGGCCGCCAACTCCGGGTACACGTGCCACCCGCCGGGCACGACGATGGCCTTCTCAGTGTTCAGATGGGCGCGCGCGGCATCGGCGGCGCGGGCGGACGAGAGCGGTTGCTCGAACGTGCTGTGCGTCATGCGGAGGGGATCGAAGACC
>CAYHHH010000129.1:0-12538 GCA_964356125.1 uncultured Bifidobacteriaceae bacterium | reverse complement strand
CCGGCGTGAGCCATTCGTGGCTGAGCAGTTCCGCGCCCGCGATCGCTTCGTGCACGCCGGGATCAGCACGCCTGTCGCGACCCTCGACGCCGAGGTGCTCGCCCGCCAGGTCCTCGGCTGGGATCGCGCCCGCTTTCTCACCGACCGCAACGAGACGGCCACGAGCGTATTCCTGATGAACTACGAGCCGCTCGTCGCGCGGCGCGAGCGGCGCGAGCCCGTCTCCTACATCCTCGGCACGCGCGAGTTCTGGGGCCTGGCCTTCGAGGTAGGGCCCGACGTGCTGATTCCACGGCAGGAGACCGAGTTCATCGTCGAGGAGACGCTCGCGCTGGTCGGAAAAGATTCCCGTCCCCTTATCGTGGATGTCGGCACCGGAAGCGGCTGCATCGCCATCTCGCTCGCGCGCGAGATTCCGGGCGCGCGCGTCATCGCCAGCGACGTGTCGAAGCACGCGCTCGATGTCGCCCGGCGGAACGCCGCGCGCCACAACGTGGCCCATCGCATCACGTTCGTCGAAACGAGTTTCCTCGACGGCATCGAAGATGGCGTCGACATCATCGTCTCGAATCCGCCTTACGTGCCTTCCGTGTCGAAGCGGGGGTTGACGCCAGAAGTCCGCGATTACGAGCCGTCTGTCGCATTGTTCGGCGGAAAGGATGGACTGGACGGATTACGCAGCGTGCTCGCAGGGGCGGTCGCGAAGCTCGCGCCGGGCGGCCACCTCGTCATGGAGTTCGGTTGCGGGCAGGATGACGGCGTCACCGACCTCGTGCGCGGGGTGGAGGGGCTCGACGTCGTGAAAATCCGCCACGATCTGCAGGACATTCCGCGCACGGTCGTCTGCCGGCGGGCGTGATATGAGCGATTGTCTTTTCTGTAAGATCATCGCCGGCATCATCCCGGTGAACCCCGTGTATGACGATCAGGGACTGATCGCCATCAACGACCTCAACCCGCAGGCGCCGCTGCATGTGCTGCTCATTCCGAAGTTACATATCGCTTCGCTGAACGATCTCGCGCCTGAGCACGACGCACTCGTCGGGTCGATGTTCCGCCAGGCGGCGGCCATCGCAAAAGAGTACGGGTACAACGAGCGCGGATACCGGACGGTCTTCAACACGAATCGCGACGCCGGCCAAAGCGTCTTCCACATCCACCTGCATCTGCTCGCCGGGCGAACGCTGGCGTGGCCGCCGGGGTAGCAGGAGCCCACGGAGCAGTCTCAACACGGAGACACGGAGCCACGGAGTCGCACGGAGAATTCTTTTTTTCTTAAGAAAGAAAAACTCCGTGGTCCTCCGTGACTCCGTGGCTCCGTGTTACAGCAGCTCCGTGAGCTCTTCTAAACTTCGGATCACAGGCACGTCGGTTTGAGGCGCGCTCTCTTCTGTCCCCGATCGCCTCACCAGCACGCCGCGCATGCCCACGGCCCGCGCGCCGTCGATATCCTGCGTGCGGCTGTCGCCGACCATCACGGCCTCAGCGGCAGAGACACCGGCGAGCTTCAGCGCCGCTTCGAAGATGCTCGGATGGGGCTTCATGTAGCCGTGCTGCGAAGACGAGACCGCGACGTCGATGAGTCCGTCGAGCTCGAAGTGCTCCTGGAACGATTCGAGGCAGCGGTGCGAGTTCGAGATCAGCCCGATGAGAATGTCATCGGCGGCGAGACGTTGAAGCGCCGCCGGCACGTCTTCGTACAGCAGAAAATGCTGGCAGAGCGCCCACTCCTGGTAGATTTCTGCGGCGCACGGCTCAACTGTCGCGCCGCTGCCGCCCATGCATCTGATGATGTGCGCGGTGTAATCGATGAACATCTGCGGGTTGTACACCGCATCCTGCTCGCGGTCGAGGATGTGCGACGCGGACATCACCGCCGCCGGGAAGCGGGCGGGATCGACCTCCATGCCGTGACGTTCGCAGAACGTTCGATACCCTTCGCCTTGAAACGCGGGGCCGGGATAGATCAGCGTGAAATCGACATCGAAAAACACCGCCCGCGTCAAAGACGTCATCGTTGATACGGGCCAGCGATCACGACTGCAGCCCGATCGACGTCGAGCGCGTCACTGGCGGCGGCATTCACGTCTTCGAGCGTGACGGCATCCAGCAGCGCGGGCACGCGCAGATCGTGGTCGAGCCCGAGTCCGAAGAACTCCGCTGTCTGCAGGAACGTCGCGATGGCGCTGTTGGTCTCGAGCAGCCGCGGAATGGATCCGATCAAATACTGTTTGCAGTCGGCGAGCTCCTCGGGCGTCATCCCCTCGGTGGCCATCCGGCGCATTTCCTCGTCGATGGACGCAATGGCGCGGTCCACGTTCGCGGGGCTGACGCCGACGCGAACGATGAGCGGCCCCTCGACGACGTTCGCGTCGAACGAGCTGATGGCGTAGTACGCCAGCCCCTGCCGCTCGCGGATGCTGTCGCCGAGCCGGCCGCCGATGCCGTACTGGCCGAGGGCGTTGTTCATGAGCGTAAACGCGTAGTACCGCGGATCGCTGCGGACAATCGTCGTGAAGCCGTATCCGATGTCGGCCTGCGCCTTGTTCATCATCGGGATCACACGCTCCTGGCGCGACCGCTGCGACGATGGATGTCCAAGCGTGATGTCCCCCGCTGCCGGCTTCCGCCACGATCCGAAGACGTGTTCCGCGGCGGCGACCGCCCTCCCGCCCTCGACGTCTCCGACAATCACTGCCGTTGTCACCGATGGCGCGAAGCGCGCGTCATGAAACCCGACGAGATCCGTGCGCTCGATCCGGCTGACGCTGTCGACCGTGCCTTTCGACGGACGGCCGTACGGGTGCTGGTCCGGATACAGCATGGCGAAGAGCGCCAGCATCGCCATCGCCGCCGGGTTGTCTTCGTCCTGCCGAATCGCGTTCAACACCTCGCCCTTGCGCGTCTCAATCTCGCGATCTGGAAACGCCGGCTGCATCACGACCTCGCCGACCAGCTCGAGCATCGTCTCGAAGTCTTCCGACAGGCACGTGCAGCTGACGTTCATGACGTGCCGGTTCGCCCCGACGGTGAGGGACACGCCCCGCTCGTCGAGCGCTTCGGCAATCTGGTCGGTCGTTCGTCGCTGGGTGCCGCGGTCGAGGACGCGAGACGCAAGATGACTGAGACCGAGGAGCGCGTTCGCATCGTAGATACTGCCGGCCTTCACGCCCACGTGTATCGTCACGGCCGGAACCGCGGGCGCCTCCTTCGAGATGACCACGGTGCCGTTGGCCAGCACGTGCCGCGAGGCGCCGAGGCCTTTCGCTTGCGGGGCCCCTTCCGGCACCCCAACGCGGCTGCCGCGTTGGGGACCCCGCTCGCCCCGCGCCGCTCGCGTCGTCATTCCTCCGCTCCGCCGGTCGGCCTGAACCAGCCGACCGTCCGCCGATCGGTTCGCAGATATTTCTTCGCGACGCTGTCCACCTGGCCCTGCGTCACGGTGGCGATGCGATGTGGTGCGTCCTGGTACACGTCGAGGCTTGCAACGGTTTGAAAGTACCCAAGCTGGTGGCCGAGGTTTGTGACGCTGTCGTTCTCGAACACCAGACGGGCGCGAAGCTGGCTCTTCGCCTTGACGAGCTCGCGCTCGGTAATGCCGCCGCGCACCACTTCGTCGAGCGCCGCCGTGGCCGCGGTCTCGACGTCCTGCAGGCTCACGCCGTCCATCGCCGTCGCGGAGATCAGATACAGGAATGGATGCTCGGTCGGCAGAAGTCCGGCGCCGACCGCCGACGCCAGCCGGCGCTCGACGAGCGCGCGATACAGCCGCGCGCTGCGCTGTGGAGGCGGCGTGCGGAAGCTCGACCACAGGTTGATCCCCTTCGCGCCCGTGAGAATCGCGTCGAGCACCAGCATCGGAAAGAAATCGGGATCGCCGATCGCTGGGGCGTGATACGCCAGCTTCAGATACGCGGTCGTCCCCTCGCGCGCGACCTCGATGCGGCGTTCACCGAACTGTTCCGGCTCGACGACCGTGACCCGGCGGGGCTCCGGACCCGACGGAATCGCGCCGAACTGTTGTTCGACGCGGCGCAGCACATCGGCCGTGTCGACGTCGCCGACGACCACGACCGTCGCGTTGTTCGGAACGTAATTACGCCGGTAGTACTGATACAGATCGTCGCGGCTCATCGTCTGCAGGTCGGAAAGCCAGCCGATGGTGGGATGCCGATACGGATGCACCTTGTAGGCGGCCGCGATGACTTCCTGCTCGAGCAGCGTGTCGGGATCGTTCTCGCTGCCCTGCAGCTCGGAAATGATGACGGTGCGCTCCGATTCGCAATCGTCCGGATCGTAAATGCAGTTCGCCATCCGCTCGGCTTCGATGAACAACATGCGATCGAGGCCGGCGGTCGATGCCGTCTCCATGTACGTGGTCTGATCGATCCACGTATAGCCGTTCCAGCTGCCGCCGAATTTCTCGATGATGCCTTTGACCTGGTCGCGGGGGATGTTGGTCGTCCCCTTGAAATTCATGTGCTCGACCCAGTGCGACACGCCGGTGAGGCCGGTCACCTCGTCTTTGGACCCGACTTTGTACCAGCACCAGACCGAGGCCAGCGGAGCGGTATGCACCTCCTCCACGATCACTTTCAGGCCGTTGCCGAGAACCGCCGATGTCATATTGCTGTCCATTATACCGGCCGCCCCAGAGCCGCCCCGGGCTGGCGACCGGGCAAATTCCGAATGAAATCGAGAGTTCTCGGCCGATGAGGATGGCAAGGTCGTTGCATTGTCGAGAGTGAGCCTTTCTGACGATACATTCATGTGGAGGACGTAATGCGTAAACAATTCTTCATTCCCGTCATGCTGGGAATGCTCGCGCTCAGCACCGCGCAGGCCTTCGCCCAATCCGCCACCGTGGTGATGCGGAATGGCGATCGCGTGCAGGCAACGGTGATCGACATGGGCCGCAATTTCACGTTGAACGTGAACGGCCAGACACGCCAGGTGCCGATCGGCGACATCGTGCTCATCGACTTCGCGGGCGACGGACGCAACGTCACGCTCGACGAAGTGAACAAGGTGAACGCCGCCAATGGCGGTTATGTCGTGATGAGAAACGGCGAGCAGTTCAACGCGTCGCTGCAGGACTTTACCGGTAAGCCGCTCATCGCCGTCTTCTCGAACGGACGGAAGAGCAACATCGGCGACGTGGCGCGCATCTATCTCGGTTCGGTGAGCAACGTGGCGGGCTTCCCAACGCCGCCGGCGAACCCGACCGTCGCGCCCAACAATCCGATGCCTGAAACACCAGGCGGGTTCCGTGGCCGCGGTCGTGGCCGCGGCGGCTTCCCGAATCGCTCGGACGCGCCGGAAAACGCGCGATCGGTCGTCGTACCGTCGAACGTGCAGTGGACCAACACCGGGTTCAACGTGAGCCGCGGTCAGAATCTCCGGTTCGAGCCGTCCGGTGAAATCCGCCTGAGCACGAACGGTGAAGACATCGGGCGGCCGGCCGGGGCCATGAGCGCCCGTCTCGCGCCCAACGCCACGATTCCGACGATTCCCGTCGGCGCACTCATCGGACGCATCGGCAACGGGCAGCCCTTCCCGATTGGCGACGCGCGAACCGTATTCGACATGCCCGACAGCGGGCGGCTGTTCCTCGGCGTCAACGACGATCACGTCAACGACAACAGCGGCAACTACGTCGTGCTGGTCTGGGAACCGTAGACTCTCTTCGCTGACAGGGAAGAGGGATGAGGGCAGAGGGCAGAAATGCCCTCTGCCCTGTCAAACCCGGCCAGCCCGTGCAGTACAATTCCCTCCTGAATGTCCGACTGGAAAGACACCCTCAACCTCCCGCGAACCGGGTTTCCGATGAAGGCAAACCTGCAGGCCGCCGAGCCGGAGACGCTCGCGCGATGGCAGGCGATGAACCTGTACGGCAAGATTCGCGAGCGCCGCAAGGGCGCGCCGAAATTCGTCCTGCATGACGGCCCGCCCTATACCAGCGGTCACATCCATCTCGGCACGGCGCTCAACAAGATTCTGAAGGATGTGGTGGTCAAGTCACGGTCGATGGGCGGCTTCGATGCGCCCTTCGTCGTCGGCTACGACTGTCATGGCCTGCCAATCGAACTGAAGGTCGACAAGGAGTTGGGCCCCAGGAAGCGCGACATGAGCGTGGCCGAATTCTGCCGCGCGTGCCGCGCGTACGCCGAGCGGTTCGTGGGGACCATGACGGAGCAATTCCAGCGGCTGGGCATTCTCGGTACCTGGGATCAGCCGTACCTGACCATGGACTACCGGTATCAGGCGGCGATCGCGCGCACGTTCGGGCGTTTCGTCGAGAAGGGGCTCGTCTACAAGGGCAAGAAGCCGGTGCACTGGTGCATCCATTGCCGAACGGCGCTTGCCGAGGCGGAGGTCGAATACCTGCCGCACACGTCGGCCTCGATCTACGTCGAGTTCCCGCTCGCGCCCGAGAGCGCGGGTGAGCTGGCATCGCGAGTCCCGGCCCTCGCGGGACGTGACGTGTCGGTCCTGATCTGGACGACGACGCCCTGGACGATTCCGTCGAATCTCGCGGTGGCGTTTCATCCGGAATTCGACTACGCCGCCTACGAGATCGACGGCCGCGCCGTCATCGTGGCGGAGGCGCTGGCGGCAAAGGTCTCCGAGGAAACTGGAAGGCGCTTCGACAAGGCCGTCGCCAGGATGAAGGGCGGGCAGCTGGAGTACATCCGCTTCCGCCACCCTTTATTTCACCGGGATTCTCTTGGCGTGCTGGGTGCCTACGTCACGCTCGAAGCGGGGACGGGCGTCGTGCACACGGCGCCGGGACATGGGGCCGACGACTTCAACACCGGGCAGAAGTACGGTCTCGAGACGCTGGCGCCGATCGGCCCCACCGGCCATTTCCTCGACACGGTCGATCTGTTTGGGGGGCAGCGCGTCTTCGATGCGAACGCGTCGGTTGAAGCCGAGCTGAAGAAACGCGCCCGGCTGTGGCACCGCGCCGACTTCTCACATCAGTACCCGCACTGCTGGCGCTGCCATCATCCGGTCATCTTCCTGGCGACGTCGCAGTGGTTTATCCGCATGGACGGCGAAGCGGCCGTTCCGTCCGAGACCGGTCAGCCTCGCACGTTGCGCCAGGCGGCGCTTCACGCGATCGATCAGGACGTGACATGGGTGCCGGCGTGGGGCCACGATCGCATTTCGAACATGGTCTCGAGCCGTCCCGACTGGTGCATCTCGCGCCAGCGCGCGTGGGGAGTGCCGATTCCCGCAGTCGATTGCACGAAATGCGGCGAAGCGATGACGACGCCTGAGCTCGTCCAAAGAGCCGCGACCATCTTCCAGCAGCATGGCGCCCACTCCTGGTACGAGCTTCCCGTTGCGGACTTTCTTCCGCCGGGATTGACGTGCGCCGCATGCGGCGGTTCCACGTTCGAAAAAGAGATGAACATCCTCGACGTCTGGTTCGACTCAGGATCGAGCCACGAAGCCGTCCTGTCGGTGCGCCCCGAGCTGACATGGCCGTCCGACCTCTACCTCGAAGGCAGCGATCAGCACCGCGGCTGGTTCCAGAGCTCGCTGCTCCTGGGGCTCGGGACACGAGGACGCGCCCCGTATCGCCAGGTCGTGACGCACGGCTTCCTGCTCGACACCGACGGCCAGAAAATGTCGAAGTCTCTGGGCAACGCGATCAGTCCGCAGGACGTCATCAAGCAGAGCGGCGCCGACATCCTGCGGTTGTGGGTGTCGATGAGCGATTACCAGGAGGAGACGCGCGTCAGCAAGGAAATCCTCGCGCGCGTCGCGGAGGCGTACCGCAAGATCCGCAACACGCTGCGCTATCTTCTCTCGAACCTGTACGATTTCGATCCTGCGAGAGACGCCGTTGAACGCACGCAGATGGAGGAAGTCGATCGGTACATCCTCGCGCGATACACGGAGCTCGCGCGCAGGATCGTGAGCGCATACGACGCGTACGATTACAGCACGATCTTCCAGGCGGTCAACGCGTTCATCACTGTCGATCTCAGCGCGTTTTATGCCGACGTCTCGAAGGACAGGCTGTACACATTCGCCGCTGGTTCGAAGGAACGGCGATCGGCGCAGACCGCCATGTTCGTCATGACGGACGGACTGACGCGCCTGCTCGCTCCGATTCTGTCGTTCTCGATGGAAGAGTTGTGGCGCTACGTCCCCGGAAAACGCGAAGAGTCGGTGCACCTCGCGCTCTTCCCGCCGGCCGGCGAGATCGATCCGGCGATCGATCGGAATCTGCTCGACACCTGGGAGCGTCTGCTGCGGATCCGGACGACCGTGAACGCGTCGCTGGAGTTGCTGAGAAAAGAGAAAACGATCGGTACATCGCTGGAGGCAAAGGTGTCCATCACGGCATCGGGCGAGGAGCTCGCGCTGCTGCAGCGGTACGCCAGCCACCTGCCGATGCTGTTCATCGTCTCCGAGGTCGTCATCGAACGCGGCAGCCCGCCGGCGGACGGCGCGAAGCCCGAGCTGGGCGTCGTGGTCAGCCGCGCGTCGGGCGTGAAATGCGAGCGGTGCTGGCGCTACGTCTCCGCCATGTCGACCAATCCGGCCCAGCCGGGCATCTGCGATCGTTGCCAGGACGCACTGGCGGAAACCGTCGCGTCCTGATGACATCTCTTCGCCACCGAATGCCCGAGCTCTGGATAGCGGCGATCATCGTCGCGCTCGACCAGGCGACGAAAGCCACGGTCAGGGCGAGGCTGCCGCTGCACGAGAGCGTCACGGTGGTTCCCGGCTTCTTCGATCTGACGCACGTGCGGAACACGGGCGCGGCGTTCGGCATGCTCAACAACATGGAGTTCGCGTACAAGCCGGCCGTGATGGTGCTCGTGGCGCTCGTCGCGCTCGCGGCGGTCGCGAGCTACGCGCTCACGCTGCCGGGTTCGCAGCGGCTCGCGCGCGTCGGGCTCGCACTGATTCTCGGAGGCGCGATCGGCAACCTGATCGACCGCGCGACCATGGGGTACGTCATCGACTTCGTCGACGTCTACTGGCGCGGCGTGCATTTCTGGGCTTTCAATGTGGCCGACTCGGCGATTACAGTGGGCGTCGTGCTGATGCTGCTCGACGTGATTGGAGTGGGACGTGTACCCGAGACTGTTTGAAATTCCGGAGATCTTCGGCATCGGGCCGCTGACGATCTACACCTATGGCGTCATGCTCGCGGCGGCCTATCTCGCCGGTCTGCAGCTGGCCATCGTACGAGGGCGCAAGGCGGGACTCGACGCCGGGCGCCTGCTCGATCTGGGCGTCTACATCGTCATCGCCGCGCTCGTCGGCGCGAAGCTGCTGCTCCTGTTCGTCAATTTCAACTACTTCCGAAACAACCCCGAAGAAATTCTCGTGCTCGCGCGATCGGGCGGTGTCTTCTACGGCGGCCTCATCGCGGCGACGCTGGTGGCATTCTGGTATATCCGCCGCCACACGCTGCCGTTCTGGACGACGTGCGATATGTTCGCGCCAGGCATCGCGCTCGGCCACGTCATTGGCAGGCTCGGCTGCTTGATGGCGGGCTGCTGTTACGGCCGGCCGGCCACCGTGGCGTGGGCGATCACCTTCACCGATCCGTTTGCCGCGGCGAACGTCGGAACGCCGTTGAACGTTCCACTGCACCCGACGCAGGTGTACGAGGCCGGCGCCGAGCTGCTGATTCTGATCTTCCTGCTCGTCACCGAGCGCAAGGGCAAGACCTATCCCGGCCGCACGTTCTGGGGCTACATGCTGCTCTACGCGGTGTCGCGGTTCGTCATCGAGTTCTACCGCGCCGACGAGCGCGGACTGGTGATGGGTTTCTCGACGTCGCAGTTCATCTCGGTCGTGCTCGGGCCGCTCAGCCTGTTCATGCTGTTCTATCTGCGGCGCCGGCGCTCGCCCGAGCCCGCGAAATCCGCCCGGCGCGCGGCATGAGCGACGCGGCGCGGGGCGTCCCCGCGACCAATCATGTCCTCCTCGTGTCCCCGGACGAGGCGGGCGTCCGCATCGATCGCTACCTGACGGGCGTGCTGAGTGGAACCTCACGATCGCAGATTCAACGGCTCATCAAGGACGGCAAGGTGACGATCGCCGGCGAAGCGGTGTCCGCCAATCGGATCGTGAAGGCGGGCGAGGCGATCGCCGTGGAGATTCCAGCGCCCGTGAGCCCGCGCCCGGAGCCCGAAGACCACGACCTCGACATCGTCTATCAGGATTCCGATCTCATCGTCGTGAACAAGCCAGCGGGGATGGTGGTCCACCCCGCCGCGGGACACTCGGATGGCACGCTGGTCAACGCGCTGCTCCATGAAGTGGACGATCTCAGCGGCATCGGCGGCGAGCTGAGGCCCGGCATCGTGCATCGCCTCGACCGCGGCACGTCGGGCCTGATGGTGGTGGCGAAAAACGACCGCGCGCATCTCGAGCTCTCGCGGCAGTTCCACGACCGCGAAGTCGAGAAGGAATACATCGCGCTCGTGTGGGGCGTCGTGCAGGCCGGCAAGCGCATCGATCTGCCGATCGGCCGGGATCCCGGCGATCGCAAGAAGATGTCGGCGAAGGCGCGGCGCGCGCGATCGGCGGTCACGCGCATCACGGCGGCGCTGCACATGGAAGGGGTGACGCTCATCCATGTGGCCATCGCAACGGGGCGGACGCATCAGATTCGCGTGCACCTGAGCGAGATCGGCCATCCAATTGTGGGAGACGGCGTGTACGGCGGCCTTCGCAGACGAGTCGCGGGCGACCTGCGGCCTCTCCTGGCGCTCGACCGCCCGTTCCTGCATTCGGGCCGCCTCGTGTTTCATCACCCCACCGACGGGCGTAAGATGGAATTCGAGGCGCCGCTGCCTCACGATCTGCAACTCGTGCTCGATCAAATCCTGCCCGAAGACTATGAGCGAAGCTCCTCCCGACCGTAAACAGTCCGACGTCATCTACACAGGGCGCGTCTTCAACGTCACAGTCGATCGGGTGGCCTATCCCGACGGCCGGGTCGTGCAGATGGAATGCGTGCGGCACCGCGGCTCGGTCGTGCTGCTGCCGATGGCGGCGCCCGATCGCATCCTGCTCGTGCGGCAATACCGGTATGTCGTGGATCGGTGGCTGTGGGAACTGCCGGCAGGTACGCTCGAGCCGAATGAGAGCCTCGAGGCCGCCGCACTGCGCGAGTGCCACGAAGAAGTCGGTAAGATCGCCGGCCGCGCGCGGAAGCTGCTGAGCTTGTTCCCATCGCCGGGATTCTGCGACGAAGAAATGAATTTTTTTCTCCTGACGGATCTCCGCGATCGCCTTCCGCACGAACCCGCGCCACATCAGGACCCGGACGAGCTTCTGAACGTGAAAGAATTTTCGCTGAAGGACGTGCGGGAGATGGTGAGGGCTGGGGAAATCGAGGATATGAAAACCGTGGTAGGGATGATGCTGATAGGGGTAAAGGGTGAGGGGTAAGGGGCAAGCTGTTTACCCCTTACCCCTTTCCCCTCGCCCCTTACTGCACGGCGCTTTGCACTCTGGTGGCCGTCCGTCGCTCCCGATGCGCGGTCGTCGGCGGCGTCAATGCGAGCAGCACCGCTTCGTCGATGGTCGACACCAGGTGAATCGTCAGGTCGCGGCGAAGCTCCTCGTTGAGGTCTTCCTTCACGTCCTTGTCGTTCTGCCTCGGCAGGATGATCTCCTTGACGCCGAGCCTCCGCGCGGCCAGCACCTTTTCCTTGATGCCGCCCACGGGCAGCACACGCCCAGACAACGTGATCTCTCCCGTCATCGCGATGTCGCCGCGAACGGGGCGCCCCGTCAGCTCTGAGGCCAGCGCCACCGCCATGGTCACGCCCGCCGACGGTCCATCCTTCGGGATAGCGCCCGAGGGCACGTGCAGGTGGATCTCGGACGATTTGTAGAAGTCCGGATCGACGTTGAACTGCGCGGCGTGCGCGCGGAACCACGAGAGGGCCGCCCTGGCCGACTCCTTCATGACGTCGCCCAGATGGCCGGTGAGCGTCAACGTGCCGGCCCCCTGCATGCGCGAGGCCTCGATGAACAGCACTTCGCCGCCCACCGGCGTCCATGCCATGCCGATCGCCACGCCCGGGTTCTTGGTGCGCTCCTCCATTTCTTCGTCTAAGAATCGCGGAGCGCCCAGCAGCTCGACCACGGTGTCCTTCGTGAGCTCGACGGCTTCCTCGCGTCCCTCCGCCCGGCGGCGCGCGATCTTCCGTATCAGCGACGCCAGCTCGCGCTCGAGATTGCGGACGCCGGCCTCGCGCGTGTAGCCACGGATCACGAGCCGGATGGCCTCGTCGGTAAAGCTCACCATCTCGGCCGTAAGGCCGTGATTGGCAACCTGCTTGGCGACGAGATGCTCCTTCGCGATCTTGAGCTTCTCTTCCTCCGTATAGCCCGCCAGCTCCAGTACTTCCATTCTGTCGCGCAGCGGCGGCGGAATCGTATCGAGGACGTTCGCGGTCGTCACAAACAGGACCTCTGACAGATCGAACGGCACGTCCAGGTAGTGATCGCGGAACGAGTTGTTCTGCTCAGGGTCGAGCACTTCGAG
>CAYHHH010000128.1:6828-12545 GCA_964356125.1 uncultured Bifidobacteriaceae bacterium | reverse complement strand
TTGTATTCGGGGATCTTCTTCTCGCCGCGCGCCAACGGCGCGACGTCGATGCAGAACTCCGCGCCTCCGTGTTGAAAATCAGCGAAGCCGCACGTGATAACGCTGCGTCTTCGCGTCTTTGCGGTGAGACATGGAGAGACGGGTATTAACTATTGCTGCCGCAATTCAGGAACCGCGAGGTCTGCAGCCAGTCCTGATCGGGGTAATAAGAAAAAATCACGCTGCCGCCGCGGATGCGATCGATGACCTTCGAGGCAATGGCCGTGCGCAGCGCGGGGCATCCCCAACTGCGGCCGATGCGGCCCTGCGCGGCCGCAATCTCCTGATTCACATACGGCGCGCCGTGCATCACGATGGCGCGGTCGCGCGCGCGATCGTTGAAGCCCGCATCGAGGCCGTTGAGCCTGAGCGAGTAGCCGTTGCTGCCCACATACGTATCGTCCGTCACGAAAAGACCGATGCTCGTCTGACGGCTGTCCATCTGGTTCGAAAACTTCGTCGCGAGGTTCTCGCCCGTATTTCTGCCATGCGCGACGAGCTCTTTGAAGAGTAAACCGCCGGTGGCGAGATCGAACACCCACAGCCGCGGCTTTGTCGACGGCAGCGAATAGTCGATGACCGTGAGCGTCGGCGGAGCGGCGTCGATCGCGCCCGACGCGGCCGCGCACGATGTCGCCGTCAACGCGAGCTCGAGCACCGTGGCAGACACACCCGCACCCGCCGCTTTCGCGACGTCAATAGCCGACCCGACCAGGCGCGCTGCCGGCGCAGTGCGGTGAACAACGTTTCCCGATCGTGCGGTGTTCATCACCTCGACCGTGGCCGGGACGGATGACGCGGATGTCGCCAGTTCGGGCGGAAAAGCTGCGGCCACACAGATGGCAAGGACGCCTGGGACGATTCGATTGAACAAACTCGATTTCTCCTGTTGGCGGTCGGTCGCGTCAGTGGGAGGGGCGAACTTCTATTGTCGCGCAGAAACGCCGCGACCTCAAGACTTGAAATGGGGATCGTGGTAATCGTGGGGCGCGTGGCTAGCTGTTTGCACTATGGACCGTACGCATGGTCCACAAACGGTACGTCGATAAGACACTTCAGGAACTTAAACAGCGGATTGTTATACACCGGCGGCCAATCGCCGCGTCGGCCAGCGTCGTCTGCCTGCTGTTCGTCGCCCTGCTCTGGGCGCTCACCTCCGGTCTTCCCGACCGGGACGAGCTGCGCAACCTCGGTGACATGCCCCAGGCGACGACGTTGTATGACGTCCATAACCAGCCGGTTTTCACGATCTTCAAGGAATATCGCATCGAAGTGCCGCTCGCGCGTGTGTCGCCGCACCTGCGCCGGGCCATCGTCGCCTTCGAAGACCAGCGCTTCGAGAACCACAGCGGCATCGACGTCATCCGCATCGTTGGCGCGGTCTGGGCCGACATTCGAGAGGGGCGCAAAGCCCAGGGGGGCAGCACCCTCACCCAGCAGCTCGCACGGCAATCCTTTCTCACCAGGGAAAAAAAGTTATGGCGGAAGGTCCGGGAAATCGCCCTCGCGAGGCGGATCGAGCGGATGTACTCGAAGGATGAAATTCTCGAGATGTACCTGAACAAGGTTTATTTCGGCGATGGCCTCTACGGTGCCGAAGCGGCGAGCCGCGGGTACTTCGGCAAGCCGGCGTCCGACCTGGATCTCGGTGAAGCGGCGCTGCTCGCGGGCCTCGTGAACGCGCCGTCGGTGAACGCGCCAACGGTCAACATGTCGCGCGCGCTCGCGCGCCGCGCGCTCGTGCTCAACGCGATGCGCGAGCAGGGGATCATCACCAGGGACGCCTTCGATCGCGCGTCGAACGAAACAATCACGCTCGTCGACACGCTGCGGCGCGAGGAGCCGCTCGGCCAGTATTTCAAGGAAGAAGTGCGGCAGCAGCTCGTCAAACAGTTCGGCTGGGACAAGCTGTCGCAGGGCGGCCTCAAGGTCTACACGACGATCGATCCCGCGATGCAGCGCGCGGCCGAGGCCCAGGTCGCGACCGCGCTTCAGCAGATCGAAGCGCGACGTGCGCCGCGCGTTCCACGTTCCACGTTCCCAGTTCCGGGTTCGGAACGCGGAACGCGGAACCCGGAACCCGAGCGTCTGGAAGCGGCGCTGGTCGCCATGGATCCGACCACTGGCGAAGTTCGCGCCATGGTGGGCGGACGCGATTTCAAAGCCAGCCGTTTCAATCGCGCCACGCAAGCGCTGCGTCAGCCGGGTTCCGCCTTCAAGCCATTCGTATACGCCGCGGCGCTCGAGGCGGGATATTCACCTTCGTCGGTGGTGACGCGCCTCGACGAGCCCGTTCAAACGCTACAGGGCGCGTGGATTCCCGAAGACGGGCACTCCGCCGGATCGGCGATGACCGTCCGGTCCGCGTTGCGGACGTCGAGCAACCGCGCGGCCGTGCGCATGCTCGAGGAAGTGGGCATCGCGAAAACCGTCGCGCAGGCGCGGAAGATGGGCATGGGCAACGTGCCGAGCGTGCCGTCCCTCGCGCTCGGCTCGGGTGAAGTGACGTTGATGGCCATGACGTCGGCCGACGCCTCATTCGCGGATCAGGGACTGCTGCGGCCCGCCACGTTCATTCGCCGGGTGGAAGACGCCGGCGGCAAGGTGCTCTTCGAGGCGAAGCCGAAGGCGGAGCAGGTCATTTCGCCGCACACCGCGTTTCTGATGACGAGCATGCTTTCCGACGTCGTGAACTACGGCACCGCCTACAAAGCGCGACAGGAGGGGTTCACGCTGCCCGCAGCGGGGAAGACGGGCACCACGAACGACTTTGTGGACGCATGGTTTGTCGGCTTTACTCCGCATCTGGTGACCGGCGTGTGGGTCGGCTTCGACAAGCCGCGCACGATCGTGTCGAACGGGTTCGCCGGCGAGCTGGCGGTGCCGATGTGGGCGCGCTTCATGAAGCAGGCGACCGCCGGTGACAAACCGGACGCCTTCAAGGCGCCCGCAGGGCTGGTGGGCGTTGCCATCTGCCGGCTTTCCGGCCGATTGCCGAACGGTCTCTGCGATCGCGTCATCACCGAATACTTTGCGCGAGGCACGGTTCCCACGCAGATGTGCGAGGAGCACACGTTCTTCAGCGACACTGGTCAGCTGGCTGCCGCGTATCCCGGCGGCGCTGTTGTCAGCAGCCTTGCGGGGACCGCGCCCGTTACGCCGCAGGGGACGGCGGCTCAGGGTGATGCGCCGGCGTCGGCAGTGGCGTCGAGCACGCAAGCACCGTCGGACATCGTCATGGCTGCAGAGACCGAAGAGCAGCCGAAGAAGAAACGCGGGTTCTGGGGCCGCGTGTTCGGCCGCGGCGACAAGGATCCGTAGGGCTCGACTTCAGTCGAGCCGTCGGATGTCATAACATCTTCGCGTGAGCTCACCCTATCCCAGGGTCGCCTCGTTGAAAACGGCGGCGGCCTTTCGCGCCCATCTCGAACGTTCGCACATCACGCTTCCCTTCGACGACACGATCGATCCATCCGGCCCGCTTGCACAGCCGATTGACGTCGATGGCATTCGCGTCGGCAATCGCTTCTGCATCCTGCCCATGGAAGGATGGGACGGCACGCCCAACGGCGAGCCGAGCGATCTGACGCGCCGGCGCTGGCGGAATTTCGGCATCAGCGGCGCGAAGCTGATGTGGGGCGGCGAAGCGGTCGCCATCCGTCACGACGGGCGAGCCAACCCGAACCAGTTGATGCTGACGCCGGCGACCCAGGCGTCGATCGCGGGGCTCCGCGACGATCTGATTTCCGCGCATCGCGAGCGTTTTGGCTCGAACGCCGACAGCGACCTGTACCTCGGCCTGCAGATTACGCACTCCGGCCGCTTCGCGCGGCCCGATGTGTGGGACAAGTCGGCCCCGCTCGCGGCGTGTCATCACCCGATCCTCGACAAACGATTCGCCGGCGGCGTGCGCGTGCTCACCGACGATGAGATCGAGCGCATCATCGCTGACTATGCGGCCGCGGCGCGGCTGGCGCAGGCATGCGGATATCAGTTCGTTGACGCGAAGGCGTGCCATGGATACCTCGGACACGAGATGCTTGGCGCTACGACACGCCCCGGTAAGTACGGCGGCTCGCTCGAAAACCGGATGCGGTTCATCACGGAGATCGTTCATGCGATCCGCGCCTCCGCGCCCGGGCTCGGCATCGTCGTCCGTGTGTCGATCTTCGATCTCGTTCCGCATCGAAAGAGCGCGACCGGCGTCGGCGTACCGGAGGAGACGACAGGCGAGGAGCCGGGCTTCGGCGTGTTGCGCGGCGAAGATATGCATCGCGCGCTCGACGACGGGCGCGTGCTCTTGCGGCATCTCGAAGCGCTCGGCATCAAATGGATCTGCACGTCGGCGGGCAGCCCGTACTACAACCCGCACATTCAGCGTCCCGCGTTTTTCCCGCCGCTCGACGGGTACGAGCCGCCCGAGGATCCGCTGCGCGGTGTCGCGCGGCAGATCGATGCGACCGCGAAACTGAAGGCTGAATTTCCGAACCTCGTCTTCGTCGGGTCCGCGTTCAGCTACCTTCAGGAGTGGCTGCCGAACGTGGGACAGCATGTCGTGCGCAACGGCATGGCCGATTTCGTCGGCCTCGGCCGCGTGACGTTGTCGTATCCGGATTTGCCGGCCGATGTGCTGAACGGAAAGCCGCTGCGGCGCGCCGCGATCTGCCGCACGTTCAGCGACTGCACCACCGGCCCTCGCATGGGCATGGTCTCGGGCTGTTATCCGCTCGATCCGTTTTACGAAGCGCGCCCTGAAGCCGGGCGGATTCGTACCGTGCGGGTTACTTCGCGGGTCTGAACGCCGCGAGGCTGCTGCGCAGCCAGGCGGCATCGCGATCGGCGTGGCAGATCGAGCACGCATTCGGGCTGGATGCGCGGCATGTGGCACTGCACGCACATCGCATCGGAGTCCTCTCCGAATTTAAGCGACGGTTGCGCTGCGCCGCCCGTGAACGACAACTGGCTCGTGTGACATGCCGCGCATGACGTCTGATAGACCGCATCACCAGGAGCGCGGTGAAACTGAGCGAGATCTCCTGAGCCGACGCCATGTGGGGCTCGATTGTGTAAAGTGTTGACACTTGGGAAACCGGGACATATTCTCGCCCTCGCTACATTTTCTTGAGGACCACTATGACCATGATGCGCGCAACGTGCCTCGCGATCGCTTTCTGTCTCGGCGGCTTTTCGTGGGCGGTGCAGGCACAAAGCGGCCGATCCCGCGAGTGGCTGACGTGGGGCGGTGATATCGAGCGGACTGGTTGGAACCGCAGCGAGACAACCCTCTCGAAGCAGTCGGTGGGACGCCTCGCCCTGAAATGGAAGACGCAGATCGACAAAGACGTGTCGATCGAGATCGAGTCGGGCAACTCGATGCTCACGACCCCGCTGGTTGCGCAGGGCGTGCGCACCCCGCAAGGCCCGAAAACCGTCGTCTATACCCTCGCGGCGTCGAATACCATGGCCGCGCTCGACGCGGCCACCGGCGCGACGATCTGGCGGCGCACGTTCGACCACACTGTCGATCCGGCGAACAAACCCAACTGGATCTGCACGAACATGTCGACCGCCACGCCGGTCATCGACAAGTCGAAGAACATCATCTATATGCTGGCGGCCGACGGCCGCCTGCACGGCGTCGACCTCGCCAGCGGCGAAGCCCGCCTCGTGCCGCCGCC
>CAYHHH010000128.1:0-6728 GCA_964356125.1 uncultured Bifidobacteriaceae bacterium | reverse complement strand
CGGTTCTTCACGAGCACCGCGCGTCCCAACGGCGCGTGGAGCCGCGCCGGCCTTGCCTGGGCCCACGATTCGCTGTTCGTCCAGACCGCCGACGGCGTGTGGAACCCGCCCGAAGGGCTGTGGGGACAGACGCTGTTGCGTCTGGCGCCGAAAACGCTGCAGGTGCTCGATTACTTCACGCCGTCGAATCTCGACGTCCTCAACGCAAACGATCTCGATTACGGTTCGGGCGGCACGCTGGGTTTTACGTTCCGCAACCGCGACCTCGTCGTGTCGGCGGGCAAAGACGGCACCGTGTACCTGCTCGATGCGAAGTCGCTCGGCGGCGCCGATCATCGGACGCCGATGTTCTCGATTAAGGCGGGCAACGACGAGCTGTCGTACGCGTCGATGGGCGTATGGGGCGCGCCGGCGACCTTCGTGAACGCGCGTAACGAGCGCTGGGTGTACTTCCCGATGTGGGGACCGCCGTCGAAGGACGCGACGTTCGAGCGGTCGCACGGCGAGGCGCGCGACGGCAGCATCATGGCGTTTCAGGTTGTCCTCGAGGGTGACAAAGCGATGCTCGTGCCGAAGTGGGTCTCGCGGAATCTCGCCGTGCCCGACTCGCCCGTCATCGCCAACGGCATCATCTACGCCATCTCGACTGGTGAGAACACCCTGCAGCGCCACACCGATCCGCGGTATCACGCGATCTATCAGAAGCCAGGCGCGCCGCCGCTGCCGAAGACGGGAACGATGACGGCAGAGGAACGCGGCATGAACACGACGCACGCGATCCTGTACGCGCTCGATGCGGAGACAGGCCAGGAGCTCTACTCGAGCAGGGATCTGATTGACGACTGGACGCATCTCAGCAGCATCACCGTTGCGGATGGCAGTGTCTACGTGACGACGAGGAAGACGATCGTGTACGCATTCGGCCTGAACAAATAGAGCCATGGGTGCGAGGGGTGCGAGAGGTGCGAGGGGTGCGAGGGGTGCGACCGGTGCGCTGCTAGTCGCGCTGTCGGTGCTCGTGTCGCTCGATCCGCCGGCTGCGCAGGCGCCGTCGGTTGACCAGACGGCGCACGGTGCGGCGGTGTTCCAGAACGTCTGTTCGTCCTGCCACGGCGACGGGGGCGCAGGGGGCCGTGCGTCATCGCTCGTCGACAACCGCCGTCTCCGCGCGCTCCCGCGCCCCGAGATCGAGAGCATCATCCGGAACGGCATGCCCAATGGCATGCCCCCCTTCGGCTCGCTGCCAGAGCCAGACCTGCAAGCGGTGACCACCTTCGTTCGATCGTTCAACTCGTCCGCGTTCGATCTTCAACCTCCGGGGGACGTCGCTGCGGGCGAGTCGTTCTTCCGAGGAAAAGGGCAGTGCGCGACGTGCCACATCGCGCGCGGTCAGGGCGGAGCTGGCGGACCAGACCTTTCCAACATCGGCAGGCAAATGACGGTGCCCGAGCTGACGAGAGCGCTCGTGGAACCCGACACCACGGTTGCTCAGGGATACGCGACCGCGCGAGTGCGGTTGAAAGACGGGCGCACGTTGCGCGGGTTCGTGCGCAACGAAGGCAATCACGTACTGCCGCTGCAGACCGTGGACGGCCGACTGGTTGCGGTGGACAAGCGCGCATCGACGATCACGCGCGAAACCGGTTCAGCGATGCCGCCGCTCAAGGCGACAGCGGACGACACGCGCGACTTGATCGCATTCCTGAGTCGCCTCGATGGCAGCACGGGCCTGTCTCGCCGTAGCGGCACAGCCGCGAAGGCGGATGCGGACTTCGATGAGATTCTGAAACCGCGCTCCGGAGACTGGCCGACGTATCACGGCCGGCTCGATGGGAACCGCCACAGCGCGCTCGCGCAGATCACGACGGCGAACGTGAGAAACCTGTCGATGCAGTGGATGCACTCGGTGCGCGGCTTCGACAACGAAATGACGCCGCTCGTGCTCGACGGCATCATGTACATCACCGCCACCAATCAGGTGTCGGCGATCGACGCGACGTCCGGGCGCGAGATCTGGCGCTACTCGCGCCCACGATCCACCGGTCTTCGAGGCGACGCCGCGATCGGTTTCAATCGAGGCGTCGCGGTGCTCGGTTCGCGCGTCTTCCTCGTCACGGACAACGCGCATTTGCTTGCGGTGAGCCGTGTGAACGGCGCGCTGCTTTGGGAGGTCGTGCTGCCAGACAACACGGAGCAGCCGTACGGCGGCACCATGGCGCCGCTCGTGGTAGGCGATCTCGTCATCGCCGGCGTGTCGGGCGGCGACGAAGGCATTCGCGGTTTTCTTGCGGCCTATCGTGCGACCACTGGCGAGCAGGCGTGGCGCTTCTGGACCGTGCCGGCACGAGGCGAGCCTGGTTCCGAGACGTGGAAGGGCACCGTCGACCTCGAAAAGGGCGGCGGAGCCACGTGGCTCACGGGAACGTACGACGCTGAGACGGATACGTTGTTCTGGCCGACCGGGAATCCGTACCCGGACACCGACGGCAGCGAGCGGCAGGGCGACAACCTCTATACGAATTCGATTCTCGCGCTCGAGGCCAAGACGGGGAAGCTGAAGTGGCACTATCAATTCACTCCGCACGATTTATGGGATTGGGACGCGCAGGAACCTCCGGTGCTCGTCGACGCGGTGTTCCAGGGGCGTCCGCGGAAGCTGTTGCTTCAGGCGAATCGCAACGGCTTCTTCTACGTTCTCGATCGCACGGATGGCAAGGTTCTCGTAGCCAGACCCTTCGTGCAGAAGCTCACGTGGGCGAGCGGCATTGGCCCCGACGGACGCCCGCAGTTGTTGCCCGGCAACACGCCAGACGAGAACGGCGTGACGACCTGCCCGGCGATACGCGGCGCCACGAACTGGATGTCCACATCGTTCAGTCCCGCAACGCGGCTGTTCTATGTGATGGCGGTCGAGAACTGCGGCGTCTATCGCAGCACCATGTTCGGCGGGGGCCGGGGCCGTGGCGCCGCACCGCCGGCTCGAGGCGCCGCGCCGCCGGCACCCGCGCGGGGCGCGACCACGCCAGCGCCGTTCGGCCTTCCGGCTGGAGGCTTCAACCGCGGCGGGCCGGGCGGCGGCGGCACGATGGCGCTGCGGGCGCTCGACCTCGACACGGGACGCATCGCGTGGGAGATTCCGCAGATCGGCAACTCGAATAACTACGCCGGAACGTTGTCGACCGCAGGCGACGTCGTGTTTTACGGGCAGGCCAGCGGCGAGTTTGCGGCGGTTGATGCCAAGTCCGGCGCGCCTCTCTGGCACTTCGAAACGCAGGAAACGTGGAAGGCGTCGCCGATGACCTACAGCGTGAACGGCCGCCAGTACGTCGCGATTACGTCGGGTGCAAACGTGCTCGCCTTCGCGCTGCCCGGGAGCCCCCGATGATGGTGTGGGTCTCGCGCGCTCGGATCACATTCGCGTTCGCGATCGCCATGTTGCTCGTCACGACGCCGGCGGCGCTCGAGCGCAAGGACGTCACGTTTAAGATTTTTCAGTTTCAAGCCGATCAGATTCCTCGCGTCGACGGCAAGATCGACGACTGGGCGATGGTCCCCGGGAGCTACGCCGTTGGCATGAACGAGCTCATGGATACCGAGCAGGGCCATGGGATGAGCCACGACACGAAGAACCTCGACGTCAAGGTGCGGGTGGGATGGGTGAAAGGGCTCAACCGTCTGTATTTTCTGTACGAGGGATTCGACAACTACTGGGACTTCGCCGCGTCAGGACTTCACAACGACATCTTCGAAGTGGTCGTGGACGGCGATCTGTCGGGCGGCCCGCTCATCGACATCTACCATCGCGACGTGTGGACGCCTGCCGCAGTCGGTCCGCGCGCCGAGCTCGACTCGCGCATTTCACGGTCGGATGCGCACTTCGGTCATCACGGCGTGCACGCGCAGAACTATCACATCTTCACGCCGCCCGGCGACAAGGATTGGGCGCTGGCGTGGGGCTGCGCGCAGTACACGAAGGACCTGCCGTACGCGAACGCGGCCTACGACTACGATCTCAAGCCGGGCGCGTCAGGAACACTCGTGCTCGAGTTCTGGATTACGCCGTTCGACTACGCCGGCTGCGACGGTCCGCAGCGCGCGATCGAATCACAGCTGACCGAGAACAAGCTGATCGGCCTGTCGTGGTGTCTCATCGACTACGACGACGTCAACGCGAAGGGGCGCGTGGGGTTCTGGAACCTCTCGCACACGCAGACGTTCTTTGGCAATGCGGATCAGCTGGTTGGGTTTCGATTGATGCCGGTCGAGTCGCCGGTGAAGGGGATTCAGGCAAAGTGGACGCACAAAGTGGTCGACATGAGCCGCCGGCTCGTGGCGTTCACCGACCAGTCGGCGGGCCGGGTGACGGCGTGGAAATGGGACTTCGGCGACGGCGCGACGTCCACCGAACAACATCCCCAGCATGCCTACACGCGTGCCGGGGATTTCATCGTGACGCTGGAGGTCGCCGGCCCCGATGGGACGTCGCGATTCCAGCGCGTGTGGGACGTCTCGTTACGGTAGCGACAACGCCACGAGCTCGGCGGGGAAGCCCTGCGCGCCGATCGCGACGACGATGTACTGCTTGCCGTTCACCATGTAGGTCATCGGATTCGCACACGTGCTGGCCGGAAGCTGCAGTTCGTGCACCACGGCGCCGGTCATCTTGTCGTACGCATAGAACATCGGTCCGCCACCACCGCCGCCCCTGAACAATCCGCAACCCTGTCCCGCAAATGCGAGCGTCTTGGTGACGACGATCCCGCCTTCGTCGGCGCGGCCGGTTCGTGGAATCGTCAGGCCTTTCAGTGCCGGGTGCGTCTTCATCCATTCGTACGTGTCGCCGTTGGCGACCTGCCACACGATGTCGCCGGTGTTCATGTTGTAGGCGGTAATGCGTCCGTAGGGCGGCTTCACGAGCGGAAGCCCCTGCGGACCCATTCCCCATGGGCCGCGGCTCGCACCCGGTCCCAGCTGAGGCACGGCGCCGCCGCGTCCCCCGCCGCGTCCACCGCCACCGCCACGCGCCGCTGCGAGTGCCTCGGGATCGATGACGGCCGGTGCGGGGCCTGCGCCGCTCGGCGCAGCTGGTCCAGCACCTCGCGCACCAGCCGGCGGGGCCGCACCTCGGCCTCCGCCACCGCCGCCACCAATGAAGTTCATGTCCGAGCGCTCGCCGCCGGGCTGCAGCGCGTTGGTCGTCATGTTGGTCACTGAGGGTACGTAGAGCATGTTGGTTTCCGGATCCCACGACGCGCCCTGCCAGTTCGCCGCGCCCTGCGCGGCGGGAATCTGCAGCGTGCCTCGAAGCCCGTCGGTGCCGGCGACGATTCCCGGTGTGTACAACGGGCCGATCTTGAAATCCTTCAGCATGGCCTTCGCTTCGGCCCTGAGCTCAGGAGTGAAGTCGATCAGATCCCCGTCCGACAGCCCCTGGCGATCGAAGGGCGCAGGCTTCGTCGGGTGCGGCTGCGTCGGCGAGTACCACTCGCCGGGCACCGTGCCGGCTTCGACGCGGCGCTCTTCGATGGGCCAGACCGGCGTTCCGTTGACGCGATCGAACACGAAGGTGTAGCCCCACTTCGTGACCTGCGCAACGGCACGGATAGGTTTGCCGTTGACGGTGATGTTGATCAGGTTCGGCGGCGACGACAGGTCGTAGTCCCAGACATCGTGATGCACCAGTTGGTGATGCCAGACGCGTTTGCCCGTTCGCGCGTCCAGGCACACGAGGCTGCCGGCGAACAGATTGGCGCCGGGGCGGTGGCCGCCGTAGAAATCGCCGGTTGGGGATTCGACGGGCAGATAGACGTAGCCGAGCTCCTCGTCCGCGGCCAGATTCGACCACACCGTGGTGTTGCCGGTATAGGACCACGAGTCGTTGAGCCAGGTGTCGTTGCCGAACTCGCCTGGGTTTGGAATCGTGTGGAAGGTCCACAGACGTTTTCCCGAGCGAATGTCATAGCCGCGAATGTATCCCTTGGTGTTTTCTTTCGAGCGCGGCGCCGTCCCTCCCACCATGGCGGCGCCGAAGACGATGACGTTCCTCACGACGACCGCGGGTGCTGTCGAGCTGATGACACCGTCCCCCGGCGGCGGCTGGTCAAAATCCTGATAGAGATCGACGACGCCGTTGCTGCCGAACGCGGGATCGGGCAGGCCCGTCTTCGCGTCGAGCGACACGAGTTGAAAGCCGCGCGTCACCAGGATGATCCGCGCCTGTTTGCCATCGGTCCAGTACTCGACGCCGCGCGACACGCTGCGCGGCGCGCGGTCGCCGCGCACCCCTTCGTCGAGGCGGTAACTCCACAGCGTTTCCCCCGTCGCGGCATCGATCGCGACCACATTGGGACGGAACCCCGCCGTCGTGTAGAGCACGCCGCCGACCATCAGCGGCGTCGCCTCCATGTTGAACTGAGGCCGCGGACCGAAGTTCTCGGCTTTCCACCGCCAGGCAATCCTGAGGTTCTTGACGTTGTCGCGGTTGATTTGATCGAGTGCGGAATATTTGCTGCCGCCGAGGTCTGCGCCCCAGTGCGGCCATTCACCATTGGTCACACCGGCTTGTCCGGACACGAGGGCCGACGCCGCAATCATCAGGGCGACGACGGGCGCGATCAGCACGAGCAACGCGGATTTCGCGGACATGGGGTCTCTCCTGTTAGAACCGGGCTGTTGTATGTGAGCGTCTTCGATCTTACTCCGCAAAGTCAACCCGATCCGGGAGACGC
>CAYHHH010000127.1:0-12606 GCA_964356125.1 uncultured Bifidobacteriaceae bacterium | reverse complement strand
CGAGAAGGGCGACGAATCGAACCCGACGGACAAATCGAAAATCGTGATTCTCGGCAGCGGCCCGAACCGGATCGGGCAGGGGCTCGAGTTCGACTACTGCTGCTGTCACGCGGCGTTTGCGCTGCGCGACGCCGGGTTCGAGACCATCATGATCAACTGCAACCCGGAAACCGTGTCGACCGACTACGACACGACCGATCGGTTGTATTTCGAGCCGCTCACGTTCGAAGACGTCATGTCGGTGATCGATCGCGAGGGGACGGGTGGCGGCGACGTCGCATGTCTCGTGCAGTTCGGCGGCCAGACGCCGCTGAAGCTGTCGCTCGCGCTCCAGGCCGCAGGCGTCAGAATTCTCGGCACGTCGCCCGACTCGATCGATCTTGCCGAAGACCGCCGCCGTTTTTCGCAGCTGCTGTGGGATCTCGGCATTCCACAGCCATTGAGCGGAACGGCGACGTCGCGCGACGAAGCGCGGGAGGCGGCACAGAAAATCGGGTTCCCGGTCGTCGTGCGGCCGTCTTACGTGCTCGGCGGACGCGGGATGGCGATCGTGTATGACATGGGTACGCTCGATCGCTACATGACGAACGCCGTGGATTCGTCACCCGAGCATCCCGTGCTCATCGACAAGTTCGTCGAAGATGCCTTCGAGCTCGACGTTGACGCCGTCGCCGATGACACAGGCGCCGTCGTCATCGGCGGCATCATGGAGCACATCGAGGAGGCGGGCATTCACTCCGGTGACAGCTCCTGCGTCGTCCCGCCGTATCTCGTCGCCGAGCGGCACCTGGCCACGATTCGCGACTACACGCGGCGCATCGCGAGGGCGCTGAAAGTCATCGGGCTCATGAACATCCAGTACGCCCTGAAAGACGATGTGGTGTACGTGCTCGAGGTGAATCCACGCGCGTCGCGCACCGTGCCCTACTTGTCGAAGGCGACCGGCGTACCGCTGGCCAAGATCGCGGCCCTCGTGATGGCGGGGAAGACGTTGTCGCAGCTCGGCCACGAAGAAGATCTGGAAGTGTCCGGCGTGTTCGTGAAGACGCCGGTGTTCCCGTTCGTGCGCTTCCCCGGCGTCGACACCATTCTCGGCCCCGAAATGAAGTCGACCGGCGAAGTGATGGGCGGCTCGACGACGTTCGGGGCGGCGTTTGCGAAGGCCATGCAGGCAGCAGGTCAGCGGCTGCCGGAAAAAGGCACGGCGTTCATCAGCGTCAACAACGACGACAAGCCGAACGTGCTGCCGATCGCGCGCAACCTGGCCGATCTCGGATTCCCCATCGTGGCGACGCGCGGCACCGCCGCCTATCTGCGCGCCCACGGGATTCCGGTCGAGGTCGTCTTCAAGGTGAACGAAGGACGGCCGAACATCGTCGATCACATTCTCAACAACCAGGTGCAGATCATCGTGAACACGCCGCTCGGCCGCGAATCGTTCTTCGACGATCGCGCGATGCGCCGCGTGGCGATGCTGCACAACGTGCCCTGCATCACCACGCTCACCGGGGCGTCGGCCGCGGTCGAGGCGATCCGCGCCGTGCGCACACACGCGCTCGACGTGCGCGCCATTCAGGATTACCACGCGGACATCGCCGCGAGGGCTGAGGGGTAGCCGGTAGCTTGTAGCCGGTAGCCTGTGGGCAGAACTTTTGCTCAGCGGCGGTCGTGCAGTGTCCCGCGGCCATACCTGCGATAGCACTTTGTGCCGGCATTACGGCCGGCGTTTTTGTTTCTCCGCCAGTGAGTCCTGCCGTTCCGTTTCTGCTTCTGCTAACCGCCATCGCAGTTTTTGCCATCAGCTCCCGCTCCAGACTCTGGACTCTGGACTTTGGACTCTGGACTACTGTGCTCATTGCCTGCGGATTTGTCTCGGCCGGTATTGTGCTCGGCCGAGAGGCAGATTCCGCCGCGCGTCGGGCGCCGCTGCGCGCAGTGTTCGATCGGTACGTCCCGCCAGGACAACTGCAATTGTTCGCGAACGTGGAAGGGCGGCTGCGGACGGATGCGTTGAAGGGGCCGTCTGGCGTCACGCTCGACATCTTCATCGATCGCATCGAACTGAACGGCTCGATGCAATCGGTGACGGGCGGTCCGCCTTCGCGGCTGCGCCGCTACGGCGGGACAGGTGCGCTGATCGGCGTCGGCGGCGAGCTGGCGAGCGATCGGATTCTGCAATGGCGCGCGGGCCGCCGTGTGGCACTTCCTGCCACGCTTCGCATACCGACGACGTATCTCGACCCCGGCGTGGGTGACGCCGAGCGGCAACTGGCGTGGCGCGGGGTGGCGCTGGTGGGGTCGGTGAAGAGCGACAGGCTCGTGGAGGTCGCGAGCGTGGGCACGCCGCTGGCGGAAGCGCTGGCATCCATGCGCGCGGCGATCCGGCGCGCGGTGGCGTCAAGCGTCGCGCCATGGAGCGCGCGATCCGCGGCTGTGGTGAACGCGATTCTCATTGGCGATCGTGCCGGACTCGAGACCGCGGTCGAGCGCCGGCTGCAGGAAGCGGGCACGTATCACGTCATCGCGATATCGGGCGGCAACATCGCGATTCTCGCGGGCTTGTGCCTCTTCCTGCTACGTCTGATGAGACGCGGCCCGCGCATCTCGGCCCTGCTCGTCATCTTCATGCTCACGTCGTATGCGTTCCTTGTGGAAGGCGGGTCGTCGGTCGCGCGCGCCACGGTGATGGCCGCGATTTACTTCTCCGCGCAGCTGTTCGATCACCGCACGCTGCCCCTCAACGTCGCGGCGCTCACCGCCGCGATTCTGTTCTGCGTCGATCCGCTTCAGGTCGTCGATGCCGGCTTCGCGCTGACGTTCGGTGCGACGCTCGGCATTGTCGTCGGCATGTCGAGGTTCGCGGACGTGTTACCCGCATCTCCCTGGCTTCGGGCGCCGGCCGTCCTGCTCGTGGCGTCAGCCTGCGCGGAGATCGCGCTTCTGCCGGTCGGCGCGTTCGTGTTTTCGCGCGTCACGTTCGCGGGGCTCATCGTCAATTTCGCGGCAATTCCGCTGATGACGCTTGTCCAGGTTGCCGGCATGGCCGCGGCCGGCCTGACGTGGCTGTCGCCCGATGCCGCGCGATGGGCCGGATGGGTTGCGCACATGGCCGTCGAAGGGCTCATCGGCAGCGCTGCGCTCGTCGACGTGGCGCCCTGGTTGACGCGGCGCCTTGCACCTCCTCCGCTGTGGGTCATGGGCGTGTATTACGCCTCGCTTGTTGGGGCTGTATCTGCATCTTTCGTAGTGCCGACCTTTAGGTCGGCCTTGCGGCGATCGGCGGCAGCATGTGCGATCGCGTCTGGCCTTTGGATTGTCGTCACACCAACATTTGCCACGCGATCCCAACCGCTGCGCGTGACGTTTCTCGACGTGGGGCAGGGGGATGCCGCGATCGTGCAGTTTCCGGATGGGCGAACGCTGAGCATTGACGCCGGCGGGCTGGCCTCCACCACGTTCGATATCGGCGGGCGGGTGATTGCGCCGGCATTCTGGGCGCTTGGCGTGCGGCGCCTCGATTACATGAGCGTCACGCATGGCGACGTCGATCACAGCGGGGGCGCCGCCAGCGTGTTTCGTGATTTCAGGCCGTTCGAGGTGTGGGAAGGGGTGCCCGTCCCTCCGCACGCGGCGACGCGCGAGTTGCGCGCGCTCGCGGATGAAGCCGGGACCGTCTGGCGAACGCTGCAGCCGGCGGATCGCGTCAGCTTCGGGGACGTCGATCTCGTCGTGCATCACCCGCCGCATCCCGACTGGGAGCGGCAGCGCGTGCGCAACGACGACTCAGAGGTGATCGAGATTCGCTACGGCGGCGTGTCGTTCGTGTTCACCGGCGACATCGGCCGGGACGTGGAGCGGACGATCGCGTCATCGTTCGCCCGCGCGCCGATTCGCATCCTCAAGGTGCCTCACCACGGCAGCGCGACCTCCAGCTCACAGGCATTCCTCGACGCGCTGCGTCCGGACATCGCCGTTATCAGCGCCGGGCGGGGGAATCCGTTCGGCCACCCGGCAGCGAGTGTGCTGGAGCGATACCGAAACATAGGCGCGGCGATCTACAGGACGGATCAGGATGGGGCAGTGACAGTGGAAACAGATGGGATCTCTGTGAGAGTCCTCACGTTTAAGGGACGAAAACTCACGCTCACGACACATGGCAGATAGCACCACAAAAACTTAAACACGAAGGCGCGAAGAGCTCGAAGGCTCGAAGGAGAACCCAATGATTCGAGTGCCCTCACCTCTGGATGAACAGACGGAGACATACGTAAAGGAGACGATGGACTGCGGCTTCGCGGTGCACAAAGCTCTCGGTCCTGGCTTTCCAGAATTGACGTACCGCAACGCCTTCTGCCTGGAAATGACTGCGCAGAAGATACCGTTCGAATGCGAGAAGCCGTTCGTCGTCAAGTATCGCGACCGGCCGGTGTCCACCCATCGGGTTGACCTCGTCGTTCGGAATCGTGTGATCGTGGTTTTATTTATTAGAGGCCTTAATCTTTTCCCATTCCGCGTCCATTTCCTCGAGCGTCGCGCCGTCCAGCGTGCGGCCATTCGCGTGGAAGTTGGCTTCGAGCTGGTTGAACCGCTTCGTGAACTTCTCGTTCGCTTTTCTCAGCGCCGCCTCCGGCTCGATGCCCAGCCTTCGTGAGAGGTTCGCTATCGCGAAGAACAGATCGCCCATCTCTTCCTCAGCGCGTGCGGCGTTGTCAGGCTCCTGCTCGATCGTCTCGCGCAGCTCCGCGACTTCCTCCTCGATCTTGGCCATCACGTCCTTCGTGGTCGTCCATTCAAATCCCACGGTGGCGACCCGCTTTCCGATCTTGTAGGCGCGGAGCAGCGCCGGCAGGCTCTTCGGCACGCTGCCGAGGAGCGAGGGCTGCTGCCCGGTGCCGGCGCGCTCCTCAGCCTTGAGCGCATTCCATCGATCGAGCGCGGCCTCGGCCGACGGCGCGCGCTCCTTCGATGCGGCGTCGTGCACGCGGCCGTCCTCCTGGAAGACGTGCGGATGGCGCCGCAGCAGCTTCTCGACGACGGTCGTCAGGGAATCGTCTATCGAAAACCGTCCATTCTCGGAGGCAACTTGCGCGAGAAAGACCCCTTCGAAGATGTGGTCGCCGATCTCCTCACGCAGCGCGCTCATGTCGCCGCGCTCGATGGCGTCGACCACTTCGTGCGCTTCTTCGAGCACGTAATGCGTGAGCGATTCAAGCGTCTGTTCCCGATCCCACGGACAGCCCTCCGGCGACCGCAGCATCCGCATCACGGCCACCAGCTTCTCGAATGCCTCGCCTGTATCAGTCATCGAGCCCCTTCGTGTTTTCGTGTCTTCGTGGTTTAAATGTTAACATTCGCTTTTTACCGGACACCGTCATGCCTGATCCCAACATCAACTTCGCGTCGTTCGTGCTCTCACTCGCGGCCACGGCTGCCGTGCATTTCGGCGATCGCCTCGAGCCCGGAGAGACCGAAGCCGGTCCGGTCGATCTGCAGGCCGCCGGCCAGATGATCGACATCCTCGCGCTGCTGGAAGAAAAGACGCGCGGCAACCTGACGGCCGAAGAGCGGCAGCTGCTCGAGATGGTGCTCTACGAGCTGCGGCTCCGGTTCGTGGAAGCGCAGGGCGAGGAAAAGAGAATCATCACGCCTTGAGCGCTGCCGCCGCCCAGGTGCTCGTGCTGGGTACGGGCACGTCGCACGGCGTGCCGATGATCGGCTGCGAGTGCGACACCTGCCGCTCGACCGATCCGCACGATCGCCGATCGCGCGCATCCATCTACATTCAGATAGACGGTGGGCCGTCGGTGCTCGTCGACACCTCGCCCGACTTGCGCATGCAGGCGCTGGCCTACGGCCTGAAGCGCGTCGACGCCATCGTCTACACGCACAGCCATGCCGACCACATCATGGGGCTCGACGAAGTGCGGCGCTTCAACGTGCTGCAGAAGTCGGCGATACCGTGTTACGGCGACGCGCGCACGCTCGACGATCTGCGCCGCATCTACTCCTACGTCTTCAGCCCTGAGGCGCCGCACGGAGGCGGCATCCCGCAGGTGGTGACGGCGCGCGTGATGGGAGAGTTCTGCCTCGGCGCGGCGACGTTCGTGCCGGTGCCGCTGCTGCACGGATCGCGCACGATTCTGGGCTATCGCATCGGCTCGTTCGCCTACATGACCGATTGCAGCGGTATTCCCGACGCATCGTGGCCGCTGCTGGAAGGCGTGCGCACCGTCATCCTCGATGCCCTGCGCGTGAAGCCGCACGCCACACATCTGTCGATCGACCAGGCGCTCGCGGTGATCGAGCGGATGAAGCCGGAGCGCGCGCTCTTCACGCACATGAGCCACGACCTGCCGCACGCGGCGACCTGCGCGCGGCTGCCGGCCGGCGTACAGTTGGCATATGATGGCCTGACTTTCGAGATCGATCTCTGATGCAGGTCATTCACTATCCAGACGATCCACGGCCGCAGCTGTGGCGTCAGCCGGTGCTTGCGCTCGGCAATTTTGACGGCATGCACCGCGGTCATCTGAAGATCATCGAGCGCGTGCGGCGCGGAGCCGAGGAGCGCGGCTCGACGCCCGTGGCGATGACGTTCGATCCGCATCCGTCGAAGATCGTCCGTCCCGACAAAGCGCCCCCGCTGCTGATGACGCACCAGCAGAAGCTCGAAGCGCTCGCGCGCGGCGGCATGCACGGCGTCGCCATCGTCCGTTTCACGCCGGAGCTGGCGGGATGGGATCCCGAAACGTTCGTGCGCTCGGTGCTCGTCGAGTGGCTGCACGTCGCCGAAGTGTGGGTGGGGGCGAACTTCCTGTTCGGCCACGATCGCTCCGGCAACTTCTCGCTGCTGCGGAGCCTCGGCGCGCGGTACGGGTTTCGGGCGGAGAAGATCGATCCGGTCCGCTACAAAGACTTCGTCGTCAGCAGCACGCGCGTACGCCGGTTGATTGCCGAAGGGCGGGTCGACGAAGCGGGAGCCCTGCTCGGTCATTACTACGCGCTCGACGGCACTGTCGTGCAGGGGCAGAAGCGCGGCCGCGGGCTGGGCTTTCCGACGGCGAATCTCTGCCCCGAGAATGAGCTCGTGCCGCCCGCCGGGGTGTACGCGACGACGGCGAACATCGACGGGATGGCGTATCAGGCGATCACGAACATCGGAACGCGGCCGACGTTCGAGAGCGGCGAAGAGAACATCATCGAGACACATGTGCTCGACTTCACGCGCGACATGTACGGCGCGAAGCTGCGGCTCGGTTTCGTGCAGCGTTTGCGCGACGAAAAGACATTCGACGGCATGGACGCGCTGAAAGCGCAGATCGAGGCCGATCGCGCGCGCGCGCGCGATTTGTTCGACCGAATGGGATTGTGATGCGCCTCTACAACACGCTGACTCGAACGGAAGAAGAGTTCACACCCTCCCAGGACAATCTCGTCCGCATGTACGCGTGCGGGCTTACGGTGTACAGCCGCGGGCACATCGGCAACTTCCGGACGTTCATGGCGGTGGATGTGCTGCGGCGGACGCTTCGACATCTCGAGCACTACAACGTGCGGGAGGTGGTGAACTTCACCGACGTCGACGATCGCACGATTGTGGGCGCGCAGAAGGCGGGGAAGCCGCTGCGTGAGTACACGAACCAATGGATCGAGGCATTCCTGGACGACTCGCGCGCGCTGGGGCTCGAGGACGTGGAAGAGCGGCCGCGCGCGACTGATGAGGCCAACCTCGAGGCGATGGGGCAGCTCGTGCGCGCGCTCGAGAAGAACGGCCACACATACGAGAGCGAAGGGTCCGTCTATTTCAAGATTGCGACGCTGCCGCAGTACGGCCGTCTCGCGCGCCTCGACCACGACGGCTTGAAGGCCGGCGCCCGCGTCGACTCGGACAACTACGACAAAGACAACGCGCGCGACTTCGTGCTCTGGAAGGCGACGAAGCCCAGCGGGGAGGGCCCCACGGGACAAATTGACGAACCGAGCTGGGACTTCGGCTTCGGCCGCGGCCGTCCCGGCTGGCACCTCGAGTGCTCTGCGATGGCGCTGCGGTTGCTGGGCGAGCCGCCGATCGACATCCATTGCGGCGGCGTCGACCTGATTTTCCCGCATCACGAGAACGAGATCGCGCAAAGCGAAGGGGCGACCAACACGCCGTTCGCGCGATTCTGGTTCCACGTCGAGCATCTCCTCATCGACGAAGAGAAGATGTCGAAGTCGCTCGGCAACGTCTTCAACCTCCCCGATATCGTCGCGAAGGGATACCGGCCGTCGACGCTGCGGTATCTGCTGATCGCGACGCACTACCGCAAGCAGGTAAAGTTCAGCTGGGATGCGATGAGCCAGGCCGAGGAATCGCTGCGGCGGCTCGCCGATTGTGTCGAACGCCTCGAGCGCGTGACGGCAGGCGGCGCGCACGCGGAGATCGCCGCGAAAGTGCAGGCGGCCGAAGGGCAGTTCAAAGAGGCGATGGAGCAGGACCTGAACACCGCCGGCGCGCTCGGCGCGATGTTCGAGCTCGTGCGCGTACTGAACGCGGCGATAGACAACGGCGAGCTCGGCGCCGGCGACGTGCCGGTCGTGAAGGCGGCGTTCGATCGATTCGACCAGGTGCTCGGCGTGCTCGCGCTGCGGCGCGGCGAGGATTCACAGACCGCGCTGCCGGCCGACGAGATCGATCGCCTGGTCGCCGCGCGCCAGGACGCCCGCAAGCGCCGCGACTTCGCGGAGGGGGACCGGATCAGACAACAGTTACTCGATGCCGGGATCGTGCTGGAGGACGGGCCCACGGGGACGCGGTGGAAAAGGAAATGATAGGGGTAAGGGGCGAGGGGCAAAGGGCAAGGGGCAAGGAAATTGCTCATGCGGCCCCCATGGATCACCGTCAATCCCTGGGCAAGCGTGGTGAGGATCTCGCGTGTGCTGAGCTCGAAAAGCGCGGTTATGTCATCGTCGACCGCCGGTTTCGCACCCGCTGCGGCGAGCTCGACATCGTGGCGCGTGACGGCGGCGTGTTGGTCTTCGTCGAGGTGAAGGCGCGCTCGGGCGGCAATTTCGGCACACCGTTCGAGTCGGTGACGTGGCAGAAACGGCAACGCCTCAGCCGGATGGCCGCGTCATACTTGTGCGTCAAGCGGCTGACGAGCGTCGCGTGCCGGTTTGACGTGGTCTCGATCCTCGAACAGCAGGGCACGCCCACGATAGAATTGGTGAGAGGGGCCTTCGATATGCACTCGCTGCAGCGATAGTTCATGGCCGACCTGAGAAAAGATCCCGTCACGGGCCGCTGGGTCATCATCTCGACCGAGCGCCAGAAGCGCCCCACAGATTTTCAGATCGACACGGTCACCACCAAGGGGGACGAGCAGTGCCCGTTCTGCCAGGGGCACGAGGACAAGACGCCGCCGGAAATCCTCTCGTATCGCAACGGCAACGGCTGGGACGTGCGCGTGGTGCCGAACAAATATCCGGCGTTGCGCGTGGAGGGCAGCCTCGATCGCGAGGGCGAGGGGCTGTTCGACCGGATGAACGGCATCGGCGCCCACGAGGTGATCATCGAGACGCCCCGTCACGATCAGACCCTGGCGACCATGAACGAGGGGGCGATTGAGAAGGTGTTCTGGGCGTGGCGCGAGCGCGTGCTGGATCTGAAGAAGGACACGCGCCTGCGGCACATCGTCATCTTCAAGAATCACGGCGCGGCCGCGGGGGCGTCGCTCGAGCACTCGCACTCGCAGCTTATCGCGCTGCCGATCGTGCCGCGCGAGCTCAAGGAAGAGCTCTTCGGCGCGAAAAGGCATTTTCAGCTACGCGAACGTTGCGTGTTCTGCGACATCGTCCGGCAGGAAGTGAAGAATGGCGCGCGGGTGATCGCAGAATCTTCCGACTTCGCCGCGATTGCGCCCTACGCGCCGCGGTTCCCCTTCGAGACGTGGCTGATCCCCAAGCAGCATCGGTCGCGGTTTGAGGACGCGACGCCAGGTGAGTTCGCGAGCCTCGCGCGGATGCTGAAGGAAATCCTGCAGCGGATGAACGCGACGCTGCTGACGCCCCCGTACAACTTGATCGTCCACAGCTCGCCACTGCAGGAAGAGGCGGGCGCGACGGATTTCTATCACTGGCACGTCGAGATCATGCCGAAGCTGACGCGGGTGGCCGGCTTTGAGTGGGGCACCGGGTTCTACATCAACCCCACGGGACCAGAGGAAGCGGCGGACGTGCTGCGCCGCGTCACCTTGCGTTAAGTCCAATCCGTGTGGTACTTTAACTGGCTGCAGAGCGGGAATAACTCAGTGGTAGAGTGCGACCTTGCCAAGGTCGAAGTCGCGGGTTCGAATCCCGTTTCCCGCTCCAACTTTCTACTTTCTACTTTTTACTTTTTACTTTCATTTCCCACCGTCAGAGGGGCGCCGTCGCCAAGTGGTAAGGCAGAGGTCTGCAAAACCTCCATCCCCGGTTCAAATCCGGGCGGCGCCTCCAAAATTGCTAACAAATACGCACGCTGCACCAGCCTGAAGGCGGCCACGGGGCCGGTTTTCAGGCGGAATGTAGCATATCTGTAGCATATCTTTTTGAGTGGGGCCTGCGGGCGGCAGTGGGCCCTACATCAGCCGTTTAGCTTCTCGCACCAGATCGAATGCCCAAGTGTGTGCGTCCAAGTCTGACATTCCAGCGAGCCGTCCAAGTTCAACGACCTGCGGCCTGAGCTTGTCGATTTGTTCTTCCCGCAGTGCTCGCCGGGTGAAAGCATCAGCGAGTTCCTTCGCTTCGATTCCCCGTTGCTCGCACCGCTGCATCTCTGCAAGCTCGTCGAACAACTGCCGATTCTGATCTCGTTCGTATCGCTTCATGTCGTCTTCGGCTGACATCGGTTCAGAGCCTCCACTTCAGTTGAGGGGGAACTAGCGCGTGCCGGTGCGCGTCGCGGCCACGTCGAGCAACCGCGCAGCGTCCTTGAGGTCGCCTCCGCTCACGATGTTGTAGCGCTCGAACACTGACCGCGTCTTGTGGCCCGTCAGCATCATCGCGACGCGCTCGGAGATCCCGGCGCGCACCAAGTTGCGCACCGCGCTTCGCCGCATGTCGTGCGGGATGCGCCCAGGGCACCCGGCCGCCCGGCACGCCGCCTTCCACGCCTTGTTGAGGCTCGTGATTGCCTTCGGCTTCTTCTCGCCGCCACGCCCCTTCGCGACCTCTCGGAAGAACACGTTCGGGAAGATGTGCCCGGCCTTCTTCAGCCGCTCGTGCTCGACGTGCTGCGCCTTGAGCATGTCGCGGAGTTCGCTCGTGAAGGGAAACGTGCGGCCCTCGCGGTTCTTCGTCGAGCCGGGCTCGAGCCTGACCTCGGACGCGCCGAAGTCCACCTGTCGCCACTCCAACGGGAGCACCTCGTCTGACATGCGCCAGCCGGTGATGTAGCAGAACGTCACGACGGGTTGTAGTTCAGCAGGGAGGCGCCGCAGCACGCCCTCGTACTGTTCGCGCTCGAAGAATCCGGCGCGCGGTGGAGCTTCCTTCAGCATCTCGATGTGCGGCCTCGTGGCGATGCGCCCGCTCTGGATGGCCAGAGAGAACATCCTCTTGAGGGTTTGCAATTCTCGGTTTATCGTCGCCGGGCTCACCGGCTTCCGCGCCTCGGCAGTCGTCTGCACGGTGCCGTCTTCCAACGTCACGCTGCGCGACTTGCGGGTGACGATCGTGTCTCCCAACCGCTTGGCGACGTAGGCCGCGATTTGATCACGCGTGATGCCTACGAGCTTGCGGCGAAGGCCGAAGTATTCCGCCAGGTGGCCCGTGGCGGCGCGTCGCTTCTGGACCGACAGCGCCTTGACGACGCTCTTCGCGTTCGCATCGTGGGCGTGATTGGCGACGAAGTCATCGATCACCATCTTCGCGGCGTCGTGGAAGACGAGCTGCTCGGCCCGCGCGACGACGGGAAGGTTGTTCGCGCCCGCCCCGGTGCGCTTGCGCAGGAGATTGAGAGCCACGGGTCGGCGTTCGCTGCCCGTGGACTCCGACTTGCGCGAGCCGTCGGGATGCAGGTAGGAGATCCACCAGATGCGGCCACGCCGGTAGAGAGAGCCGTCGCCCTTGGTGCGCTTCTTCATCGCTTCTTCCTCCCTTGCTGTCTGGACTCCGTCCGTTGTGCTGCCTTCCGGGCCTCGCGTTCTTCCTTCTCCTTTGTGCGCCTTGCCTTGGCCTTCACGCGACTGCCGCACTTGTCGTTGCATACCAGTCTCGGCCGGCCGAGTCCCGTGCCGATGAAAAACCGACCGCAGTCCTCCTGCCAGTCTCGAAAAGCTGGTGCCGTGCAGCGCGACATGCCGACGTCTTCTGTCGTGAGCAACCACATGACGAGAAACGGCACCAGATCGCGAAGCCGCCAGCCACCTACTATCAAGTTGAAGCGGCCACGCGCGCCCTGCGGAGAGAACGCAGCGTAGCGCATCGAGGGGAACGTCAGCGGCAGTTCGATGTCGTCAGCGGTGATGCCTTCGGCGCCCCCCGCTGGCGTTCTGTTGAACATGAAGCTTGTCGTGAAGAGGAGTCGGACCTTGCGTGCGACGGCCTTCAGCTCATCCTCTTTCGCCTCATGTGCGTCCGACAGCT
>CAYHHH010000126.1:0-12636 GCA_964356125.1 uncultured Bifidobacteriaceae bacterium | reverse complement strand
TATCTGGGCCGAGCTGGGCGATCGCCTCGATGCGAAAGGCGAGAGTCGCAATCAGGAGGGCATCTTCTATGGTGTGTTCCTGAAAGGCCACGAGATGTATCATGCCGTTCACCATCTGTATCCCTCCGTGCCGTACTATCGCCTGCGCGACCTCCACGAGCGTGTGGATGCTGACCCCGATCATCGTTGCCCGGAGAGCAGCCCGTGAACGACATCGTCGGCACGGTGGACATCGACCAGTCCGGTGTATCGAGGCACCTGCGCATCCTGCACGAGGGCGGGTTGGTGAACGTGCGTCCCGATGGGCAGAGGCGGGTGTGCTCGCTACGGGCTGTGCCGTTTCGCGAGCTGGATGCTTGGATCAGCGGGTATCGACATCTGTGGACGGCGCGGCTCGACAGGTTCGGCGACGTCTTCAGTGCCGTTGCTCATGAATGCTTCCCCATGCCGCCCGTGCCGATGCCTGCCACACTGCGCGCCGCCGGCAACTCCGTGACAGATCCAGCGACCCACCGGTTGCAGTGGGACGCGACGTTCGGGGTCAGCGCGTTGTTGCGGAACGGCCCACAGTTGAAGATCAGCGCGGTCCCGTCGCCGGCGTTTCGACCGTCGCGCGCGTTCCGGTTCGGAGTCCGGACGGCCTTCTAATCGCCGGCGGGCTTGAAGATCGAGTCGCTGCCGCGGGATGGTTTCCAGGTGCCTTTCATCAGCTGCTCCCACGTGCGCTGATCGGTGCTCATCTTCGGATCGAGCCTGACCGCGGCCTGGCACGAGGTCGTCGCGTCGGTGCCGCGGCCGGCGCGCGCGCGCGCGTCGCACAGCTCTCCGTGATACCAGCCCACCGTCGGATCCAGTGAGATCGCTTTGCGCAGGTTCGCGATCGCCTCGTCGTACCGCCCGAGCCGGGTGAGGCTGCTGCCCAGCTTGGCCGGATACAGCGCATTCGCCGGATCGAGGCGGGCGGCGGTCCGGTAGTTGTCGCCGAGCGCGTTCGACCACGTCGCGGCTTCAGAGGGGGGCGCGCCGGCCGCCGTGATTTCCCTGAACGCGGCCGTGCCGGCGATCGGCGTGTCGGCGGGCGCCTGGTTGAACCGCGCGAGGGTGTCGGCCTGCTGCAGGCGCGCCTTCGCCCACGCGTACGGATCGGTGCCGGCGTCCGCCGGTTTGGCGATGTCCGCTACGACTGCGGATAGCTGTCTCGCTGGAAGTCGCGCTCGCGCAGCAGGCTCTGCCAGTCGTGTTCGAGCACCTGCAGGAACGCGTTGAAATCGGACGGCTGCATGTTCTTCAGCTGCGGGTTCATCGTGAGCCAGCTGGCGGCATCGGCCACCGGCGCGCCTTGCGCGGGGGTCGACAGGAAGATCGCCGCGCGATCTCCTCGATGTTGGAGGCGGAGGTGAAATAGGGCGACATGTAGTCGACCGCATAGACGTCGTGTTCACCCACGTCTGTGTCGCGTCGCCGAACACGCCAGGCACGAACACGACGATGCCCGCGGCATTTGTCGCGCGATGGACGTAACGGGACTGCACGGAAGTTGGTTCCGGGTCGGGCGGGGTCTCGCCGCCGCCCGAGCCGCAAATTCTCAAGGGGATACTTGCGGCTGGCACCAATGGCGCCGCACAGTCGGGTTTCGGCCTACATTTAGATGAAGATGGACCGCCGGTCGCTGCACCTGCTCCGCCGGTTTGGGCTGACCGCCCGGTCGTGTGTCATCGATGTCGGCGGCGGCGGCGCTGCGCCGCGCGCGGCAGCGGCTGGGTGCGAGCGCATCGACGGTGGAGTGGCTGGCGTGTTTCATTTCCTCACGGAGCCGGCGGACCGGGCGCGGTACGTGGAGCGCGTGCGGCGCACGGTGAAACCGGGCGGAACCATTCTCATCGCGACGTTTGCGCCGGATGGGCCGGAGAAGTGCAGCGGCCTGCCTGTCGCGCGCTATTCGCCCGATGCGCTGGCCCGGGAGCTGGGCCCGGATTTCGTCCTCGTGGAGAGCCTCTCGGAAGGTCATCGGACGCCGTGGGGTGCCGTGCAGTCATTCAATTACTGCGTGTTCAGCTTGGCCTAGTGGGCTCGAACGTTGTTGTGCGTGAGCCCGAGGCGCAGCCGCTTCAAGTACAGGCCCTTTCGAGAAATCCCCAAAGACGAGGCCGCGGCTGACACGCGTCCGCCTGCCTGGCGCAGCGCGCGCTTGATCATCTCGGACTCCAGGTCCGCCGTGGCCTTTTCCAGAGGCTGATCGGTTCGGATCCGCATCTGCGGCGTGTCCTCATCAGCATCAGCTCGCGAACGCGGTTTCTGCGCCTGCAACTGCGGCGACAGGTGCTCGGGCTCGACACAGGCTCCTGATTCCATCAATACAGAGAGGCGTCTGACTTCGTTCGCCAGCTGTCTGATGTTTCCCGGCCACGAATACAGGATGAGCAATTCCATGGCGCTCGAGGAGAATCGCAGCGGCTCCTTTTCAAACTCAGCAGCGAACCGCTGCGAGAACAAATGCGCGAGAGCCGGGATTTCATCGCGGCGTTCTCGTAGCGGAGGCAGTTTGATTGGAATCACGTTGAGTCGATAGTACAGGTCCTGGCGGAAGCGATTTTGGTTGACGGCGTCTTCGAGGTCGCCGTTTGTTGCGAAAATCAGGCGGACGTTCACTTTGACCGGGTGACTTTCGCCCACAGGATGCACTTCACTCATTTCGAGAAAGCGAAGCAGCTTCGCCTGCATATCAAGCGGGATTTCTCCGATTTCGTCCAAGAAGAGCGTGCCTCCGTTGGCCGCCCTCACGATGCCTTGATGCGATTCAGCAGCGCCGGAAAAAGCCCCCTTTCGATGACCGAACAACTGGCTCTCCAATAGATCTCTCGGAACAGCCGCACAATTCAAGGCCAGAAACGGCAACGCCGTTCTGCGCGAATGTTCGTGAATCGTCTTTGCGATGACCTCTTTGCCGGTGCCAGTTTCGCCGGTTATGAGAACGCTCACATCGGTGCCAGCGATCTGCTTTACGGTTCTTAAGATTCCCACCATCGCGCCAGACGCAAAAACCACACCCTGCCTGACTGACGTTCCGGCGCTTGTCGTCCATATTACTTCTTGATCGCTGAACTCGGATTCGGCGTTTCCAATCGATAAAAGCTGCTCGATGATTCGCTTAAAACTCAGAGCAGTTAGTGTGGACTTCGGATCCCGTAAGGGTGTAAACGAGAGTGTCACTTGTTTCCCTCGATCTTGCCCGAACACGAGTGAAATATCCGACGTTGATTTGTCGTAGTCACCGTCAATAGAGGATGCCCGGAGGAGATGCTGGTCGCATCCCTCTCCCGCAAGTAAAGTAATAGTGGAAGAGCACCTCAATTCTTGAAGCAACAACACAGCTTCATATCCAAACAGTTCTGGGCGGCTGCGAAGGTCAAGCAACGCTCGAAAGCGATCAACCGCTCGCTCGCAGGCAGCCTCGTTCGTGGCTTGTATTGGAAGAGGTGCCAGAGAGCCCAGTTGGTCAAGCGAGCGTTGTTTGCCGATGAAGTGTCCGATCGCGCCGAAGGTATTTACCGCTCGCTCCAAGCGAACTCGGGCAAGATGGATGGCTCCCGACGCTTCAAGCACCTTTCCAGAAACGAGTTCTGCCTCAGCAAATAGATCTGGCGCAAGCTGAGTTGTCGCCTCAAGCACTGGGGAAAGACTATCCGCTGCTGCCATGGGGCTCTTGTCTAAGAGAGCCTCGGCCGACAACAGCCGACATTCAGTAGCAACTCGAGCTCGAGGTGACTCCTCGACTAGCGGGCGTATGCTTTCGCTCACAATTCTCGCTTCCGAGGCTCGTCCCTCGCGGAGCATTAAGCGAACCTTCGTTTGTAGAGTCCACGCATTGTAATGTCGCCGGTTAGCGTCCTTGCTGTCGCCAGCAAGCTGATCCAATTTCGCAAGCATCAGTTTGCAGCCCTCCAGATCACCTCGCTGCATTTTGGTCTCTGCAATATTGTTCAGAATCGCTACTTCATTTGCGGAGCCGCTTTCACAACATTCTAAAGCGTTCTGGAAATACTCTTCCGCTTTGCAAAACTGACCTACGGCAAATTCAAAATATCCAAGATTGGTGTGAGCTGCGCGTTTGGTTGTGCGATGGCCAGATACACGAGAGCACGCGATAGCGATCTCTGCCCATCGACGCGCCTCCCCAAAGTCAGCGCGGTAGTAATGGACGACGGAACTGTTGATTGCCAAGTATCCTCGAAGCCAAACGTCATCAATTTCGACGAGCAGGGAATCTGCAGTTTGTAAGTGACGGCGCGCGCTGTCCACATCTCCCCGCATTGTGTCGTTTTCAACAAACCATAAGTGGAGTGCGGCAAAGGGTCGAGCGTCGCCGAATCTTGTTAGTGTTTGTTTAACTTGTTCGAGTCGCGCGATAGCCGCTTCGCGGCCATTTAGCTCGGCAATCGCCGCCATGAGGCGTAGTTGGACCCAGCAAGACAATTCCCGCTCGGATACTGAGAGGCCGATTGCAATTTGGAAGTGCTCGACTGCTTGCGCGACATTTCCGCGCTCACGGAGGACATTCCCGAGGACTAGATGAAATCGCGCGCAGACTTGCGGTAAATGAGCGCTCTTGTGTAGGTTGTGGAACGCGAGGAGTTCGGCGTTTGCATTTCGTCCAATACGCTGGAGGGCGTCAGCGAGGAGCGCCAGGGCGAGAAAATCCCTCTTTCGCGGAGAGTGGATGCTCGCAGAAAAGCGCTCGAGAGATTCGACGGTTTCGGTAAATCGTCCCCGTCGAATCAGTTGTAGTGCCGAAAGAACCTCTGGCGGCGGTTCGATAAGCATCTCGCGCGCTCCACGGTGTCGGTCCTAGGCCGCTGTATGACGTCCTACACAGTCTGGGAGGGTGCGGTAAACCCCAGAGGATAACCGGGGTCTTTGTGCGCACTCTCTTTGGTTGTTACTAAGATGATATTCCGCTGCATTTCGATAAACACATCCACGACGAGCGGATCGTACATCGTGCCTCGTCGTTCCAAAAGGATGGCTATTGCATCGAATTCACTCAGTTTCCTGCGGTACGGGCGATCAGAGGTGAGGGCGTCAAAACAATCAACGACTGAGAGGATTCTCGCACCGATAGGAATATCCGTTCCCGTCAACTGGTCCGGGTATCCAGTCCCGTCCCAGTTCTCATGGTGATGGCGCACGATGGGGACAACGGGATATGGAAATTCGATGGCCGCCAGGATGTCGGCGCCCGCGCTGGAATGTGTCTTCATGACTTCGAACTCGTCGCCTGTGAGCTTGCCCGGCTTGTTGAGGATATGCTCCGGCACAGCAAGCTTCCCCATGTCGTGGAGCAGGGAGGCGGCTTCGATTGCCTTTATGAGTTTTTCATCATCGACGCCCATCTGTTGGGCGAGCGCGACCGAGTATTCTTGGACGCGGCGGATGTGCCCGTGAGTCACCTGGTCCTTCGCGTCAATTGCCATGGCGAGCGTTTCAATGGTTGATAAATACAGGTGATTGAGTTCGTCGACGTGGCGGTTAGCGTCTTCAACACGCGCCATGGACGTATGATACGTAAGATAGGAAACGACTAGCAGCGGAACTATCACTGCGAGCGCCGTGAGGTTTATTTCTCTGCTGATGGAAACTAAAAGGATGGATACCGACGCGCCACTGAAGAAACTGAGGGAGAGCCACAGGAAATTGTGTCTCCATATTTCGAGTGGGCTTGACGACTCTTCGAAGCTGACCGCAGCCGCCATCAGCCAGCTGTTGAGGAGGAAATAGACGACTGCGAACACAAGAAGGCCTGGCAGGAGTGCGGGAAGACTCGATGCTTCCTGGGTTAGCGGAGGAACTCCTGCGACGAAGAAAAAAAGTTGCGCGGCCAGCCAGATCGACAGCGCCGGCGCCGTCATGTTGAACAGCAGTTTGTGGAATCCGATGCCTTTTCGCCAGAGCCATAGAGAAATGATCAAGCCGTCAAGCGTTACGATGATCGTTCCAGCTGCAGTTCCGAACAACAAGACCGCCGTGAAAACGAACGTCTCTGATACGGAGATCGACGCGTCAATCCCGGGTAGTTTGATGGTGATGGAGCCACTGAGTAACGTAAGTGCGGCCAGGACGAACCATTGCGACGTGACCGGCGTAGACCGCAGGGCGTCAACCGAATGCGCGATCACCGCAACCCCCGCGATGACGATGGCGCCCACAAACAGTTTTCCGCCGAAGTCGAGTGCGGAGAATTGTTTCGGCGAGTTCGTTTGTGCCTGAGTCATAGATCCGGCTAACGGATCTATCGGCCTAACTTCCCCAGATGATTACTGAGTGCATCGTCCATCCTCTCTGGTGAACAGAGTTGTGATCGAATTCTTACCCACCTACAACCGCACTCGCGCTCCCCCACACAATGGTGTCGCCCCAAATTAGAGGATTGTCCTCGGTGACGCTTCCCCAGACAATCGTGCTTCCCCAGACGATCGTTTTACCCCAAACGATCGTTTTGCCCCAGACGATGGTGTCGCCCCACATCAGCTCGCGGCTCTTCACGCGCTTCTTCGCGGTCCGTACCGACGCGCTCACTGCTGTCATGACTCCAGATGACTCGACCGTCTCGCCGCTGATTTCAGTCGTCTGCGGAATCGGACCGTGCAGCGCCACGCCGATCGCGGCGGCCGCGTTCAGACTTCCCGCGCCGGCGCCGGCGAGTCCGACTTCGGGCATGAACGTCGCCGACGACTGCAGCGCCATCTTCACCTGCGCCGGCGACAGCCCCGTGTTCGCCTCGAGCACCAGCGCCACCGCGCCGCTCACCACCCCCGTCGCCATGCTCGTCCCGTTCAACGTCGCGTAGGCATCCGCGCCCGATCCCGACGTGTGCATCGAGGGGTTCTCCGCAATCAGCGATGACCCCTGCGCCTCGGCCGACACAATCTTGTTCCCCGGCGCCGCGATGTCGGGCTTCAGCAGCCCATCCACCGCCGTCGGCCCCTTCGAGCTATACGTCGTCAGCTCGTCGTCCGACCGCGCCGCCGTCTGCTTCGTGTTGAGCGCCCCCACCGTGATGACGTACGGGTCGATGCCGGGCGACTCGATCAGCCCGTGCACGCTGTTGCCTGCCGCGTCTTTGCCGCGATTGCCCGCGGCCACCACCACGACGAGACCTGCCTGCACCGCGCGCTCCACCGCCTCGCACATCGGATCGGTCCGGTACGACTCCTCGGCAGGACCGCCAAGCGAGAGATTGATGACGCGGATGTTGAAGCGCTTGCGGTTCCTGATGGCCCAGTCGATGGCGTCGATCACGTCGCTGGCCTTGCCCATGCCGTCGGCGCCGATCACGCGAAGGCTGATGAGGTGCGCGCCGGGCGCGACGCCGCGGAACGGAATCTGCCAGTTCGAGTCCTGCGGATACGGCGAGCTGCCCGCGATGGTGGCGCCGATGTGGGTGCCGTGCCCGTACGGATCCTGGGCGTTCACCGTTGACCGTTCACCGTTTATGAAATCCTTCGCGTAGACAACCTTGCCGGCGAGCGAGCGGTGGCCGGTCCAGACGCCCGAGTCGATGAGCGCGACGCCGATGCCGGCGCCGGTGAACGGCGAAAGCCCCGCGAGCCCCGCCTGGACTTGATCTGCGCCAATCGCGGCGTTCGACACCGACATGAACGACGCGACGTCGACGTCGCGCGACAGATGATCGACGTCGGCAGCCAGCGCCTCGATGCCCGCGGCGCTCGCCTGCAGCACGGCGCCTTCGAGCAAGGTCTTCTTGATCCGCAGCCCGTGGCGCGCCGCAATCGCGCGTATCTCGTCGGGCGACCCGTGGACGATGACGTCTACGGTCTGCGCCGATTGGGAGTCCACATGTTTCTGCAGGCTGGGGGAGAGGCGTGACTGTGCCCAGGCAGGTGAGGAGGTGAGGAAGAGCAGGGCAGCCGCCACAATCGCGGCGGGTCCAATAGGACCCGCCCTACGTACGGCGGGCCGAGTTCCCCACACGCCTTTGTCGAGCAATTTCATGGCTGCGTCTCCCGAAACGGTTGTTACGATTCCGGCGTGGTGTCGCCGGGAGTGCTGTCGAACTTGATGCCCGTCCAGGACGGGCGCTTGTTGTCGTCGAGCGACGAGACCAGCACGCGCTGCGATCCGCCGATGGTGCGAATCGTCTGCAGCTTGCCGTCGCGGATGCGGTTGTAGATGGTGCGCCGTGAGACCTGCAGCAGGGTCGCGGCCTGATCGATGGTGACGCTCCGCCCGAGGTGCTGTTCGAACATCTCCGCCTTTCTCTCTCTGTTCTGGGTCTCGATGACTGCTATCGAGGTTTCCGTATGGCGAAGCGCGTGCCAGGAAACGCAGGCGCTACGCGCGCGCGCGCTAAGTCGTTGCGGTGCCGAGAGTTGGTGCAGTACGATGCGGGTGCCTGACGGGGGCGGGATGTGCGGAGCGTCAGCTAATAAGTTGGCCCGCTTGATGACGAGGACAAGGCTGAAGCCTTGTGCCACCGGAGCGGGCAGCACCGCCAAGGAAATTTGCATGCAAATTACGCCTGCCGTGAGCAGCGTCGAACGGATGGCCAAGCGATTGGCCGGTGTGGCGGAAATTGGCCGGGCCTACTAAGCCACGACCGGCGCCCCCCTCGTCTCGGGTGTACGCCGCGTTCGCCATCGCGGCCATCATCGGCGTGGCCACCTTTCTTGTCTGGTGGATCACGTCCGACGCCCGCCTTCGCCAAGGCTCCGGCGGGGCAAGCCCGCCTTCCGCAACGAATGGAACGACCGGCTCGCCATCGAGTGCTGACGCGACGCTCGAGACGGCGCTGCCGCGCGGCGGATCGCTGACCGGCTCGACCGATGCGATGGCGCTTGCGGCGGAGCGGCTGACGGGCGCGACAATGGTGCGCGTCAACCGCAGCTCCGACGAGCTCGAGCCCTGGCTCGCCGAGTCGTGGATCGAGGACGCCGGCCACCTTATATATATGGTGAAGCTGCGCCCCGGCCTCACCTCGGCCGCCGGCACGGCGTTGACCAGCACGGACGTAGCCGCGTCCCTCGCATTCCGCCTACGCGCCCCATCACCCATCGCTACGGCGGACAGGCTGCCCTCGATGGCCGTGCGCGCGATCGATCCGCTGACGGTGGAAATCCGCTTCAACGCGCCGTTCGCGCCGGGGCTGCGCGTGCTCGACGGATATCCGATTGCGGGGTTCGGACCGTTCGTAGAGATGCCGGGTCCAAAAGGACCCGGCCGACGTACCGCAACGCCCGGCCTACGTACTTTCAGGAGAAATCCACATTACTGGCGCAAGGCGGGTGATGGGTCGGCGCTGCCGTACCTGGATGAGATTGTGCTGACCGAAGCTCGACTAAAGTCGAGCCCTACCGGTGTCGCGAGCCCTACCGCTATCACGAGGTCTACGAGTATCGACGAAGACTTCAACGATGCGCCGGTGCGCGCGGAAGATTTCGAGGCGGTCAAGAAGCTGGAGCAGAGCGGCAAGCTGCGTCTCTACGAGCTCGGGCCGGGTCTCGATGCGGATGCCTTGTGGTTCGCCCGCCTTCGCCAAGGCTCCGGCGAGGCAAGCTCGGATGACAGGCCCTGGCTGACGAACGAAAAGCTGCGGCTGGCCATCTCGACGGCGGTCGATCGCCGCGAGTACTGCAAGCAGGTGTTTTACGGCGCGTGCGATCCGATGGCCGGGCCGGTCAGCCCCGCCAACCTTCGATGGTTCAACCCCGACTTTCCGCTCGGCATGGGGAACCCGCAGCTCGCGCGCGCGATGCTCGAAGAGCAGGGGCTGCGCGACCGCAACGGCGACGGCCTGCTCGACGATGCGACCCGGCGGGCGCTGCGGTTCACGCTGCTGATTCGCCGCGACGTGTCTTCGTCCGTGCGCGCGGCGCAATTTCTGGCCGCCACGCTGAAAACGATCGGCGTGCGGATGGACGTGACCCCGCTCGACCCCGTCGCCTTCGCCGCCCGCCGGCAGAAGGGGAACTACGACGCGATGTACGATCGCATCGAGATGCGCGACACCGATCCGGCGATGAACCTCGATTTCTGGCTCAGCTCGGGCGCCAGGCACGTGTGGAATGGCCCATTCGACTCCGCTCAGGGCAGGCGTGTTCCCGCCGACTGGGAGCGCCAGATCGATCAGCTCATGTTGAAGAACGCCGGCACGTTCGATCGCGCCGAGCGCCTGCAGGCCTTCATCGACGCGCAGAAGATTTACCTGCAGCACATGCCGGCGATCTTCTTCGGCACGCCCCGCGTCCGCATCGCGACGGGCCTGCGCACGCTGAACGCGACGCCGTCGCCGCTGCGGCCGCACCTGTTATGGAACGCCGAAAATCTCGCGGCGCTTAAATAGCTGGTAGCTGGTAGCCTGTAGCTGGTAGCCAAATGCAACTTCTGCTCGCACTGATTGCCGTCGTCGTGATGACGGCGGCGTGCGCGACTAACCCGGTGACGGGCAAGCGCGAGCTGTCGTTCATGAGCGAGGCGCAGGAAATTTCGGTCGGCAAAGAGCTCGACGCGCAAGTACGGCAGGAGATGGGGCTATACGAGGACGCCGAGCTGCAGCGCTACGTGCAGGATCTCGGGATGCGCATGGCGCGCAGCTCGCAGCGGCCGAACCTGCCGTGGAGCTTCGCGGTGCTCGATTCGCCGGCGGTCAACGCGTTCGCGCTGCCCGGCGGGTTCATCTACATCACGCGCGGTATCCTGCCGTATCTCGACAACGAAGCGCAGCTGGTCGGCGTGCTCGGCCACGAGATCGGCCATGTCACGGCGCGCCATTCGGCGCAGCAATATACGCGCGGCATGGGGGCGTCGCTCGGCGTGCTGGTCGGCAGCATCTTCGTGCCCGCGATCCGCCCGTTCAGCGATCTCGCCGAAGGTGGCATCGGCGTGCTGTTCCTCAAGTTCGGGCGCGACGACGAGATTCAGGCCGATGCGCTCGGTGCGGCGTACACCGCGGCCGGCGGATGGGACCCCGACGAAGTGCCCGCGTTCCTGACGACGCTCGCACGGATTGCGGAGACGGCGGATCGCAACGGCACGCCGAACTGGCTGCAGACGCATCCGCAGCCGGAGAACCGCGCGGCGCGCGTCGGCGAGACGGTGAAGAAGGTGCGGTCCTCCGACTCCGCTCCAGGCACTTGGCTGGTCGATCGCGACGGCTATCTCGCGCGCATCGACGGCCTCGTCTTCGGCGACAACCCGGAAGACGGCATCGTCCGCGGCAACGTGTTCCTGCACCCGCCGCTGCGCTTCGCGCTCGAGTTTCCCGACGGGTGGGAGATTACAAACAGCGACGAGCAGGTCGTGGCGCAGGAGCCGGGGAACAAGGTGTTCATCGTGCTGCGCACCATCGAGGCGCGGCCCGGGAGCTCGCTCGATCGGGTGGCGCAGCAGCACATGCGCGAGTCGGGCTACAAGGCGACGGACCTGACATCGGCGACGGTGGGCGGGCTGCCGGCGGTTCTCGGCACGTACGAAGGGAACGCGTCGGGCATCGGCAAGGTGATGGCGCGCGGCGCGCACGTGGTGCTCCGCAGCAGCACGTTTTTCATCGGAGGCATCGCGCCGCCCGATCTGTACCCGCGCGTCGCGGGGGAATTCGACCTGACGATTCAGTCGTTCCGGCAGATGAGCCAGGACGAGGCCGAGGCGGTGAAGCCGAACCTGATCGATCTCTACACGGCGCGCGACGGTGACACGTGGCAGTCGATCGCGCAGCGCGCGGGCAAGGGGCTCGTGAGCGCGTTGACGCTGGCGATCATGAACGACCACGCGATCGACGAGCAGCCGAAGGCCGGCACCAGACTGAAGATCGTCGTCGCGGGATCCTGACGCGCGACGCGGTAAGATGAACCCATGGACGCCGACACCAAACGGGCGCTCAGCATTCTGGACGCGTTTGAAAAACTTCCGAAAGAAGTCGGGCCCGTGACGCTGTCGCAGGAGTACCGCGACCACATCGCGAGGGTCGAGGCGCTCCCCCAGAATCAGGCCGGCGCGGATAAGAGCTGGGTGCACCGCGCCATAGAAAAGTCCCGGCGCATGCACGCCAGCGCCGTTCTGAAGCGGTGAAGCGTGGATGACTTTGCCGCGCTTGCGCGCGTGCTCGTTGCCCGCGATGTACGGTTCGTGGTAATCGGCGTCTGGGGTGCGAACTTCTTCGCCAGCGCGGCCGGGGCCGTCTTCACCACGCAGGATCGCGATCTCTTCCTCCCTCCGGATCCCGACAATCTGATGCGTGCGTGGGATGCGTGCGAGGTAGCCGGCCTCAGGCTGTGGGCGGGCGAAGAGCCACTCGATGTGCCGCACGATCGCGTGATTGCCGACGCGGTGGTGGCGAGCCGGGCGCTCACGCGCGCGACGAAGGATGACCTGCAGGTCGACCTCACGCTCGTGATGGCCGGCTTCGACTTCGAGCGTGTCTGGACTGAGCGCCGCCTCTTTGCCGTGGAGGGCGTGGACATTCCGGTCGCACGCCTGGCTCACATCGTCGAGTCGAAAGCGGCAGCGGGCCGCGAGAAGGATCGCCTGTTTCTCGCCACCCACGCAGAGGCGCTGCGACAGCTACTTGACCCTCCAAGGTAGCGCGATATTCCCGGCGCTGCGCTTCTGGCAGATCAATGGAGC
>CAYHHH010000125.1:4334-12676 GCA_964356125.1 uncultured Bifidobacteriaceae bacterium | reverse complement strand
GCCAGTTCCGCCACTTTCGCGCGCGGAGAGTCCTGACGAGGTTAACACGGGACGGGTGGGATGTTCGACACCACGAGTTCGGCGCCCGTCCCCGGCCCTGGGCCCGCGAACGCCGCGTGCCGCACCCGCACGTTCGGCTGGGTCAGGATCGCCGACCTCCTGTTCCAGGAGGCGCGGTTGACGATGCGCGGCCGCACGGGGCTGCCGGTGGCGCGCCACGCGGCGCGTTGCGGGTTGAGCCGCGTGTCGTGCACGTGCAAGTAATGCGCGCGGCCGTCGCCCGCGTGACCGCCGGCCAGGCGTTCGAGCGCGGCGATCACCGCCGGCCGCGAATTTGCGACGCGCGCGTAGCCGCCGATCAGGTCGGCGTTGTCGTCACTGAGCGTGATGGGCCGGCCGTCGAGGCGGCCGTGCGCGTGCAGGTCGAAGAACACCGCGCCGCTGCCGACGAACGGCTCGAAGTTCGCGCCGGGGGCCGGCGGGCAATAGCGGCGCAGGACCGGCAGCAGTTGCCGCTTGCCGCCAACCCATTTCAAGAACGGGCGCAGGCCCCGGCGTTCCACCACGACATTCTAGCGGCCGATCGTGCCAATCACACCATAATGGGGTCTTCATGAAGACGATTGACTTAATCGTCGGCGCGCGGCCGAACTTCATCAAGATCGCCCCGATCATCGACGCGCTGACCGCGGCCGCGGCGGCCGGCAGCTCCTTGCGCTATCGGCTCGTCCACACTGGCCAGCATTACGACCGCGCGATGTCCGACAGTTTCTTCGAGCAGTTGGGGATTCCTGAGCCCGATCTCAATCTCGACGTGGGTTCCGGCACTCAGGCCGAGCAGGCGGGTTCGATCATGGTCGGATATGAACGCGTCCTGCTGGCCCAACGGAGCGATCTGTGTCTCGTCGTGGGCGACGTCACGTCGACCATGGCGTGTGCCATTACCGCCCGCAAGCTCGGCGTGCCCGTGGCGCACGTCGAAGGCGGCCTGCGCTCAGGAGACTGGGCGATGCCCGAGGAGGTCAACCGGGTGGTCACCGATGCGGTTACCAGCTGGTTTTTCACGACCAGCGAGACTGCCAACGATAACCTGCGGCGCGGCGGCGTTCCGACCGACTGTATCTTCTTCGTCGGCAACACGATGATCGATACGCTGCTGAAGCAGCTGCCGCGGCTTCGCCCGCCGGCGTTCTGGGACGCGCTTGGCCTTGAACCGGGCCGCTACTGCGTGGTCACGCTCCATCGCCCAGCCAACGTTGACGGCGAGCCAGAACTGCGGCGGCTGCTGCGAGCCATCGCCGACCATGCCGCGGGCCGGCCCGTGGTGTTTCCCGTGCACCCGCGCACCGCCAAGCACCTGAGCACGCCCGACCGCGCGATTCCGGGGCTTCACTGTGTCGAACCGCAGGGTTACCTCGAGTTCGGCTATCTGGTGAAGCACGCGATGTGCGTCGTTACCGATTCTGGCGGCATCACCGAAGAGACGACGGTGTTGGGCGTGCCATGCCTCACGCTGCGTAACACCACGGAGCGGCCCGAGACGGTGACGGTTGGGACCAATGAACTGATTGGCACCGATCCCGCCCACTTGGCGCCGGCGCTGGCGCGCGTCATGGCCGGACGCTGGAAGACGGGAGCCATTCCGGAGAAATGGGACGGCCATGCGGCTGCCCGCATTGTCGCCGTGCTGGAGCGGCTGCTTGCGTGAAGGATCGTGACAATGTGGTAACTGCGCCGCGGCCGGGCTGGCCTACCATAGGAGCAGCACCCAGCGCGGCCACCACGTCTGATCGGAAGGCACATCGAGATGATTGAAACGATTCAGTGGAAAGATCAGATCATCGCCCTCATCGTCCGCGCCGGCTATGACGTCGAGGGCATCAAGTTCCTGTCGCCCAACGACTTTTCGCTGCAGATGGGACACATGCGCCGTCCGGCCGGCTACCGGGTCGTTCCGCACACGCATAACCCGGTCGAGAGACACACGATCGGCACGCAGGAGGTGCTCTTCCTCAAGAAGGGCGTGATTCGGATCGACTTCTACACGCTCGAGCAAGAGTACGTGGAGAGCCGCGTGTTGCGCGCCGGGGACCTGATCCTGCTGGCCGGCGCGGGCCACGGCATCGACGTGCTGGAGGAAGCCACCATCGTCGAGGTCAAGAACGGGCCGTTCATCGAAGGCGCCGACAAGGGCCGATTCGAGGGCAGGCCGCCCACCCCATGATTCCGGTCAACGAGCCGCTGCTCAACGGGCGCGAAAAAGAACTGCTGATCCAGTGCATCGATACCGGGTGGGTGTCCTCTGACGGCCCGTTCGTGAAGATGTTTGAGCGGAACTTCGCGGACTACGTCGGCGCGACGCATGGCATCGCGGTGTGCAACGGCACCGCCGCGCTCGAAACCGCGCTCTATGCTGCCGGCGTCGGCAAGGGCGACGAAGTGATCATGCCGACGTTCACAATCGTGTCGTGCCTGGTCGCCGCGTTACGGCTGGGCGCGGTTCCCGTGCTGGTGGATGTCGACCCCGACACGTGGGGCATGGACGTCAGCCAGATTGCATCTCGGGTCACGCCGCGGACGAAAGCCATCATGCCGGTGCACATGTACGGCCATCCGGTCGACATGGACCCGGTGCTGGAATTGGCGCAGAAACATGGTCTCGTCGTTATCGAAGACGCCGCCGAGGTGCATGGTGCGGAATACAAGGGGCGGCGGTGTGGTGCCCTCGGGCACATCAGCGCCTGGTCGTTCTACGCCAATAAGATCATCAACACCGGCGAAGGCGGCATGGTGCTGACTTCGGATGCGGCGATGGCCGCGCGGGCGGCGTCGTACCGAAACTTGTGTTTCCGCCCCGAGCGACGCTTCTTTCACACCGAACTGGGCTACAACTTTCGAATGACGAATCTGCAGGCCGCGCTCGGTGTCGCGCAGGTGGAACGGGTCGGGGAGTTCGTGGCCATCAAGCGCCGGTTGGGCGCGGTGTACCGCGAGCGGCTCGCCGGCATTCCGGGTCTGCGATTTCAGGTGGAGAAGCCCTGGGCCAAGTGTGTCTACTGGATGTACTGTGTCGAAATCGACGAGGCCTGCGGCTTTGGAGCCGAAGCGGCGCAGAAAGCGCTGGCCGAACGGGGGATTGGCACGCGGCCCTTCTTTCTGGGCCTGCACGAGCAGCCGGCGGCGCACGACCTGGGCTTGTTTGTTGGCGAAGCCTATCCGGTGAGCGAGCGCATCGCGCGGCAGGGGTTCTATCTGCCGTCGGGGCTGACGCTGACCGAAGCCCAGGTGGGCGAGGTCGTGTCGGCCGTGGCCACGGTGATGGCCGACCTGCGGCGCCGGCACGCAAGCGATTCTTGCTGAACTGAGGGCGGGGACCACATGGAGACGACGACCAGAACCACCTGCCGGCTGTGCGGATCCGCCGATTTGCATGACGTATTTTCGGTCGGCAATCAATACATCAACGACTTCGTACCCAAGGAGCGGATCGGCCAGGGGCTGCAGGCCCCGCTCGACCTCGTGGCGTGCCGGAACTGTTCGCTCCTGCAGTTGCGGCATACCGCGCCACAGGAGCTGCTGTACGCGCGCCACTACTGGTACCGGTCCGGTGTCACGGACACCATGCGGCGGGCCCTCCGGAATATCACGGCCGAGATCGAACAGATGGTGTCGCTCCAGGCCGGCGATGTGGTGCTCGACATCGGCGCCAACGACGGCACGCTGCTGGCGAGCTATGAGGTGCCGGGCCTCGTGCGCGTGGGCTGCGAACCGGCCAACAACCTGGTCGAGCAGTTGCGCGAAAAGGCCGACCACGTCATCCACGACTTCTGGACCTACGGACGCTACGCCGAACTCGGACTGCCGAAGGCCAAGGTCGTCACGGCGATCGGCATGTTCTACGACCTCGAAGACCCCAACCAGTTCATCCGCGACGCCCAGCGGGCGCTGGCGGAGGATGGGGTGTTTGTCGCGCAGTTGATGTGTCTCACGCCAATGCTGGAGAAGAATGATCTGGGCAACATCTGTCACGAGCATCTCGAGTACTACTCGCTGGAGTCGCTGAAATACCTCTTTGAGAAGAACGGCCTCGAGATGTTCAGGATCGAGGAGAACGACGTCAACGGCGGCAGCTATCGGATTTTTGCGCGGCAATACCGCGGCACTGGAGTCGCCTTCACCGAGCGTGTGACGCCTGACGACGTGACGGCGTTCTCCGAGCGGTTGCGCCGCAACCGCGATGCGTGCGTGGCCTTCATCAAGGCCGAGGTCGCGAAGGGCAAGACGGTCTATGTCTACGGCGCGTCGACGAAGGGGAATGTCATCCTGCAGTACTACGGACTGGATGCCAGCTTGATCACGGCCGCCGCCGAACGGAGCCCGGAGAAATGGGGCAAGTACACGGTGGGATCGTGGATTCCGATCGTGTCCGAAGAAGAGGCCCGCAAGGCCCAGCCCGACTATTTTCTCGTGCTGCCCTGGGCGTTCTTCGACGAGTTCTACAAGCGCGAGCAGGCGTGGCGGGACAAGGGCGGCAAGTTCATCGTCCCGCTGCCGGAGTTCAGGGTGGTCGGCTGATGAAGAAGGCGCTGGTCCTAGGGGTCACCGGTCAGGATGGCAGCTATCTGGCGGAGGTGCTGCTGGAGAAGGGTTACGAGGTGCACGGGATGGTCCGCCGATCGGCGACCGGCAACACCCGCAATATCCAGCACCTGATTGACGATCCCGGCCTCTTCAATCAGCGGTTCTTTCTGTGCCGAGGTGACCTGGCGGACGCGACGTCGCTCTATCGCATCATCAGCCAGGTCAAGCCGCAGGAGATCTACAACGAGGCGGACCAGGACCATGTCTCGTGGAGCTACGACATGGTCGGGTTCTCGGCCGACATCACGGGTGCGGCGGTGGGCAGGCTGCTGGAAATCATCAAGCAGCTCGATTCTTCGATTCGCTACTTTCAGCCGTGCACCTCGAACATGTTCGGCCGCACTGACACCGTGCTCCAGAACGAAGAGACGCCGTTCCATCCTCAGAGTCCCTACGCGTGCTCGAAGATCCTCGCGTACCACATGACCCGCTACTATCGGGAGGCGTTTGGCATCTTTGCGTCCACGGCCATCCTTTACAACCACGAGTCGCCCCGGCGGACCGTCGAGTACTTGACCCGGAAAGTGACCCGCGCGGTGGCTCGGATTGCGCGCGGCAAGCAGCAGACGCTGATGCTGGGCGACCTCAGTGCGAAGATCGACTGGGGCTACTCCCGCGAATTCATGGAGGCGGCCTGGTCCATCCTGCAGGCGCCGGCGCCAGATGATTTCGTGATCGCCACCGGCGAGGCGCATTCCGTCCGCGAATGGGTGGACGAAGCCTTTGCGATCGTCGGGCTCGACCCGGACAAGTACCTCGTTTCTGACGAGCGCTTCATGCGACCGACCAAGACCAGCCCGCTCGTGGGCGACATCGCCAAAGCGCGCCGGACCTTTGGCTTCGACCCGAAGGTCAAGTTCAAGGAACTGGTGCGTCTGATGGTCGAGGCCGACCTGCGGGAAGAAGATGCCGTCTCCGCCGGATGAGGAACGGTGGGTCGTGGCCCTGCTGATCGGAGAGTTGTCGCACATGACCGGGCTCAACCGCATCACGACGTCGATCGTCGAGCGCGCCGTCTCGTGCTGGCAGAAACGCCAGGGCGTCATCCTGATCTGCGAGGCGGAGCCGATGGCCGCCCTGGCGCGAACTCTGGGCGTGCCGGCGGGATCGGTCAGGGTGGCGATTCCAGAAGCCGGCGGTCATACGACCCGTTGGGCCGCCGAGCGCATCCGGGCCATGTCGGACCTGGGCAGTCGGCGCCTCCGGCTCGTGACGCACCGATGGCACGGCCCCCGCGCCGCGCGGATGTTTGGCGCCCTGGGCATGGATGCCGAACTGATTGGCCTCGACATCCCCTTCGATCGCGGCGATCCGGATTGGAAGCTGCGTTCCGAATCGATCTTTCGCGCCTACAACGCCGGTGCCTGGGCCTACTGTTTCGCGCGAGGCTGGCTTTAGATGGCCGTGATCATCGAGCCCGGCCGCGCGGCCAAGAACTACTGGGGGGATCTCTGGCGGTATCGCGAACTCATGTATTTCCTTGCCTGGCGCGACCTCGCCGTGCGCTACAAGCAGACCGCCATCGGCGTGGCCTGGGCGCTGATCCGGCCGGCCCTGACGATGGTGGTGTTTGTGGCGTTCCGACGGTTCGTCGGGATCGAACCCGGCCGGGTGCCCGATCCCATCCTGGTGATGGCCGCAGTGCTGCCCTGGCAGTTCTTCTCCGCCGCTCTCCTGGAGTCATCTGGAAGTTTGATTGGCAATGCCAACCTCATTTCCAAGATCTACTTTCCGCGCCTGATTATTCCGTTCGCCGCGGTGGTCACGAGCCTGGCCGACTTCGTAATCACCCTGGGCATGCTCGCGGTGCTGATGCTCTGGTACGGCGTGGCGCCCGGCTGGCAACTGCTGGTTCTGCCCCTGTTCGTCCTGCTGACGTTCGGTCTGTCGGTGGGATTGGGTCTGGGCCTGGCGGCTCTCAATGTTGAGTACCGCGACTTCCGGTACGTCGTGCCTTTTGTCGTCCAGCTCGGACTGTTCGTTTCGCCAATTGCCTTCACCACGGAGAATGTGCTGGGCCGCTGGCGTCTGGCCTATGCCCTCAACCCGCTGGTCGGCATTATCGACGGGTTCCGATGGTCCGTCCTTGGCGGCCGCACGCCGCTTGATTACGACGCCGTGGTCCTGTCCATCGTCGTCACCGTGATGTCCCTGCTTCTCGGCGTGTGGTACTTCCGCCGTATGGAACGCAGTTTCGCCGACGTGATCTGACCAACTGCATCCCTATGAGCGATGTCGTCATCCGGGTGGACCGCCTCGGCAAGAGATACCAGATTCGCCATCAGCGTCCGCAGCGCTACACGGCGCTGCGTGACGTGATCGCGGAGAAGGCACGGAGCTTCCTGCGGCGCCGGGCCGGCGATGCGACGGCCGTGGAGAACTTCTGGGCGCTGAAGGACGTGTCGTTCGAGGTCAAGCGGGGCGAGGTGTTGGGCATCATCGGCCGCAACGGTGCGGGGAAGTCAACGTTGCTCAAGATCCTGAGCCGCATCACCGAGCCCACCACTGGCCGGGTTGAGCTGGCGGGGAACGTGGCCAGCCTGCTCGAGGTGGGGACCGGCTTTCACCCGGAACTGACCGGTCGCGAGAACATCTTTCTGAACGGCGCGATTCTGGGAATGTCGCGGCTGGAGATCAAGAGGAAGTTCGATGAGATCGTGGCGTTCGCGGAGGTCGAAACGTTTCTCGACACGCCGGTCAAACGCTACTCGTCGGGCATGTATGTCAGACTGGCGTTCGCCGTCGCGGCACACCTGGAGCCGGACATCCTGATTGTGGATGAGGTGTTGGCGGTTGGGGACGCTTTGTTCCAGGAGAAGTGCCTGGCGACGATGAAGGACGTGAGCCGGAGCCAGGGTCGCACCGTGCTCTTTGTCAGCCACAACCTTGGAGCGATTCAGTCCCTTTGCAGCACGGCCATGGTTCTGGCGCACGGCGGGGTGGCGTTCAGTGGCAGCGTGGAGGACGCCGTCGGTGCCTACATGCAAAAGGGGGAGGCTCACGCGGTGGTCGAGGATCTCAGCACCTGCCTCAGGACGGGCACGGGCGAGGCGCGGGTGACCGGGGTGCGTTTCGAGGACAACACGGGTGCGGCGCAGAGCCTTTTTCGCATGGGCGAGTCGTTGAACATAGTCGTCACTGCTCAATTTTCGACGGCAGTGCAGGATCCGACGTTTGGCGTGAACATCGTCACGGATACCGGCGTCCTGGTCGCGGATTGCCGTTCATCTCACTACGGCCTGAAGTTCGGTAAAGCCGCGGGATCCGTGGAGTATCGAATGCGGATCGAGTCGCTTGCTCTGTACCCAAGGACCTACCTGGTCGAACCCTGGCTGGCCGACGCGGCGGGCCTCGCCGACATCGACTGGGTGCGGAGCGCGGCGAGCTTTGTCGTCACTTCAGGACCCAAGTTCATGTCGGGGGCGAACGTGAACTCCCATCATGGCATTGCCTTTGTCCCGACATCCTGGAGCGCGAGAGCCGGCTCGACCACCAGTGTCCGGACCTCGACACCGTAACCATGGCTGCCATCACGTCGCTCGTAAAAACGCTGGTGGGTCGCCTGGGTTTCATGCTCGCGCGAGTCCCCGGGAGTCGGCGAGGCGAACAGATTCGTCGCTACCTGCAGGGCGGTGCCATACCCTGGAGCACCGGCTACGCCGAAGCCAAGGAACAGTTCATCGCCGGCGTGCTGGCCAATC
>CAYHHH010000125.1:0-4234 GCA_964356125.1 uncultured Bifidobacteriaceae bacterium | reverse complement strand
CCGATGTGGTGGTCGATCCCGACCGAGCCGCCGCGTCGCGGGCGGTGGCGTGCCTGCGGATTGTGAAGTCTTGAGGGGCCGCCGCCCGTGAAGCCACGCATCCTTCTGGTTCGCGAGCGAGACTCCCTGATTCATGTGCATCAGTTGGCGGGTCTGTTGTCTGAGCTGGTGCGGGTAATTGGCACGCTTTCAGTGGCTCCGCGAACATGGTGAACGAGCACTATCGCCCTGACATCCAAGGGCTCCGAGCGGTGGCCGTTCTGCTCGTGCTCTTCTATCACGCCGGATTCACGTTCATCCCAGGAGGCTACGTTGGTGTCGACGTGTTCTATGTCATTTCCGGTTACCTCATCACAGGGCTACTGTTGCGAGAGGTCGAGCAGACCGGCACCGTCGCCATCGGGGCGTTCTATGCTCGTCGGATTCGGCGACTGATACCCGCGGCAACGGTCGTCATCGTCACCACCCTTGGTATCGCCTGGGCCTTGTATTCTCCTCTCGAACTGGGCCCTATTGCATCGTCGGCGTTGTTCGCCTCGCTCTACGTCAGCAACATCTGGTTCGCTCGTCAGTCAACCGACTACCTGGCAGATCGCGCGGATGCCAACCCCCTTCTGCATACTTGGTCACTTTCGGTTGAGGAGCAATTCTTCGCAGTGTGGCCGCTTCTCGTCATCGCGCTAACCAGGTTGGGGCCGGCTGAACTCCGCCGAAGGAGACTGCTGATTTGCATGGTTGGTGTTTGCGCGGTGTCTCTGGCGTCATCCGTGGCCGTTACTTATCTGAATCAGCCGTGGGCGTTCTTCAGTGCGCCAACGAGGGCTTGGGAGTTCGGATGGGGAGGATGCATCGCTCTGTGGACCCCGAAACCTGATAAACCTAAGACAGCTAGCCTGGCTGGCTGGGCGGGTCTGCTCCTGATCGTGGCCACAGCGAGCCTCTTCTCGGAACGTACGAGCTATCCTGGGTTCGCCGCCATCGCTCCGGTTCTCGGGGCGGGTCTCGTCATTGCTTCGGGTCGCCAGGTGCGGACGTTGGGAATCGGCCGCTGGCTCGGCGCGAAGCCCCTTCAACGCACGGGCGACCTCTCGTATGCCTTGTATCTTTGGCATTGGCCGGCGTTTCTATTTATGGGCCTCACAGCTGACGGCGCCAGCGCCGTCGACCGAGCCCTTGGCATCGCCGGTGTCTTCGGTCTTAGCTGGCTCACTGTCGTGCTGATCGAAAACCCGGTTCGATTCAGTCGCGTGCTCATGAGCCGAGTGAACGCATCTATTGCGTCGGGTGTCTTGCTCTCGACCTGTGCGGCGAGCCTAGCCCTCGCCACATGGGCTGCGGCCGGGTCTGGTGCCGCGAGCGAGTCACAACAGCGCTTCGCGGCCGCAAGAAACGACAGACCCATTATCTATGCCAATGGTTGTCATGCCACCGTCTTCGAGCTCGATAATCGGGAGTGCGCGTTCGGGAGGACGTCATCGACAGTCACTGCTGTGCTCTTCGGAGACTCTCATGCGGCCCAGTGGTTTCCGGCGTTGGAAGTGGTGAGCGAGCGCGAAGGGTGGCGGCTCATATCCTTGACAAAAACCGGCTGCCCCGCCGTGGCGATCCCGGTTTACCTGGACCGGCTCAAGCGGCGTTACACCGAATGCGACGAGTGGAGGACCCGGACTCTAAAGCGAATCGAGACGTTGAGGCCGAGACTCATCATCATGGCGAGCAGCGTCCGTCCAGGAATAGCCGAGGGCGCGAACGGGCAAGTGGCGGAATGGGACGATTCGATTCGCCGAACCCTCTCGTCATTCCGCGGCCTCTCCCCAACGGTTGTGTTGATTCATGACACCCCAGCGCTCCCATTCAGTGCTCCAATATGTCTGTCGCGGGCGGCTTGGCACGGTACTGATTCATCCCGAGAGTGCACTTTCGAACTCCCGGGTGGGAGCGGAGACGCGTTACTGGCAGTTGAGAGGGCTAGACTTGCTGCCTTCCCAGGCGGCTTGGCATTGGATATGACGGATGCGATTTGCTCGACAGCTCCTTGTGTGGTCGATCGGGATGGGTTCGTCCTCTATAGTGATTCTCACCACCTGACGGCGAGCTTTAGTCGACATCTGGCGGATCAGTTACAGGAGCGCATTCGTCTTGTGGCTGAGATGGCTCGTTGAGAACGGAGAGCATGCTTGGAGCTCATCGTCGGTCCTCATACGGGAGACCTCGATTGAAAGAACTGGTCCGCACCCTGTGTCGCCGACCCTAGCCATGCCCAAACAACGCATCCTCCTGGTTCGCGAGCGAGACTTCCATATCCACCTCCATCAGTTGGCAGGCCTGCTGGCTGATCACGGGCACGATGTCGAGGTCCTCAATACTGCTAACGGGGAGTCTGAGCCTCTGTACCGCAGCCTCATCGAGCAGGTGCGCGGTCGGAACATCCCATGCCACTTGGTCAACGGCCGAGCGTCGTGGATTGAGCGTAAGCTCATAGCCGTCGCATTCCGGTTGCGGTTGATGACCAAGCGCGGAATCATCACACCGTACAAGGTTCGAGAATCTCGCCGAATCCTCGCGGACCGAGAGCCCTTCGACTTGGTGATTGCCTTCGATCCGCCCTCGTTGTTTCTGGCCTGTACGCTATTTCCCCACGAACTTGAGAAGGTCATTGAATATAGCCTGGAGGTCAGCGACGAGACGCACCTCGATTTCCGATCCAGCCGCTCCGAGCGCAGCTTCCGCTACTTCGAACGAGCGATGCTGCCGAAGATCGGCGCGCTCCTGATCCAAGACCGGTTTCGCGCGCAGGTGCTGCTCCGCCACATTCGGCCGGTCCAACGCGTCAAGACGATCTATTTTCCCGTGGCCGTGGGCGGGCCCGGGCTGCGAAAAGCGCCTCGCCGACCCGGTGCGACCAGTGCGCGAGTGTTATTCTTTGGTGGACTCTGGACGGAGGCCTTCTTGAAGGAATTGGTGGCCCTCACGGAGGCGTTTCGACCTGGTCAGGTGCTGGCAATTCGCGGCGGTCGCGGCGTGGTGGGTCTCACGCCACTCCCGAGTAGTAATCTTGACATCTCGACGACGCCAATCCCCTTCGACCAGGTCAACGACGTTATTGCCAGCGCTGACATCGGCTTGGCTCTGTATCCGAAGGACGAGGCCAACAGCCGCTGCTCGGCGTTTGCCGGGGAGAAGGTCGCCCGCTACTTGCAATGTGGCATGCCTATCATCGCCTTCCAGAGCCCTGACTACGCCTTTCTCCAGGCCGAGACCGGCTGTTGCGAATTGGTGACGAGTTATGCCGAGGTGCCGGCGGCGGTCAACCGAATCGCCGACGATTACGACCGTTACAGTGAAGCCGCGTCCACCGCATTCACTCGCTTCTATTCGCACGCGACCACCGCACCCGGGCTGATGCGCGACCTGGCCCGGATCGCGTCGGCTACGAAGGCTGGCCCGAGGGTCGGCGCGGAGTCACGGTGAAATCACTCGCGAAGGCAATCACGCCGTCCCTGGTGTGGCAAGCCCTGGCGCGGACAAGGCGCCTCTTCGTCGCGCCGCCGCCTGCGATGTTCCGCGGCGTGTTCGCGGACTTTGCCGCGGTCGCCGACGAGCGACCCTGGTCGAGCGCCGCCTATCGGGCCGCCTCCAGCCAGCTGCTGCGCGAATGCCAGGCGGGGGTCACGCCGCCGGGGTCGGCCACGCCGAATGCGGTCATCGCCTTCATTCTCAATACCCTTGGCGGCGCCGCTCCGCCGCGAGTGCTGGATTGGGCCGGCGGCACCGGCTTGCGCTACTGGAGCATTCGCGACACCCTGAACAGGCCGGTGCAGTGGCACGTTGTAGACGACCCGGCGTTGGCGCGGCTGAGCGACCAGGTGACGGGCCCGGTTGACGCCGTGGCCTTTGCTGCGGCGCTGCCGCCGCCGGGGTCGACGACGTTTGATTTGGTACTGGTCTATTCGTCGCTGCAGTATGTCGAGTCGCAGGCAGATCTGCTGGCACACCTGGCGAGCTTTCGCCCACGCTACATCCTGTTGCCGCGCCTGATGGCCCGCCGTGGCAGCAGCTACGTCACCTGCCAATCCGTCTATGGCCGCGATACCCCATGCAAGGTGTCGAGTCTCGAGGAAATCGGGGCGACGCTCGACCGGCTCTCTTACCGGCCAGTCCTGTCCATTCGCGACGGGCTCGACCTCTCGCCGATGTTCGACGATGACGTCCCGACCGAACTGCGCGTCGGCAA
>CAYHHH010000124.1:0-13200 GCA_964356125.1 uncultured Bifidobacteriaceae bacterium | reverse complement strand
AGCAAGTGGTACACGGTGCCGCTCTCGTGTGTGGTCCACACAACGGTGCTCGCGGCCGTGAGGGCCTGGGAGTACACGCCAACGCTGCTCAATGGCACGCCGACGCCGGTCATCATGACCGTCACGGTGGTGTTTAGACTGAAATGACGTCTACGTTTTCGTGAGGCTGTCTACGACTCGTTCGGCTCGCGGCTGCCGCGCACGAGCGTGTAGTCGGAAATTTCAACCGCAATGCCCGTCCGCGTGTCCACGGGTGACGGCGCGACGGTCCGCACGATGCGGCCGTTGCAGATGGCTTCCGAGAACGCGTCAGGCGCGGGGCCAAGCGGGAGAGCGAGCCGGAGCTCGACCGACGTGTTGGTGGCAAGCGGCGCGAGCGCGCGAAACAGCACGCCCGACGCGCTGACGTTCTGCGTCGTGCCGTCCTGCCACGCTGATTCTCCGGCAGGCCGGAAACGCACCGACAGCTGAAGGTTGTAGCGGACAGCGCGCATGGTCGAATGCTGCGTCGGCAAACAGCGTACCTGTGCAAGGAGCGGGAGTGGTGGCGCTAACTCTGTGAGTGCCCCACGCTTAGCGGTGTTGAACGGCGTGAACCCGGTCGGAGACCCCGCGTGTCATGTCCCAATCCGGCGCACGGATTCCGAATTCGTCAGCGTCCGGCTTCAGCCGGACCCGAGGTCCATCAAATACGACGTCAGGCGCCGTATCTTTGCGTTCTGCATGACGAACACATCGCAGAACACCGCATTCAGCATGCCGCCGTCTTTTCTGGCGGAGCGCACGATTCCCTCTGCCACGACGACGTCGTCTTCTTCAGTCAGGCGCGTGACGCTGATTGTCGGGCTGCCGACGAAGGCGTCATTCTCAATCTCTTTATCGAACGCGTCCTTGCCCTTTATGTGAAACGCGCCGGGTATCACCCATTCAACGTCATCGGTCAGACACGAGAGCACCTCCGCGTGGTCGGATCGCGCGAAGGCGTGCATATATTTCTGGATGGTTTGCTTGTTTGGGCTCAGCACGCCCTCATTATGCGACCGGTGCGGCCCCGGAGGAAATTGGAGCGGCCAGTCGAAAGTTGTTAGTGCTCCAGCGGTGACCCGACGCGAATGCCGCACAATCCCAGCAATCTCGTGTGGCATGCCCGTTGCTCGATTCGCCTGATTGTGCGACTGACACCCTTCGACATGCGTTCGGCGGCTCTGGTAGGGGCGTTGATCGGCGGCGTCATGTCCGCATGCGGCGGCGAGACGACGTTGACGCCCGCTGCTCCATCGGACATATCCGCCGCAGCACCCGGTTCAGACGCGCCCGGCGACGCATCGGCGCTCGATCCGAACGCGGAACCTGAACTGGAACCGGAACCCCTGGAGTCTCTTGCAGCCAGCACAGCCAGACTGCTGGAAGACTTCGGCGGACGCGCGCTGTTTCCGTCGAGCAACTGGTGGAACCAGGATATTTCCCGTGCGCCCGTCGACCCGCGGTCGAGCGCCTACATCGACTTCATCGGGCGCGATCGCCGGCTGCATCCAGACTTCGGCCCGCCGCCGTACGGGATTCCATACGTGGGCGTCGGTGGAAGCGAGCCGCGCGTGCCTGTCACCTTCGTCGACTACGGATCGGAGAGCGACAAAGGTTATGGCGGCCTGAACGGTTATCCCATTCCGGTGGCTGCGAAAACGCAGCGCAATTTCATCGAAGGCGCCGAGCCGGGCGGCGGCACGGACGGCGATCGCCACATGCTCATCGTCGATCGCGATCGGTGGGTGCTCTACGAAACGTGGGCCACGCGCTGGAACGCGTCGCGGAGACGGTGGGAAGCGGGATCGGGCGCGGTGTTCGATCTGTCGACCAACGGTCGCCGTCCCGAAGGATGGACATCAGCCGATGCGGCGGGCCTCGCCATTCTGCCGGGCCTGGTGCGCTACGACGAGGCACGCCGCGGTCGCATCAGCCACGCGCTGCGCGTCACCGTGCGCGCGACGAACGGCCACGTGTGGCCCGCATCGCACTCGGCCGGCAGCCGTTCCGGCGCTCTTCCGATGGGTGCCCGCCTGCGGCTGAAGGCGTCGAAGGATATCTCGCGCTACCCCACATACATTCGCGCCATGTTCCGCGCGATGCAAACCTACGGGCTCATCGTCGCCGACAACGGCAGCGACATGTACATCACGGGCACGATGGATGGGCGATGGAGAAACGGCGAGTTGAATCCGGCGTTCCGCGGACTGGCGGCGAGCGACTTCGACGTGATTCGGCTGGGCTGGAGATAGCGACATTGCTATCTCCAGCCGGTCTATTTCGCTAACGCGAAGTCCGTGATGTCGTAGGAACGCGTTTGTCACGCTGAAGCTTTCGGCGCGGCCTCGGCCCCAGGTGGTTCGGTGAAGGGGTCCATGGGGATGCGCTGATAGCGCACCTCCAGAATCTCCAGTTCCTCCGTACCGCTGGGCGCGTGAAGGACCACGCGGTCGCCGGGCCCGGACTTCATCAACGCGCGCGCGAGCGGCGACACCCAGCTGATGTAGTTGCGATTCAGATCGACTTCGTCGACGCCGACGATGCTCACCTCGCGCTCGGTTCCAGCCGCGTTGGCGTAGCGCACCGTCGCTCCGAAGAAAACTTTTTTTGACGCCTGCCCGCCTCGTGGGGCTTCCGGGTCGACCACTTCCGCGGCATCGATGCGTTTCGTGAGAAAGCGAATCCGTCCATCAATCTGGCGCAGACGCCGCTTGCCGTACTGATAGTCGGCGTTTTCGCTGCGGTCCCCATTGCTCGCGGCCCACGCCACGACCTTGGTGACAGCCGGCCGCTCCCTGGTGAGCAGAAACAGGTGCTCATCTTTGAGCCGCTGCAAGCCGCGCGGCGTGATGTAGTTCTTGACCGTCGAGATGGGACCCGCGTCGGGTTTCCTGAGTGACTTGCTCATTCGCTTTCACCGATTCAATCACGATTGCACGGTCACGTCACCGGCTCTGTTCAATTCTTCCCATTTTGACGTTGATGCTGTAGCAACGGAAACGAAGGCTGCGCTTCCACTCAACAGGAGAAGACATGGCTCATTTCACCACTAAGAAAACACCGGGCGCCGCATCACCGGCAAGCGGAAAGTGCGCTGGACCTTCAATCATCCCGCCAACTGGTCGGATTGGCCCGCCGCGGCGTATTACGGCGTGCCGGGGGGAGGCCCGGGAGCGGCCGAGGTGAGAGTTGACGCCCATTGGGTCGGCGTGGGACCCATCGATCCGACGCCGATCGACGGCCCCGGCAGCACCTTTGTCAATGGCCCCGGAGGCGCGCCGGTCGCCTGGCCGTTCGGCGGCAACGATCACATCGCCCGCACGACGTGGGGCGCCGCGAACATCCACGCCAAGGATCATCTTCAACGCAACGTGGGCGATCCGATTCTGAATTTTTCTTCGTGGCAGCAGCTCACCTACGGCGGCGACAGCACCGACTATTTCGAGGAGAACGACGACAACATCGTCGCCGGCGGCGGTGTCACCGGCATCGTCGAGTCGACGTCGCCGTTTTTCGCCCTGGCGCAAGGTGCCGGTGGCTTCCTCATGGCCGGCTACGTGCCGCCGGAAAGACGCAGCGGGCCCGACCGTCCAGTAGGAGACCGGCCCGATTTCGGCATCTTCAGGGACCTCATCGAGATTCTGCGCGAGAAGGATTTCAGCAAGTTCTTTCCGCCCGATCGCGGCGACCCGTCTCCCGAAGACATCATCCGGTTGAAGCTCATCAGCGAGACTCTCGATCTCGTGCGCGGCGGCACCGTCACACCGACCGATGCGTTCGACGGGCTGCTCGGGGCGGCCAACAAGATGAACGCGACCCAGCTCAAGCGCACCATCTTAGGGACCAAAGCCACCTTGAACCGCGGCCAGGCCGCGCTGAAGGCGATGGAAGCCCTGGCGAAACGCAAAGGGCCGGGGAAGTAAAGACAATGGGCCGGCGCATTCTCCTCGTGGGGTACGAAGACCAGGACAATCTCGGTATTCGTTACCTTTCCAGCCGGCTGCTACAGGAAGGCCATCACACCCGGATCGTTCGGTTCAACAACGATCCGGGTCCGTTGCTGCGCATCATCGAAGCCGAACGACCCGATGTCGTCGGCTTCTCGCTCATCTTCCAATACATGGTGCCCGAATTCGCCACGGTGATCCGCGCTTTGCGGGCCGCCGGAGTATCGGCGCATTTCACCATCGGCGGCCACTACGCGTCGTTCGAGCCTGCCGAGCTGCTGCGATGGATTCCCGAGCTCGACTCCGTCGTCCGATTCGAAGGCGAAGACACCTTGGCGGACCTCGTCGCGGCGCTCGACGACCCGTCCGCATGGAGGCAGACGCGCGGCATTGCCTGGCTGGACAACGGCAAGGCGGTGATCAATCCGCCGCGCGAAGGCCGCACGCAGATTGACGCGTTCGCGGAACCCGATCGCCGTGACATCGACTATCACGGGCAGCATCTGTCCACGGCATCCGTGCTGGCGTCGCGCGGGTGCCCGTGGCAGTGCTCCTTCTGTTCCATCATCACGTTCTACGAGGGCAACGGCACCAAAGGGCGCCGCCGCCGCAACCCCATCTGCGTCGTCAATGAAGTGGAGGGGCTGGTCCGCGACCGTGGCGCGAAGCTCATCCTGTTTCAAGACGACGATTTTCTCGCGGGCGGTAAGGACGCGAGGGACTGGGCGCACGCCGTCGCAGCGGAAATCATGCGCCGCGGGCTGGAGCGGGAGATGCGTTGGAAGATCGCCTGCCGGTCGGACGAAGTGCGCGCCGACGTGCTCGCGCCTCTTGTCGCCGCCGGTCTGTGCCACGTGTACCTCGGCGTCGAATCCGGCGACGAAACGAACCTCGCGTCCCTGAACAAGCGCTTGAAGCCTGACGTTCACGTGCGCGCCGGCGAGATTTTGCGCGAGCTCGATCTCAGCTTCGACTTCGGCTTCATGATGCTGGAGCCGTGGTCGACCATGGAAACGGCGCGCAACAACATGGAGTTCCTCCGCGCGTTCACGGAAGATGGCTGGGCGGTGGCCGGGTTCTGCCGGACGTTGCCTTACGTGGGCACGCCGATCCAAAAGAGACTGCGCGACGAGGGACGGCTGAACGGATCGTCCCTGGACGCCGAATACACGTTCCTCGATCCGCGCGTGGACATGCTGTGGAATTTCTGCCTGATGGCGTTCGAAGGGCGCAACTTCGGGAAGAACGCGACCTGGAACGTTCTGCGCGGGCTGTTATTTGATACCCACCTGGATCTGCCGGGCCGGCGCCGCGACGCCGACCGCGACGACGCTCGACGATCCGGATCTCTTGAGCCTGGCGCGCTTCGCGCGCGCGGAGGATCAACGACTACGGCGGCAACTCGTCGACATGGAGCGATCGAGGGAGGCGACGTTCGAGTACGAGGCGCTGTTCCGGTAGCCTTGCCTCGGCTCACAGCTTGCCCTACTTGAGTATGATCATACTTTTGGTCATACTTACTACATGCCAGCGATGGAACGCGTCACCGTCACGTTACCGGCCGATCTCGTGGAAAAAATCGACCAGCTCGAACGGAACCGAAGCCGGTTCATTGCCGAGGCGGTGCAGCACGAATTAGCTCAGCGCCGCCAGGATGCCTTGTTGCAGTCAATCCGCAATCCGCATCCCGACACGACCGAGTTCGTCGATATGGGCGTGAGCGATTGGATATCCGATCTCCCCGGCGACGACGCGCTCGTGGATGCCAGCGCCGGAACGCCCGTTCGCTGGATCGAGGGCCAAGGGTGGACGAAGGAATCCCTGTGACGCTCGAGCGAGGCACAGTCGTGCTCGTGGAACTGGATCCGACGATTGGCCACGAACAACGTGGCGTCCGACCATGTATCGCCGTCAGCGATCCCACCGTGAATGCCGACCAACGATTCCCGCTCATCGCCGTGGTGCCGCTGACCGGGACCGCAGGTGATGGCGCCCTGTACCCAGGCTTGGCGGCGGGTTCAAGTGGTTTGACGAAGGCATCGTACGCGCTCATCGATCATCTGCGATCGATCGACAAGCGCCGCATTCGCAGGATCTTTGGGCAAGTGTCATCGAGCGAGCTCGCCAGCATCGATCACGGCCTCGAGTTGTTTCTCGGCCTTGGAAATATTGGAGGCGCCGCCCGGATTTGAACCGGGGATGGAGGTTTTGCAGACAGGGTCGGCGATCACTAAGTTGTTGTCTCGTCTTGCCTTCCGGTCGGCCCTGATCTTCGTTTTACCCCGTTTTCGGCGGGTTCTGTTCCCACGTTGTTCCCAAGTCCATTTTTTCCGGGGAACGGATCGAAACGAAAACTGGGAACAACCGGCGAATCTGTTCGAGAAATGAGTCGACGCGTCGACTCAAGACCTTCGCGACGTTAGGTCCTCCCAGTTGAGCGCGATCTGAGGGCGGAGGTTAGGGAACAGCGGTGTTCCACCGTCGGTCGACTTGGGCGCCCAATCCGGAGCCTTTTCGAAATGCTCCTTGTCCTTTCCTTCGCGCGCACCTGAGTCATCGCGTGCGGTGTGCCAGGCTTCGGACGTCTTGCTGGTGCTGCTCTCGGTATCCTTCGCCGCGTCCTTTTTCGTGTAATCAGTCACGGCATCACCTCATTCTCCTATGACGCTGGACTACGGTCGGCGCGACATCAATCCGCGGTGCCTGTTGGTCGTCGCTCCCCGCGTTTACGATTATTATCACATATGATATCCTAAACGACGAACGAGGATGGCCCTGAACGTTCGCCAGTATGTGACCGCCGACAGCAAGAGGCCATTCGGCGAATGGGTTCGCTCGTTGGCAAAACACGTCGGGGCGCGAATTCAGCTGCGCGTGCAACGCTTCGAGCTTGGCAATCTCGGCGACCATAAGAACGTCGGCGAGGGAGTCTGGGAAGCTCGTGTGATGTTTGGGCCGGGGTATCGGATTTACTTCGGCAAGGACGGCGACTCGATCGTCGTGCTGCTTGCCGGCGGTGACAAAGGATCCCAAGCGAAGGACATCGCGCGGGCGCGAGGATTCTGGCGCGACTATCTGGAGGCGAAAAGGCATGGCAAGGCGACATGAGGACTGGAATGTTGGGCTGGCGGAGGATCTTCGGGATCCGGAGTTCGCCAGGGAATTTCTGCTAGGAGCGATCGACGAGGAGGTTCCCCTCCAGGTCGCGCTTGGCAAAGTGGTTCGGGCGATGGGCGTGAAGGAGTTCGCGGCCAAGGTAGGGATGGCCAGCCCGAATCTCCTGCGGACTCTCAACCCTCGCCACAACCCCACGCAGGGCACGCTGAATCGGCTTCTGAAGCCGTTCCGGCTGAAGTTAAGCCTGGCTCCCATTTCGGATCGACCGAAACGCCGGCATGCCGCGTAGGAGCGTCATGAAGTTTATCGAGGAGACGGAAGCCCAAGCGCGGCTCGACGAGGTTCTTGACGAGGCGCAACGCCAGCCAATTGTGATCCGTCGAGAAGGCCAAGATATTGCGGCGATCGTGTCAATCGGTGACTACGAGTCGATTCGCCTCGCAGGCGTGACGAGCTTCATCCAGGCCAGGAACGACGCTGACGGCGACTTGCGTGAGGCGGCGGGGAAACTAGACGCTGTTGCTGTCCGCTGAGAGTCGGTCCCTAACCTTGGATTGTGCGAGTCTGGCCGCTACGGTGCCAGTTCACGACCTCGTTGAAATCCGTCGTCCAGTCCTCATTCGTCACCGGCGACACTGGCTGAAACTTGAGAATCTGCGTCTTGTCGGCCGGGTCTGGGAGCAGCCAGTTTGCGGGCGTGTAGATAAAGTCCCGCCAGCGACCCTTCGCTGCGCCAAGCGAGACCGCAAGAACATCAAACTCACCGAAGCGATACGGCCGCGTTCCCGTTCCTGCGCTGTTCTCGCCTGCTCGGGTCCGCTGAACTTCGACAACGTAAAAGTCGTTCGGCCACTGGCGAGTTGTTTTCATCACTTCACTCGCCATCCATGGAACGTGTTTCCTGCGGCGCTGCATCTTCACTTCTAGCCGAATGTCAGAACCTGCGCCGTCTGCGAGCAAAAAGTCGAATGCCTCAGTTGGCGGTTCGGCCGCGGTCCAAGCAGTCAGTTCGGGCAAAACCTCCATAGCAAAGCTCGCCTCAGCGATAATCCCTTCGATGCCTCGAATTGTCAGGGGACTGGCACGTCCGATTGCCTCCAACACCGTCTCAGCGTTCGCTTTTAGACGTTCCTCCATCGGATGCAGAGGGACGAGCTTGCGAAGGTGTCGGAGAAGGGCTTCCTGCTCTTCTTTGTTCAGAGACTCGACGAGCGCAATGGCTTGCCGAAGAAGGTCAGTCACTTGCTCTTCTGTGGACCGGGCCGTGGACCAGGTGTGCGCTGAGAAAAGGTCAGTACGTCCGCGCGATTGACGAGCGTCCGGCCGGCGATGGTTACGGTCTTCAGACGGCCGCGAGCAATCAGGCGAGCGATCGCCTGACGGCTCGTTTTTCGCATACGCGCCGCTTCAGCTTGTGAGACCCAGTCCTCGGGAGTCATGAATAATTAGGTTGACAATGACAACCTAATGTTTTATCGTGGTGCAAGCAGGCTGATAATACCGCGTAGCGACTCAGCCTAAAACCATGGAACCGAATCGCTAAGACCGGCAGCAAATGCGAGCAAACAAACAAATACCGATGGCCTTCCGTGAGGCCGCACCTGCTGAAAACTTATTACAGGACCGCTCTCCTCTCTACACGACTGACCGCGGTGCTGCGTACGTCGGCGATTCACTTGAGCTGCTGCGAGCCCTTCCCGACGAGAGCGTAAATCTTCTGTTCACCTCTCCACCGTACGCTCTTCACTTCAAGAAGGAGTACGGGAATGCAGACAAGGACGAGTACGTCGCTTGGTTCCTCCCGTTTGCTCGAGAGATTCTCAGAGTGCTCACCAGCAACGGTAGTTTCGTGTTGAATATTGGCGGCAGCTACAATAAGGGCGAGCCCACACGCTCGGTTTACCACTTTAGGCTGCTCCTTCAACTCATTGATGACGTGGGTTTCCACCTCGCTCAAGAATGCTTTTGGTACAACCCGGCGAAGATGCCGATGCCCGCCGAGTGGGTGACTGTAAGGCGTGTTCGAGTTAAGGATTCCGTCGAGTACGTGTGGTGGTTCTCAAAGACACCGCACCCGAAAGCCAACAATCGGATGGTGTTGAAGCCCTATAGCGCAGACATGATTCGGCTCAATCAGCGCGGCGTGCGTGTTACCAAGAGGCCATCGGGCCACAATATCAAGGCATCCTTCGACCAGATTGATGCCGGCGGCGCGATTCCAAGCAATATCATTGAGCCTGACCAAGCAGATGACTTGCTGAAGCTCGGAAACAACTCAGCAAACGACGTGTACACGATGAAGTGCAAGGAAGCTGGAATCAAGATACACCCAGCGCGATTCCCCGCCGCACTACCCAGTTTCTTCGTTCGTCTTTTGACTGACCCAGGCGATTTGGTTGTGGACCCTTTCGCGGGGTCAAACACCACGGGCGCAGTTGCAGAATCGCTCGACCGCCGCTGGCTGGGATTCGAGCTATCGGCGGATTATCTGAGCGCTAGCCGCTTTCGATTCGAATGACCAGGAAGGGGAAGTAGTTTCCCCGAACCTCTAGCAGCTACACAGTTACACCTTGGCTACGGTTTAGCTACGGTTGGATACTTTGTAAGCCGATGCGCGGGCAGCGACCGTGCGGTTTTATTAGCAATTTTGGAGGCGCCGCCCGGATTTGAACCGGGGATGGAGGTTTTGCAGTCTTACGGCAGCGCCGGAACAGTTAACAAATCCGCTGCTTTGCTCAATGATTCTGCACTTCAGGTAGAACCACGTAGAGCTAGATGGAACCATCTAGAGCCACTCAAGCTACAGATATGCTACAGCGTGGCAGGCTGCGTGGCGCGGCAGAAACCGGGGTGGACTTACCACTTCCGCTGCCGGAGAAAGACGGCCCTCGTCAGTCCTCGCCGTTCCTCTGAGCGCCGGGCGTTCAGTCATTACAGCTAGAATGTCGCTGCTATGGCAATCTCGACCAGTTCAGGAGACACGATGACGAACCGACTAATTCCGTTGACCGTGGCGATCTTCGCTCTCGCCCTGAATGTCGCTTCGGCGCAGCTCGTATCCGACATGACGCCGGAGCGGATCAAAGAAGCAATTGCTTTGGGTCATAACAGCAAGGAAGCAGGTAGATTCCTAAGTAGCTATGTCCTTCAGAAGCGGTCCGGCTGGGGAAACGGTCCGAGGGTTGGCAGCTTCACTACTCCGTATTCGCGCGTGGTCCTCGCAGCACGCGCCGCTCAGCGCAAATACAAAACCCTCACAGCGGCAGACGTCACGCCTGAGATGATTGCGCCAGAGATCCACGTCTACGCGATGAGCCAAGTCGAGAACGACAGTCAGAAACGGCCGCAGATCATAAGCGTCGAAGCAATCGTGTTGATGCCAGAAAACGGCAAAGATCGCAGCCAAGCCGTGCAACCAACGAAGACGCAGGATGCTACTGACGAATATAAGAACCTTTTCGGGGCGGCGTTCGAAGGCAAGAGCATGAGCGCGGTCTTTCCGATGGACGCATTCAGAGAGGGTATGGACCTACGCGTCATCTACGACGGACGCGTTTCGGGTTCATCTGCTGTTTCCGGGTGCCAGGATTGCGGCGTCCCAATCAAGTTAGACAAGATTAGGTAACATTCACGCGCGCCATCGCACAGTGCGCCGGTCGCTGAAGGGTTATGTGTTTCTGAGAATGGATGGACACACTTCGTGATCGGGATCCCACCAGAGGAGTTTCATCGTCGCGCCATCTAACAGTCCCCATATACGCTCTGTTCCGCTCACGCGTAGGGAAATCAGTTGATCAACGTCCAGAGCACCGAAAATTTCTTCAAGCCGATCCTGGGCAGGTTTGCAAAGCAGATGGACTTTAACGGCGTGATGAGCTTTTTTTCCGTCGAGCAGAATTTCCTTCCACGTCATCGACTCGAAGGCTTGCAGTCTGGAACGGACCGAGTTGAGTGTCGCTTCCGTAGCGTCCTGCCATCCATAGGGTGACTGCATCTGGAGCATTCCGACCCGCCAAGCCGGACGTTGCCCGTAAAAATCGCTTGGATCGCTGGCGGCTCTAGGGACCTTGCTGGTTGAAGGAGGGAACTTTACCGAGGGCTTCTTGTTGTGACCCAAGCGCTACGACAGGCTGCTGTAGTACTCGGCCATCGCACTTAACGGAATCTCTTTCTCGCTTCTCACGCCGTCCGCCAGCCCTGCGCGTGCATCCACCCACGGATCTTCGCGGTGAGTCAGATTGCTCAACCACATCGAGCTTTTGTCGCCGTAGAATCCGAGCACAGCGTCGACCGTTTCCTTCTGAGTGCGCGTCAGTGAGTCCGCGTTGCCGGTCCACTTCGACACCACAAACATCCCCTTGTGCCGAGCATAAAGCTCACGCACGACAGGTCCATTGGCCCACGCCTGAATCTGCTCGTTGAAGAGGGGCTGCTCGTCCCACACCAGCGACCACGCCTGAGCGTAGTAGACCAGCTTCTGAAGCTTCATCGCCGTCATCGCGCCGCGGCGCTGCAGGATGAAGGCTGCAACGTCGTGGACGCTCACGGGAGCCGACTGCGGCGCAATTTTGCGTCCGCTCAGCTTCGCGCCGACCTTCTTCAGAAGTGCATTCATTGGTTAACTCGCGTTGAGAATAACATGCTTATCTTACTTACCGAAACAAAGGCGAAACACTGACCATGCGACAACCGCGAAAACCCCGGTGGCTCGCGCCGTTTCTTTTGTTGAGTCTGTTTGCGAGCCACCGGGGTTTTCGCGGTTGTCGCATGGTCACTAGCAGTGCATCTACGAGAAAAAGAATAAGGCCTGTTTTCGGCCAGTCGCTGCAACTCACACAATCTAAAGGTAATAAACCACTTGACACACTTTCGCGTTATTTACGTGTAGGCGCGCCCTTTACGGCACCTCCGCGCACGACGACCTCGGATCTCGCATCACCCACCGCGCTTCTGTCGTCATGACTTCCAGCACGTCAACCGGCGGACCAACCTTGTTGGGCGTGTCCGCGATCTGCAAGCCGAAACGAGTGGGCGGATGCCGCACGGCGAGGTGAGCGCCGCACGACTGACGCTGGCGGTCCGCCCGCCACCAGGAGGCACTTGCGCGTGGCGTCGGTTACAAAGGCCCCCGCTCTATGCACGGGGACGACGAAGGGCCGACGACCACACTGACCCCGGTCCGTTACCGGCCGGGATATTCACGCGAGCGCACCCTCATCTCGCGATGCAAGGATCCCTTCGCCCTAGCTCGATGCCGCCACCTCGCTCGATGCCACCTCGCGCGGCGGAAAGGCTGCCGCCTCGAACCACGCAAGCGCGCGGCGCTGTACGTCGCTCATCGCCTCGGCGTCGAGCGGCTCGTCGGTCGCCGGGTCGTACGCGATCAGGCCGGTGCCCGCCGCGTTGCCCTGCACGCGCATCGTCTTCAACGCCGCGCGGTAGGCGTCGTGCTCGGCGTCCGCCGTCGCGCGTTCGGCCTCGTCCAGCAGCAGCGGGTCGAGCGCCGCCTCGGCGGCGGCCCTCTGCTTGGTGAGGGCCTTGACGCGGGCCTCGACCTCCGGCAGGCCGCCCCGCCAGCCGCGCGGGCCGCGCAGCCCTTCGCCCTGCGTTTCATAGCCCGCCGCCTGCATGAGCTGACCGAGCGGCGTCGGTGCCAGTGTGACGATCGGCAGCGCAGCGGCGCCGAACCCGAAGTCGATAAGCCTGATTGACCAGGTGAGCGCATCCGCTCGTTCCTTGATGGCGCGGTCGCGAATGGGGCTCTTTATCATCAGCAGCTCGTCGCAGAGCGTCTCGCGCGCCGAGTTGAGGAAGGCGAGCCACTTCTCATCAGGCTCGGCTGCGGACAGCGCCGCCCACGCGGCGACCTTGGACTCGAAGTCCACGATCGTGGCGTCGAGTTGCGCGGTCGCGGCGAGGTACGCGCTCCGCTCGCGCTGCGTCATGATGCCGGGCAGGTCCAATTCGTCCTTGCGCTCGGCGCGGAGCTTCGTCAGCCCTGCGCGGCGTGCGGCGACCCGTGCGTCGTATGTGATGGTCATCGCTCCTGTTCCTTTCTCATCTGTGCCAACCCGGCGGCGTACGGATCTGGAATTCCGCCCGCGTCGAGCGG
>CAYHHH010000123.1:1345-13223 GCA_964356125.1 uncultured Bifidobacteriaceae bacterium | reverse complement strand
GTTGGTGTTCGGTCCGGCGTTGGCCATCGACAACAGGCCCGCCTTCGAGTGGCGGAGCTTCGGGCTGAACTCGTCGCCGAACTTGTAGCCGGGACCGCCTGTGCCCGTACCGAGCGGGTCGCCCCCCTGAATCATGAAATCCTCGATCACGCGGTGAAAGACGAGCCCGTCGTAGAACGGGCGCTTCGTCTTCTGTCCGGTCTTGGGATCGGTGAACTCCTTCGTGCCTTCGGCCAGGCCGGCGAAGTTTTCGACCGTCTTCGGTACGTCCGTATCGAACAAGCGAACCTTGAAATTGCCTTCTGTCGTCGTAAAGAGTGCATGCAGCATCCCAACATCATAGCTAAAGATCCATAGATACACGTTCTTCACGAAAACGTCGTTCAGGCGTAAGCTGTTCCCTTTATCCTGACAGTGCCTGGAGGGCTCAATGCTGGATCGACGCGCATTTCTTCTAAGCGGATTAGCGGTGTACGGCGCGTCGGCGCGGGAGCTGTTCGCCGCCGGCCCCGCCCTTCAGAACCCGAAGTTTCCCACCTCGCCATTTACGCTGGGCGTCTGCTCGGGCGATCCGACGGCGGACGGGGTCGTCCTCTGGACGCGGCTCGCGATCGATCCGCTGAATGGCGGCGGCATGCCCCGACAGCCGATCGAGGTGCAGTGGCAGATCGCGGCCGACGACCGATTGTCGCGCGTGGTGAAATCCGGAAAGACCATGGCCGTGCCGGACGCCGCGCACACGGTCCACGTCGAGGTGTCGGGTCTCCAGCCGCACAGGTGGTACTGGTATCAGTTTCGTGCGGGCAGCGAGCTCAGCCCCATCGGCCGCACCCGGACGTTTCCTCGCGCGAAATCCGACGTCGATCGGCTTCGCTTCGCCATCGCGTCGTGCCAGCATTTCGAAGCCGGTCTCTACACCGCGTATCAGCACATGGCCGAGGAAGACCTCGACCTCGTGATGCATCTCGGCGATTACATCTACGAGAATCCGGGCAGGGACAACTTCGTGCGCAAGCACGTCGGCGGGGAGCTGATGACGGTGGACGATTACCGGAATCGCTACGCGCAGTACCGCAGCGACCCGGCGCTGCAGGCGGTGCACGCGTTGTTCCCGTTCCTGGTCGTCTGGGACGATCACGAAGTCGACAACGACTACGCGGGTCTGAATCAGGAAGCCGGCGACCCCGTCGAGCAGTTCGCGCTGCGGCGAGCCGCCGCCTACAAGGCGTACTACGAGCACATGCCCCTGCGGCGGAGCTCGATTCCGAGAGGCGCGCTGCTTCAGCTCTACCGCCCGTTCACGTACGGACGGCTTGCGAGCATTTCGATGCTCGACACGCGGCAGTACCGCACCGATCAACCCTGCGCCACCGTCGTGTCTGCCCCCTGCGCGGGCACCACCGATCCGCGCGCCACGCTGCTGGGACCAGTGCAGGAACGGTGGTTGATGAACCGGCTCGATAAATCGCAAACGGGCTGGAACTTCATCGCCCAGCAGATTCCGATGGCGAAGCTCGATCGGTTCGCGGGGCCCGAGCAACGATTGTCGATGGACAAGTGGGACGGCTACGACGCGAGCCGATCGCGCCTGCTGCGTTTCCTGGGAGACCGAAAGCCGTCGAACCCGGTGACGCTCGCCGGCGATGTCCACAACAACTGGGTCAACGACATTCGCCTGAACGTCGACGACCCGGGCACCCCCATCGTCGCCACCGAATTCGTCGGCACCTCGATTACGTCGGCCGGCGACGGTTCGGACACGTCACCGCTGATGGAAGCGATGATCTCGGAGAACGCCTGCGTGCGGTTCGCGAACAATCAACGCGGCTACGTCAGGTTCGATCTGACGCCGAAAGAGCTGCGTGCCGACTTCCGCGTCGTTGAGTACGTGTCGAAGCCCGGCTCGCCTATCACGACGCGCGCGTCATTTGTCGTCGAGGACGGAATCGCCGGCGCGAAGGAGGGCTGAGACGATCCGCGCCCATTCCTCTTCGAGCGTATCCTGCGCGGTCGGCTGTTTCGCGCGCCGATACCAGTAACCCGCGTTCCCCAGGTCGCCTTCCTTTCTATGAAGGTAGGCGTGGGGCGAGCGTCGAGCGAAACTGTTCTGGAGTCATCTCTTCCGTGAACGCCGGTCATTTTTACATGGTCTGTCGCTCGAAACAGGCCAGATCAGGCAGATACCGTTCGATACCCACCCAAACATCGAGCTTACCGACATGAATCTGTAGCGTACCACTACAACAAATAACGGTACTCCGCTTGCTCCCTCACTGGACCAGGAGAACTGAGATGCGAGCCATGAAACGTTTGCTGCTGCTCTCGATGATGATTCTGACGCCGGCTATCGCGTCGGCGCAGTCGGAGACTGATTCGAATATCTTCTGGGCCGTCACCAAAGCGGTGGTCTTCGATCCGACGACGTATGCGCCGGCGACCTTGTCCTACACATCTATGAAGATGGACTGGCAGAGTTCGCAGACGTTGTTCAGGAACGGCTGGATGGAGCAGAACCACCGCTTTACCGTCAGCGGACGCCCGAATGACCAGCCGGTGAGCGTTGGCGACGGCAACAAGAAGATTCGCAACATGGCGCTGCTGCACCTGCAGGAGTCCATCATCAATAACACCGCCGCGAATCTCTTCGAGCGCGTGCTGGCCGAAAAGTACCCGCAGCATCGCAAGCTGCTCAAGGTGCTCAGCTGGGTCGAGCGCGTGGCATTCGCGTCCTACGTGTCGTATGCCGCGTCAGCGAATCACTTCAAGCAGACCGAGCGCAACCGCCAGATGGCGGTTCAGTACGGCTATCGATAATGTCCTGGAACAGGAGTTCAGAAGATCAGAAGAAAAAGGAGTTTTCCTTCTGATCTTTTGATCTTCTGTCTAATGGTTGTGCCTTCGCAGGCGCGCGAACACGCGGCGCGCCTCGGTCACCCCCAGCGCGAGCGTCACCCCCAGATACACAGCCCCGAATGGCGCCAGAATCGCGCCGGCCCGCAGAATCGGGTGCGCGTCGGGCAACGTCAGCTTGATCCCCCACGCAACGGCGGCAGCCACGAACGCCGCGCTCCATAGGCGCATGCCGAGCGCACGCGGCAGGCCGGTGTGCCCGATGCGCTGATTCAACGACCGGCGCAGCAGCAGAAGCTCGACCCAGCCGCCGATGCTTGCGGCCGTCGTCAAACCGGCGGTTCCCCACACCCGTGGTATACCGATCATCGGCGGGAGGACGATCGCGGCGATGTATCCGAGTACGGTCGCGATGGCCACATGAACAAGCGCGTATCGCAGCGGCGTCCGCGTGTCTCGCAGCGCGTAGTAGGTCGACGAATACAGCCGCGCCAGCGTTGTCGCCAGCAATCCGATCGACGACCCGGCGAGAATGGCCCATACATACACCGCGTCGGCGTACGTGAAGCGGCCGGTCTGAAAGAGCGCCGCCGCGACGACGTCGCCGAGGGTTAGAAATGCCACTGCCGATGGAACCACGAAGAAGGCGATGTGGCGGAGGCCCGTGTTCACGCGATCGCGCACCAGATGGATCGCGTCGAGGCCGACCGCGCCAGACATCGCCGGCAGCGCTGCCGCCGATACCGACAATCCAAACAAACTGACGGGAAGGGTATAGAGCAGCTGCGCATTGGCGAGGCCGGTCACCGCCCCGGTCGGCAGCAGGCTCGCCAGCACTTCGTCGATGTACGCGCTGATCTGGACGACGCCGCGGCTGACGAAGACCGGAACGAAGTTGCGCACCGTCGTGCGCACGTGTTCGGACAGCTCGAGCCGGAAGCGAAGGTTCGGCACGAGCGTCAGGACGGTTGGCAACTGCACGAGCATCTGCAGCGCGCTTCCGGCTACGGCACCCACCGCGAGAATCACCGCGAGGCGCGGCAGGGGAGTGACCGACCCCCACCACAGGAGCGTCACGATCATCGAGACATTCCAGATGACGGGCGCGAGGTATGACAGCAGGAAGCGCCGATGACTGTTGAGAATGCCGAGGCACCACGCGGAGAGCACCAGGAGGCCGGCGCCCGGAAACAGGATGCGGACGATGGCGATCGTCAACTGGCGCTTCTCTCCCTCGAAGCCGGGCGCGATGAGCGCGACGAGCAGCGGCGTGGCGAGCACGCCGAGCAGCACGAGCGTGCCCGTCACAAGCGCGAGCAATGCGGCCACCGCTCCCGCCACGCGCGCGGCGTGTTCCCGTTCCTCCCGCGCGACCAGCGCTGCATAGACGGGGATGAACGACGCGGACAAGGCGCCCTCGCCGAACAGGTTCTGCAGAAAGTTTGGAATGCGGAACGCCGCCATGAACGCGTCCGCCGAATCGGAAAGGCCGAAATACTGGGCGAAAAACCGCTGGCGGATAAAGCCGGTGAGGCGGCTGCAGAGAATGCCGAACGCGACGAGCGCCGAGGAGCGGTCCACTCGAAGGAGATGATACTGAAACGCAGAGGCGCAGAAATCTTTTTAAAGAGATCCCTGCGTCCCAGCGTCTTTGCGGTGAGATTTAGAACCTGAATCCGAATGCGACGTCGAACATCCGGCCGCCGTCGATGCCGGCGCGCGGCGTCGGATAGTGCGCGTTCGACGTGCCCTGGCCGAAGCGCGCCCCCGGGAGGTAGCCCGTCGGCAGCCCGAACTCGTCGCGGGCGCTCGCCGCGTCGGCGGTGATCGTCGTGTCCCACGCAATGAGCTTCTGGTTGTTCATCACGTTGAACATCTCGAACTTGATCCACGGCTGAGCCGACTTCCACACCGGCACTCCGTAAGTCACCGCGAGGTCGACGAGCGCGAACCCCTTGAACGACTGCGAGCCGCGCTCGCCGAAGAAGATCTGCTGCGACGGCGTGCCGGCGTAGCCGGGATTGCGCGCCGCCTGAATCGCGCTGAGCGGCTGGTTGTTCAGAACGAGACTGTAGGTCTTCGCCGAGTTGTAGCGGTAGATGGGCGCGATGGTGAACGAACCGAATCGTCCGAGGTCGGCCCGGTAGTCCGCCCACACGCGAACCTTACTGCGCTGGAAATCGTCGAGGTGCCCGTCCGGAGCGCTGCGGGCGAGCGACAGCATTTCCGCGTAGTCGCCGTAGGCCGAGCCCGTCGGGTTCGGCGTTTCCCCTTCGAAGTTACCGTCGTTCTTCAACTGCACCGTCCAGTGCCCGTAGATCGAGAGGGCGTGCATCAAGCGGTGCTGACCCATGAGCTGCAGCGCCTGATACTCGCGCGTCATCTCGTCGCTGTTGTCGTACAGGATGTTGTCGAGCTGCCCCAGCGTCGCGCCGTTGACGACGATCGGCGTCCGGCCGTTGCCGATCTGGATGAACTCTTCGATGAAGTTCGACGTCTTGCGCTGCACGAAGACGGCCTTCGCATAACTGCGCGCACCGAACATGCGCGCCACGCCGAGCGTGTATTCGGTCGTCACCGGCGACGACAGGTCGTCGGCGAACTGCACGTTCAACGAGGGGAACGTGCCCGCGACAACGCCGCTGTAGTTGTTGACGTCGAACCCCGGTGCGAAGTCGCGGCCTTCGCCGGCCGCGCCCCGGTACACCATGGTGTACCGATCGGAGTTGCCGACGTTTGTATTGCGCGAGAGCTGTCCCGCGTTGTACTTGCCCGAGTACTGCGAGTAGGTGGCCTGCAGCACCGTGTCGCCGTTGCCGCTCACGTCGTAGGCCGCGCCGAGGCGCGGGACGACGCGCGAGAGACCTGGCGATTTCTGCCCCGTCGTGGCTTCGCTGCCGGCGTGCTCGAACCGCATGCCGAGATTCAGCGTCAACTGCGGAGATACGATCCAGCGATCCTGGACGTAGGCCGAGGTCGTCGTCTGGTTGAACTCTGCGCCGCGGTGCGGAATCCACCGCTGCACGCGCGTCGTGCCCGGCACGAACATCGGAATCGGATGGCCGTCGGCGTCCTGCGCCGGCACGCCGCCAATCTGCCGGATGTCGGCCATGAACACGTAGCCGGTCGAGCTCTGTGCGTTCGCGCCGACGCGCTGGTCGACGAAGCTCTCGAAGCCGCCCTTCAGCTCGTGGCTGCCGAGACGGCGATTCGATGCGAAGTAGGTGACGCTGGTGGTCAGCTGACGGTTGTTGCGCTGTTCGGGATCGCTCGCGTCGAAATACGGCGCGTTGTACTGATACATCGTGCCCGTGCGCGTCAGGAACGGCGAATCCAGGATGTTGCTTGAGGTGCCGCCGACCCCTTCGGTCGCCCAGTCCTTCTGCGAGTACTGCGCCGACAGCAGCATGCGCTGCGTGAGCGCGGCGTTGTAGTTGACCACGCCAAGGCGATTGGGCACCGACGGCGAAATCAGCGCGGCCCGGTCGATGCTGAACGACAGCACCGGCTCGTTCCCGCGCTGCACGCGGTTGTCGATGAAGCTGCCCTGCAGCGTATGGCCCTGGTGCAGGCTGCCGGTCAGCTTGCCCTCGTAGCGTTTGCTGTCGTTGGTCTTCGTGTAAGGAACCGCCGTCGCCGGCATCGTGCCGAACGTCGACGAGTTTTCGAACCGGCCGGCCGCGAAGAACCACACGCGATCCTTGGAGAGGGGGCCGCCGCCGGTGAATTCGCTGAAGTGCGACAGCTTGTTGTTCAGGAACGGGTTCGCCGTTGTCGGCTTGCCGCGCTCGATGTTGTTCGCGCTCTCGAACGGCGTCTCCTTGCTCCATGACGGGCGCGTGAACGTCGTCCGGTAGCTGCCTGCGAACATGTTGCTGCCGCTCTTGGTGATGACGTTGACGACGCCGCCCGAGAAGCGGCCGTATTCGGCCGTGACGCCAGAGGTGAGCACCTGCACTTCGCCGACCGCGTCCTCGATGTAGAGGTCGTTCATCGAGCCGATGAGGTTGTCGTTCACGTCGACGCCGTCCACGAGGAACACGTTGTCGTACGCGAAGCCGCCGGAAATCGTCAGCTGGTTCGGGCTCGGTGTGTTGGTCGTGAGGCCGGGCATCAGCTCAGCAATCAAATACGGCGTGCGCCCCATCGGCAGCGCGTTGACGTCGCCCGCCGTGATGTTCGCGCTCGTCTGGCTGGAGGTGACCGCCGGAGGCGTCACGCCTTCGACCAGTACCGTCTCAGTCACCTGCGCGACGGAGAGCATCGCGTCGACTTTCGCGACGGCGCCGAGCGGCAGAAGCGCCGTCAACTCCGCGGGGCTCAGGCCCTCTTTCACAAATCGCACGGTGTAGGTCCCGGGCGGCAAGCTCGGGACCGAGTAGACGCCATGCCCATCGGTCACGGCCGTCCGCTCGCCCTGCAGCGCCGGGGAGGTCACGACAACCGCAGCGTCCCCAATCGCGATGCCGTCGGTCGATTTCACCGTTCCGGTCAAGGTTCCGGTCTGCACGCCCTGCGCAACCGCCGCGGCGGGAACGAGCGCGAGCAGTATCAACACACTCAAAAACTGGCGTTTCATGTAATCACCTTTAAAACTGGCACTCGTGTACAGCAATCCTGCACACCAGTCAGCAGAATGGGTGCCACCACCCTGAAAAAAGAGGTAAACCACTGATTCTGATAGGACTGTTTGTTTGATAGGAGGACAATATGTCACTCCATCAATGTGCCGTAACAGGACACGCCCGACGTTTCTGAATGTCTACCGGTAGTTTCCGAATTGAAGGGCGATGCCGAAATCGTGGCCGCGGAGGATGCGGATGACATCCTGGAGCTCGTCTTTGGACGATGACGAGATGCGCAGCTGGTCCCCCTGGATGCTGGCCTGCACCTTCTTCAGCTTCTGATCCTTGAGGAATTTGACGATGTCCCGCGCGGCATCGCCCGGGATCCCCTGCTGCAGGGTGATGACGCGACGCACGCTTGCGCCGCTGGCGGTCTCGATATCGCCGAGCTTGAGGTTCTTGACCGGCACGTTCCGCCGAACCATCCGTGTTTGCAGGACATCCCACAGCGCGGTCAGCTTCATCTGGTCTTCGGCGGAGAGGGTGAGGGTGCTCTCGGGCTTGTTGAAGTCGATCGAGGCGGTCGATCCCTTGAAGTCGTAGCGCTGCCCAATCTCTTTTCGGGCCTGGTTGACGGCGTTGTCCACCTCCTGCAGATCGACCGTGGAGGTGACGTCAAAAGATGAAACGTCGGGCATCGGGTAATCGTACTATAATCAGTAAGCCCTCGGGCCGAGCCGCCGCGCGACAGAAGTCGCAATTAGCAGCGAGCGCGGCGGGCAATCCCCCTATTACTGGTAGCTAGTAGCTTGTAGCTGGTAGCGAGTAGCGCGAAGAGGCAGGTGCATATGGGCGACTCAGGCGAAGGACTCATCGACCAACAAAACCGCATTCAGGAACGCATGGACGAGCGGGAAGAAGAGCGGGCACGCCGCGCGATGCCGAAGGGCGATCGCGATCCCGAGCAACTGAGGCGCGCAGAATCGCTCCGTCTGGCGTATACCGAGATGAGCCGTCAGCTTCAATCCGCGACACACACCGCACGCCGCCAGCAGCTCACGAGCGCCCTCGCCGAAATCGAACGTCAGCTCAAGACCCTCGGCGCGCGCCCGCACTAGCAGAAGCCCGCTGAATTCGATAGCATTGCCTGATCGCTTGCGAAAACCTTCACAAGCGATTTTATCCGCCGCGAGCGGCGTGGGGCATTGGGGCCCCACAAGCGAGCGGCGGGAGCGGGGCGGAGGGGCCCCCGCGACTGATGATCGACAACTGGCTCCTGATTCTTCTGTTGATGGTGATGGCCGTCGGATTCGGCGGCACCTCGGTTGCGCTCGGCAGGCTCCTCGGTCCCAGCAATCCCTCTCCCGAAAAATCCGCCCCCTACGAGTGCGGCATGCCCGCCGTGGGCGACGCGCGCGAACGGCAGTCAATCCGGTTCTACCTGATCGCGATGATCTTCCTGCTGTTCGACATCGAAGTCGCGTTCCTCTATCCGTGGGCGCTGGCGCTGCGCGCGCTCGGATGGGCCGGCTACGTGCAGGTGGTGCTCTTCACGCTCGTCCTCGTGACGGGCTACATATACGTGTGGAAGAAAGGTGCGTTGGATTGGAGTCAAACCTGATCGTCCCCGTCTCTTCGTCGAAGAACGAGTACTACGATCCCGAGCTGCCCGTGCTGACGACCTCGGTCGACAAGCTCGTGCAGTGGGCGCGCCGATCGTCGATCTGGCCCGTCACGTTCGGCCTCGCGTGCTGCGCGATCGAGATGATGGCGATGAGCTGCGCGCGGTACGACATCGCGCGATTCGGCGCTGAAGTGTTTCGCGGATCTCCACGGCAGTCCGACCTGATGATCGTCGCCGGTCGTCTGTCGCGGAAGATGGCGCCGGCGCTGCGCCGGGTCTACGACCAGATGCCCGAGCCCAAGTGGGTGATCTCGATGGGCGCGTGCGCATCCATCGGCGGCGTGTTCGACAATTACGCGCTCGTGCAGGGCGTCGATCAAATCGTGCCTGTGGACGTGTATGTGCCCGGCTGCCCGCCGCGTCCCGAATCGCTCATCTACGGCATCGTCCAGCTGCAGAAGAAGATCGCGAGCCAGAAAGCATGATCGAGCACTTGCGGCCGCTGTTTCCGGCCGTGGCGTTCGAGGCCGGCGAGTCGATCGATCAGCCCACGATCCGTGTGCCGGCGGAGAGCCTCGTCGAGGTCTGTCGGGCGCTCCGCGACCGTCCCGAGTTTGGATTCATTCTGCTGGCCGATGTCAGCGCCGTCGACTGGTGGCCGCGCGCGCCGAGATACGAGGTCGTCTACCACCTCTCGTCGATGACCGAGCGGCTGCGGGTCAAAGTGGCGGTCGACGGCCCCTCTCCGCGGCTGTCGACGGTGCAGAGCGTGTGGCCGGCCGCCGGCTGGCTCGAGCGCGAAACGTGGGACATGTTCGGCATCGTCTTCGACGATCACGGGGACCTGCGCCGGCTGCTGATGCCCGACGAGTGGGAAGGGCATCCGCTCCGGAAGGATTTTCCTGTGCAGATCCGGCTGCGCCCGCGATCGGAACAGCCGCTGCAGGTCACCGAGGAAGAATTCCGCGCGAACCTGGCGAGAGACAAAGCCGCGCGCGCGGACGCGCCCGGCAAGATCGGGTACTGATGGCGGAGGATCGTGGCAAGTTGGTCGAGGCGATGTTGCGCGACGCGGCGCGGCTGCACGAGCGCACGGCGGCCGAGGCAGTCGGTGCGGTGGTCGCCGTCGCCGACGCGATGCTTGCGGCATTCGGGAGTGGAGCGAAGGTGTTGATATTCGGTAACGGCGGCAGCGCGGCAGACGCCCAGCACTTCGCGTGCGAGCTCGTCGGGCGTTTCCTGCGCGATCGGCGCGCGTTGCCCGCGATCGCGCTGACAGCGGATACGACCGCGTTGACGGCGATTGCCAACGACTACGGATTCGATCGCGTGTTCGCGCGGCAGATTGAAGCGCATGGATCCACGGGGGACGTCGCCGTGGGGATATCGACGAGCGGCGAGTCCGCGAACGTGCTGGCTGGCCTGCACTGCGCAAAGTCGCGCGGCTTGAAAACGGTGGCGTTCACGGGGGGCGATGGCGGCGTCATCGGCGCGGTCGTGGATCTGCACGTCAATGTCCCGCACGACCTCACGCCTCGTGTACAGGAAGTGCATCGCACGCTGATTCACGCGGTCTGCGATCTCATCGAGCGGCAGATAGAGAGTCATGGCTGACATCCGCACTGAAACGATGACCGTCAACATGGGGCCGCAGCACCCCAGCACGCACGGCGTGCTGCGTCTGGTGCTCGAGCTCGATGGCGAGACCATCGTGTCGGCGGCCCCGACGATCGGCTACCTGCACACCGGGATTGAGAAGACCGCGGAGCAGAAAAAATTTCAGCAGGTCATTCCGCTCGTCGAGCGCATGGACTACCTGAGCGCGCAGTCCAACGCCTACGGCTACTGCCTCTCGGTCGAGAAGCTGCTCGGCCTCGAGATGCCCGAGCGCGTCAAGTGCATTCGGGTGCTGCTCGCCGAGCTGCAACGCATCAACAGCCACCTCGTGTGGCTCGGCACGCACGCCATGGAACTCGGCGCCGTGTCGGTCTTGATGTACTGCTTCCGCGAACGCGAGCTGCTGCTCGATATCAACGAGCGCATCGCGGGGTTCCGCCTCTTTCCGAGCTACATCCGCGTCGGCGGCCTGCGCGAGGATCTGCCGCGCGGCTTTCACGAGGTCGTGACGCAGTTCCTCGACAGCTTTCCAGCCAAGCTTAATGAGTACGAAGACCTGCTCACCAAGAACGACATCTACAAAAAGCGCACGCAGGGTGTCGGCAAGCTGTCGAAGGACGACTGCATCGGGCTGAGCCTGACCGGTCCCATCGGCCGCGCGTCGGGATGGAACTACGACGTGCGCAAGCTGTTCCCCTACGGCGGCTACGAGACGTTCGAGTTCGACGTGCCGGTCGGTGTGAACGGCGACGTGTACGAGCGCTATCGCGTCCGCATCGCGGAGATGCACGAGAGCGTCAAGATTTGCCGCGAGGCGCTGAAGAGAATCTCGCCGGCCGGCGTGTACGCCGCGGACGCGCCGTCCGTCGTGCCGCCGCCCAAGGATCGCGTCTACACGGAGATGGAGGCGCTGATTCAGCACTTCCTGATTTATTCGCAGGGTTTCACCGTGCCGGTGGGCGATGCCTACGTGCCGGTCGAAGGCCCGCGCGGTGAACAGGGTTTCTACGTCGTGTCCGATGGCACGAACCGCCCGTGGCGGTTGAAGGCGCGATCGCCGTCGCTGCTCGCGTGCCAGGCGCTGCCGCTGATGATCATCGGCGGTCTCATCGCCGACGTCATCGCGGTGATCGGATCGATCGATGTGGTCATGGGGGACGTAGACAGATGACATTTCATCCGCGGATCGATTATCGCGAGTTCCATCGCTCCAAGCGGCAGA
>CAYHHH010000123.1:0-1245 GCA_964356125.1 uncultured Bifidobacteriaceae bacterium | reverse complement strand
ATGACATTTCATCCGCGGATCGATTATCGCGAGTTCCATCGCTCCAAGCGGCAGATGCCGGTCGATGACGGGAAGGCGTTCGTGTATACGCCCGAGAACCGCGAGCGCCTCGAGGCGATCGCGAAGCGGTATCCCGAAACCCCCATCGGCCGCCGGTCCGCGATACTGCCGGCGCTGTATCTCGTGCAGCGGCAGATCGGCTACGTGTCGCTCAGCGCCATTCCACATGTCGCGAGCGTCATCGGCTGCTCGTCTGCTGACGTCGAAGACGTCGTGTCGTTCTACACGATGTTCCACACGCGGCCGGTCGGGCAGTACGTCGTGCAGGTGTGCCGGACGCTGCCGTGCGCGCTGCGCGGCGCCGAGCGGGTCACCGAAGAGCTGATGGCGGCCATCGGCACCGAACCGAACGGCACGGACCCGCCGGGTATGTTTACGTTGATGGAAGTCGAATGCCTCGGCGCGTGCGATCGCGCGCCGCTCGTGATGGTGAACGACAGCTGGCACGAGTGCCTTCAGCCGGAAGACGCGAAGAAGCTGGTCGATGACCTGCGCGCGCGCGGCGAACAAGCGCTCACCGGCTGTCACCACCAGAATCCGGAACGTGGAACCGGAACCCAGAACCAGGAACCTTGAACGTGGAACCGATACTGACGAAATTTGTCCGGGAACCTCACGCCTATAGGCTCGATTTCTATCTGCAGCACGAAGGATACGAAGGGCTGCGCAAGGCGCTCGCGATGAAGCCCGATCAGGTCATCGAGATCGTGACGGCGTCCGGCCTGAAGGGGCGGGGCGGCGCGGGATTTCCCGCCGGCATGAAGTGGAAGTTCGTCGTCAAGGACACCCCCAAGCCGAAGTACATCGTCTGCAACGCCGACGAGAGCGAGCCGGGCACGTTCAAAGATCACCTCTTGATGGAGCGCAACCCGCACCTGCTGTTCGAGGGTTGTCTTATCGCGTGTCACGCGATCGGCGCGAAGGTCGCATACATCTACATCCGCGGCGAATTTCTTCACGTGCAGAAGGTGCTGGAGCAGCAGCTCGAAGAGGCCTACAAGAAGGGATACGTCGGTAAGAACGTGATGGGGCTCGGCTGGGACTGCGACATCTTCATTCATCGCGGCGCTGGCGCGTACGAGGCGGGTGAAGAAACCGCGCTGCTCGAATCGCTCGAAGGCAAGCGCGCGCAGCCGCGGCTGAAGCCGCCGTTCCCCGCAAGCGCCGGGCTGTACGGTTCGCCGA
>CAYHHH010000122.1:0-13260 GCA_964356125.1 uncultured Bifidobacteriaceae bacterium | reverse complement strand
CGCCTTCGCGCGAGATGCAGTTTGGGATGAAGCTGCGATTCTGAGGCCCGAATGAACCTCACACGCCGTCTGATGTTCGCAGTCGGGCTGGCCGCGGTGGCGGTCAGCCCAGGGTTGCTTGGCTCGTCCCAGCCGGCACGGGAACACCAGCCCGGCGTCATTGTCGAGAAGAACGTGCCGGCGCCGATGCGCGACGGTGTCGTGCTGCGGAGTGACGTGTACCGGCCGTCGGCGCCGGGGAAGTACCCGGTCCTGTTGCAGCGGACGCCGTATTCCAAGGCCGGCAATGCCCAGCGGTTCGAACAACTGAGCGGACGAGGATTTGTCGTCATTGTTCAGGACACGCGTGGCCGCTACACCTCGGACGGCGTCGCCAGGCCGCATAACGAAGCAGAAGACGGATTCGATACCATCGCGTGGGCGGCCCACCTGCCTTTCGCCGACGGAAAGGTCGGCATGTTTGGCGGCAGCTATCTTGCGACCACCCAGTTGCTCGCCGCATCGCTCAGGCCGCCGGCGCTCGTCGCCCTGTTTCCGGCGTCGTCGTACAACAGCCGCTACGACATGGTGTTTCAGGGAGGGGTGTTCTACCTGAACGACGGGCTGGGCTGGAGCCTCGGTCAGTCGCTGGACGTACGCCGGCGCATGCTGACCCCACAGGCTGACCGCGACGGTGCGCTGGGGATGGCCGACGGGCAACGCCAGGCGTTTCGGGAACGCTGGTTGTGGCACGTTCCGCTCAAGACGATGGATGCGCTCGAGCTGAGGAAGTACGCCCCGGGCTACTACGATCTCCTGCAACACCCCAGCTACGACGCGTTCTGGAAGCCCTTCGACGTCGAGGCGGTGCACGACCGGTTCCAGGTGCCGGCGTATCACCTCACCGGTTGGTACGACACGTTGCTGAACGGCACGCTGCGAAACTTCGTCGGCCTGCGCCGGCATGCCGCGACCGAAAAGGCTCGCCAGTATCAGCGGCTCATCATCGGTCCCTGGACGCACGCGGGGCCAAGCCGGGCCAGCACGAAACTGGGTGACATCGACTTCGGGCCAGACGCCGGTCTCGATTCCGCGGATCTGATTGCGCGCTGGTTCGAGTACTGGCTCAAGGGAGGGGACCCGTCGGTCATCGCGGGTGCCCCGGTTCGGCTCTTCGTCATGGGCGAGAACCGGTGGCGCGATGAGCAGGAGTGGCCGCTCGCGCGCGCCAAAGCCACCGACTACTTCCTGACGAGCGGCGGACGCGCCAACACGCTTGGCGGTAACGGTCGGCTGCAGTTGATGCCTGTGGACCGGCAGTCGGCCCCCGACACGTTTGTCTACGACCCGTGGGACCCAGTGCCGACCGGCGCGCTCGGCGGGTATTCGCGCATGCCGACGGATCAGCGCGAGCCCGAGGCACGCGCTGACGTGCTGGTCTACTCAAGTGAACCTTTGGAGCAGGACCTGGAGGTCACCGGGCCGGTGACGCTCAAGTTATGGGTCGCATCATCGGCGCCCGACACCGATTTCACCGGAAGGCTCGTCGATGTGTTCCCCGACGGAACGGCGCGCGCGCTCACCGATGGCATTCAGCGGGTGCGTTATCGAGACGGGAAGACGGCTCCGAAGCTGCTGACGCCGGGACAGGCTGCCGAGTTGACGATCGACCTGGGGGCCACCAGTAACCTCTTCAAGGCCGGCCACCGCCTCCGTCTCGAGGTGTCGAGCAGCAACTTTCCGCGATTCGACCGGAACCCGAATACCGGAGGGACGTTCGGAGAGGACGCCGAAATGCGCCGGGCTGAACAGCGAGTGTTCCACGACAGCGTTCGCGCCTCGCGGTTGATCCTGCCGGTCGTGCCGCGCTGAACCAGCCTACGTCAGACTCCGGCGTGTTGACCCGGCACGGATGTCGGGCCGCTAGGTCAGCGACCTCGCCGCGGCCGAGATGTCGGAAGCGGCTTTCAGCAGCGCCGGGAGGTGCACGCGGCGCAGATCAGCTGCTGAAACCCGAGAGGCGTGGCTGGAGAGGTTGATGGCCGCCACCACACGGTCGTTCCGGTCGCGAATGGGCGCGGCGACAGAGCGCACACCCTCTTCGGACTCGGAGTCTGCCAGCGCCCATCCCTGAGCCTTCACTTTCTTCAGGATCTCGCGCAGCGCACGTTCGTCGCAGACGGTGTGCTGGGAGAGGGCCTCGAGTGGTCCGGCCGCGAAGAACGCGTCGAGTTCGGCAGGTGGGATGTGCGCCAGAAGGACCTTTCCCATCGAGGTTGCGTGGGCAGGAAGTCGCGATCCGACGACGAGATTGATGCTCATGATGCGCTTGGCCGGCATGCGCGCGACGTAGACGACGTCTCGCCCATCGAGCACAGTCATCGAACAGGACTCGTGGAGCTGGTTGACCACGGTTTCCATATAGGGTGCGGCGATCGCGGGCAGGCTGAGCGACGACAAGTAGGCGAAACCGAGGTCCAGCAGCCGCGCCGTGAGGGTGAAGTCGCCCCGTATCTGGCGGACGCATCCCATTTCCCGCAACGTGAACAAATACCGGCGCGCGGCGGCGCGCGTCAGACCGGTCCGATGAGCCACGTCGGCGATCGTGAGCACCGGGGAGTCGGCCGAGAAGGCGCGGATCACCTCAAATCCGCGCTCGAGAGCCTGCACGAACTCGGTGCGCGGTTCCTGGCGCGGATTGGTGTCGGACTCGGGGGTGGAGTCCAGGTTCTTGGTGGCCCGGTCAGCGCGATGAGTTGGTTTCATCTGGCGGGCAGATGTTCGCATTGCGAACATCCGCCTGTCAAGTGATGCCGCGTTCGCGAGCCGGACCTCCGCAGCGGCCTCAGGCCCCCCTCTCCGCTTTCTCGACCTGCGTGAGGGCCTCCCCCAACACCGCGACGATCGCGTCGGCTTGCGACTCGGTCAAGACCAAGGGTGGCGACAACCGGATTGTGCTGGCGCCGGCGCCGAGCATGAGCACACCGCGCTCGAAGCACGCCTGGAGGACGGCATCGCGCTCACGCGTGGCCACCTCCCGGGTCTGACGATCGCGAACCAGTTCGACGCCGATCATCAGTCCCTTCCCGCGAACGTCGCCGATCAGTGGATGACGCTCCGCCAACGCGAGCAGTGACTGCATCAACCGGTCACCAATGCGCGCGGCATTTGCGACGAGGTGTTCTCGCAGTAACTGAAGCGTCGCGAGTGCCGCCCGACACGAGAGGGGATTGCCGCCGAACGTGCTGCCATGGGCGCCCGGCGGCCACGCCATCAGCCCATTGCCGGCTGCCGTCACCCCGAGCGGCAGCCCCGACGCCACTCCCTTCGCAAGGGTCACGATGTCGGGCCGCACGTCGAAGTGCTCCATCGCGAACATCTTTCCGGTTCGCCCCATCCCGCTCTGGATCTCGTCAGCCACGAGCAGGATCGAGTGCCGCTTCGAGATCTCGCTCAGGCGCTCGATGAACTTGCGCGGTGGAACAATGTAGCCTCCCTCGCCCTGTATCGGCTCGACCACGATTGCCGCCACGTCGTCAGGCGCGACCAGATGCACGAACAGCTGGCTCTCGATCACTCCCGCGCATTCGGCCTGGCAGGTTTCGGGGCGGAGGTTGAGGGGGCAGCGATAGCAGTAGGCGTAGGGCGCGTGAAACACCCCGGGCATAAGCGGCCCGAACCGGCGCCGGTAGCCGGCCTTGCTGGCCGTCAACGACAGCGCACCGGTGGTGCGGCCATGGAAGGCGCCGAGAAAGGCGATGAAGTTCTGGCGCCCGGTCTGGTATTTGGCGAGCTTGATCGCCGCCTCGATGGCTTCGGTGCCGGAATTCGAGAAGAACGACCGAACCTCGCCATCAAGTGGCGCCACTTCCTGGATCTGCTCGGCCAGGCGAATGTGGGCGTCGTAGTAGAAGTCGGTGCCGCACATGTGCAGGAAGCGCTGCGCCTGGTCAACAATGGCGGCGACGACGTCGGGATGTGAGTGCCCGGTCGTGTTGACGGCGATGCCCGCCGCGCAATCGAGATAGCGGTTGCCGTCCACGTCTTCAACGACGGCTCCAGACCCGCCCGCCATCACGAACGGGTAGGGACGGGTATACGACGGCGAGGAGGCGCGGTGGTCGCGATCGATCAGGGCCTGGGCTTTCGGTCCGGGGACCGGGGTCTTCAGATACGGGGCATCCATGTGCGAGTCTCCCTTGCGTAGTGTGTGTGCACTGTAAAAATGTCGCTTAGCCGGCTCTGTTCACCTCGGCGATCGTTCGCGAGCGCGCCGTCAGAACGGTCCCCACCTGATGGCCTGGGCGATGAGCAGCGCGAAGGCACCGAGCGCCAACCACAGCAGGAACAGTGGCAAGAGCCACCTCGCCCACGTCGACCACGGGATCCCGAGGATGCCGAGGGCAGCCATGAAGTAGCCCTGGGTGGGCGTCATGATGTTGGTGAAGCCGTCTCCCATCTGATAGGCGAGGACGTTGGTCTGGCGAGTGACGCCCAGCACGTCGCCCAACGCCGAGACGATCGGCATGGCGACCGCCGCCTGCCCGCCGCCGGACGGCACCACGAACGCGAGTGCGGTCTGCATCAGGTAGATGCCGAGCACGTTGATGGAGGTGGGCCACTGCTGGACGGTGGACGCCATCGCGTAGGTGAGGGTGTCCAGCGTGTTGCCGTCGCGAAGGATCACCAACACGCTGCGGGCGAGACCGACGACGAGCGCGGCGTAGGTCAGGTCGGCAGCGCCCTTGACGAAGCTCGCCGCCGTGTCGTCCAGGGATAGGCCGCCCAAGGGGCCCGCGACGACGGCGAGCGCGAAGAAGAGCGCCGCGAGGTCCAGCAGTCCCCATCCCCGCACCCCCGTGCCGATCGCCAGTGCGACCAGCGCCGCGGCCGCCAACAGCAGCACAAAGAGATGCCGTCGAGTGAAGGGTATCGTCTCGGCGGCGAAGTCGCAGGGCCCTCGCCGCCGGTCGATCTCGTACACGGGGCTGGATGCCGGGTTGCGCCTGACCTTGGCCGCATAGCGCGTCACGAACGCCACGGTGACCGCGGTGATGACGACCCAGAATACGAGGCGAAACCGGATTCCCGAGAACAGCGGCAAACCGACGATGCCCTGGGCAACCCCAATGGTGAAGGGGTTGGTAAAGGCGGCGGCAAAGCCCGCGTTGGCGCCGACCAAGGCAATCGCGCCCGCCACGAGTGAGTCGTAACCCATCGAACGCGTGAGCAGAAGCAAGGGCGGGAGGAAGACGAGGGTCTCTTCCGCGATGCCGACGGTGCCGCCACCGAGCGCGAAGGCCAGCGTCAGGAGTGGCACCACGAGGGTGTGCCGATCGCGGAGGACGTGGAGGAGCCGGCCGATACTGGCGGTGATCATGCCGGTGGCGTTCAAGACCCCGAACGCGCCACCGATGATCAGAATGTAGATCACGATGTCGGACACCTCGCGCAGTGCGTGCGGAAACGCGAGGAAGACATCGGCAGCGCTCGCCGGGTGTGCGGGCACCCGATGGTACGACGACGGGTCGATGATTTCCCTGCCGTGCTCCTGGATCCTCACGTACTGACCTGACGGCAGGACCCAGGTGCAGAGGGCGGCGACCGCCATCAGTCCGGAGAGCAGGACATAGGTGTGCGGTACCCGGAACGTCATGACGCGGCCGTGGACCGAAGCGCTGCCGCCGAATAGAGGGACACCGCGAGCGCGACGTCGGCGAGGGTGATGTGCTCGTCCGGCGTATGTGCCCACCGCAGTTCACCGGGACCCCAGACGATGCTCGGGATACCAGCCTCGCGGCCGATCAGCGACGCGTCGGTCCACGCCGGGAACACGGTCAAGGTGGGGGGCATCCGCTGCTCGACAAGCGCTGCCCTGGCGGCCATGACGACCGCGTGGTCAGGGGCTGTCACGATCGGACCGTGAATCATGGTCGCCATGCCGCTCGGTACCCGCGACAGCGCGGTGCCCAGACCAGGGAAGGTGTCGCGCACCCGGGCAAGAATGGCCTCGAGTTCGCCAAAGACCTGGTCAACCGTTTCCGTGGTGACCCAGCGGCGATCGAGCTGGATGCGACAATGTCCGGCGATCGTGCTCGGCTGATCGCCACCGTGGATCGTCCCGATGTTGATGGTCGGTGGGCCCAGCACCGGGTCCTGGCGACGCTCGAAGGCCGGCCTCAGCTCCGTGTCGACCAGGTGGGCGAAGCGGGCTGCCGCGGAAATCGCGCTGATGCCCTCGTTGGCGGCGCCGCCGTGGGCGGCCTTGCCCATAAAGTCGACGTTGAGCCACTCGAGTCCCTTGTGTCCAACCGCAATCTGGAACGCGGTCGGCTCGCCCACGATGGCGGCGTCGGCGCGAAACCCGGAGCGGATCAGGGCCTCGGTGCCGATGCTCTGCATCTCCTCGTCGGCGACCGCGGCGAGCGAGATCCGTCCGCGCCGAAGCAGGGGCTTCAGTTGCAGCAGCACGCCGGCCATTGCCGCGAGCGCCCCCTTCATGTCAACCGTTCCGCGCCCGTAGAGCACACCGTCGTCCTCACGGACGCCCAGACCGGCCGCCTCGCTGCCGACGTTCGGCGGCACAGTGTCGGTGTGGCCGCACAGGAGCAGGTGCGGCCCGGATTCGGCTCCCTCGATGTGCGCGACGAGGTTCGGCCGCCCGGCGGCCACTTCGGTCACGTCGCAGGCAATCGCGTGCGCGTCGCAGAAGCGGCCGAGCACGCGCACGACCGCGGCCTCCTGCGAGGGGATGCCGGGATAGCTCGGTGTGCGCACGAGCTCGCGGAGGAGTTCGTGCACCTCGCGTGTCGGACCCGCGGCGCTGGCGATGGACGAGGACATGGGAGACCCTTCCGGTTGAAGTTCGTATGTCGAACTTAAGTTCGCTCGCGGCCGGCCACTACGATACGCACCGTCGGCCGTGCCGTCAACAGGTAAGGTATCGGGGCGAAGGCCGTGGCAAACTGCTTGACAGTCCGGCCCTGGGCGCGTTTAGATGGCACTGCAAATTTCGACCATTAGTTCGTATCGCGAACATTGGTGATTTGTGCGCGTCCGCGTGCTGCCTGGCGAAACAAGGACATCCATGTCGTCGAAGGTCCGTGACCTCAGTTCTGCGATCGAGGAGTTCGTCCCCGACGGCCAGACGCTCGTCATGGAGGGCTTCACGCACTTGATCCCGTTCGCGGCGGGCCACGAGATCATTCGGCAGCGGCGGCGTGATCTCACGCTGATCCGGCTGACCCCCGACCTGATCTACGACCAGATGATCGCGGCCGGAACCTGTCGTCGGCTGGTCTTCAGCTATGCGGGCAACCCTGGCGTCGGATCACTGCATGGCTTCCGGCGCGCGGTCGAGCGTGGCATCCCCAACAAGATCGAGCTCGAGGAGTACTCGCACTTCGGTCTGGCGATGGCCCTGTTTGCCGGGGCGTCCGGCCTGCCGTTCATGCCGCTTCGGAGCTTCGAGGGTTCTGACCTCCCCTCGGTCAATCCATCCATTCAGACGGTGGCATGCCCGTTCACCGGCGAGCGGGTGCATGCGGTGCCTGGGCTCCGGCCCGACGTCGCCATCCTTCACGTGCAGCGAGCCGACGAGCACGGCAACGCGCAGGTGTGGGGCGTGCTCGGCGTGCAACGCGAGGCCGCGTTCGCCGCGAAGACCGTGATTCTCACGACCGAGGAGATCGTCCCGCAGTCGGTCATCCGATCCGATCCGAATCGCACGCTCATCCCGTCCACGATCGTGTCGGCCGTGTGCCACGTGCCGATGGGCGCCCATCCGTCGTTCGCACAAGGCTGCTACGACCGCGACACCCAGTTCTATCTGGAGTGGGAGCGCATTTCCCGGGACGAAGCTACGACTCTCGCCTGGCTCGATGAGTGGGTGCATCAGGTGCCGGACCATCAGCGGTACCTGCAGAAGCTCGGCAGCGACCGGCTCACCGCCCTGAAACCGGCCGAGTGGCTGTCGCTGCCGGTCAACTACGGCGCCTACCAATGACCCTGCCGACCACCAGCGCGCCTTGCTCACGTCAGGAGTTCATGGCCGTCGCCGCGGCCCGTGCGTTGCAGGACCGTGACGTCGTGTTCGTCGGGGTTGGACTGCCGAACCTGGCCTGCAATCTCGCCAGCCGCCTGCATGCGCCTCGACTGGCCATGATCTACGAGTCGGGGATCTTCGGCGCGGCACCGGGACGGTTACCCCTGTCAATCGGGGACCCCTCCCTGGTGAGCGGGGCCCTCTCGGTCTGCTCGCTGCCTGAGATCTTTCTGTTCTATCTCCAGCGAGGTCTCATCGACGTCGGCTTCCTCGGCGCGGCCCAGATCGACCGCTACGGCAATATCAACACCACGGTGGTGGGCAACTACGACAACCCCCGTGTCCGGTTGCCAGGCAGCGGCGGCGCGTGCGAGATCGCCTTGCTCGCCCGCAAGGTGTTCGTGGTCGTCCGGCAGTCGAAGCGGTCGTTTGTCGACCGCCTCGATTTCGTGACCAGTCCGGGCGCCGTGCCCGGCGGCCGCCCTCAGGGCGCCCGGGGCCGGGGACCGCAACTCGTGATCACCGATCTCGGAACCTACGGATTCGACGAGGAGACCGGTGAGATGAGAATCATCAGCCTGCACCCCACCGTCACCTACGACGAGGTGGTCGCGGCGACCGGCTGGCCGATTCCCAGAGAAGTGCATCACGGGATCACGCCGGAGCCCGCTGCCGAGGAGCTGCGGATTCTCCGTGAGGAACTCGACCCGACACGGCGCTACCTCGGAACTTCCGACTAGTGGCCATGGCTCGCCGTGATCGGGACATCGGCACGGTGATCGCCTCAGTGAAGGGCCGCGCCGGCCCCTGGCTGCTGGTGTTCGTCGTGGTCACCGTCGCGCTCCCCGTCGTTGCCTATTTCGCCTGGGGACAGCGGGACGCGAGGCCCAACCTGATCCTCATCACCATCGACACGTTGCGAGCCGATCGGGTCGGCGTCTATGGCGCGCGAGATGTCGAAACGCCGGCGCTGGATCGCCTGGCCTCCGAGGGGGTGCGATTCGAAGCGGCCTATGCGACGGTGCCGCTGACCCTGCCATCCCATGTCTCGATGCTCACGGGCCAGGTGCCGGCCAGTCACGGCGTGCGCGGTAACGATGCCGTCAGGGTGCCCGAACAGGCACCGTTGGTCGCCAGCCTGCTGCACGCCGCGGGATACGAGACCGCCGCGTTTGTCAGCAGCGCGGTGCTCAGCCGCGCCAGCGGCCTTGACCGCGGCTTCGACGTTTACGACGACCGGGTCGACGCCACTGGAGAGCGACCGGCGGCGGCGGTGGCCGCGGAGGCCGTGAAGTGGTTGGCAACCGAACGGGACCGGCCATTTTTCCTCTGGGTGCATTTCTACGACGCGCACCTGCCGTACGCTCCGCCGGAACCGTATCGCACCCGCTATGCGCAGCGACCGTACGACGGTGAAGTGGCCTACGTTGATTCAGCCATCCAGACCATTCTCGATAACCTGCAGCGGCGGGGACAACTCGCCGACACGGCCGTTGTCGCCGCGGCCGACCACGGCGAGGCGCTCGGTGAGCACGGCGAATCCAGTCACGGTGCACTCCTCTACGAGGCCACGATTCGTGTGCCGCTCATTCTTCGTCTGCCGGGCTCCCCGGCGGCGCGCGGCGTCGTCGAGCACGAGGTGACGTCGGCGCGGATCGCGACGACCCTGCTCGACCTGGCTGGGCTGCCCCGGGCCGCCGGAATGCCCGCCACCCTGTGGTCCCGTTCTGGCGGGTCGCCGGCCGGCGACGCCGAGTCGGCGATCTCCGAGACGCTCTACCTGAAAAGCCTCCTCGGATGGTCGCCGCTCTATTCGGTTCGCGAGGACCGCTTCAAGCTGATCGAGGCTCCCCGTCCGGAACTCTATGACCTCGTCGCTGACCCGGCCGAGACGACCGACCTGAGCGGGTTGCGTCCCGACGTGACGAAGCGGCTGCGCGAGCGCCTGAGCGGCGAACTGGCACTGGCGGCTCGCTCGGCGACGGGCCCGGTTCGATCAACCGCGACAGCGGCACGCCTCGACCAACTCGCCTCCCTGGGGTACGTCAGCGGGGGCGGGGTACCCGCCCGGCCATTCGAGCCCGTCGGCGGCGCGAACCCACGCGATTGCATCGGACTGTGGGAAGAGGCCGAACGCGGACTCGAACGCTCGCTTCGTGGTGACCAGGCTGGTGCCGCGGAGGTCTTCGAGTTGGTCCTGCGGCAGGATCCCGACAACCTGCTGGCGTTGAAGTTTCTCGGCGCGCGGGCGCTCGAGGTCGGAAACCTGACTCGCGCGGTCGAGTTCAATTCGCGGGTTGCGGCCAGTGGGCTGCATCGTCCGGACGCGTTGAGCAACCTGTCGGTGGCGCTGCGGCGATTGGGCCGGCTGGCCGACGCGCTGGCGGCCGCCACGACTGCCGTGCAGGAGGCCCCCGAGCAGTCGGCTGCTCGGTACAACCTCGCCCTCGTGCTTTCCGACATGGGTAATCGGGACGAGGCGCTCAAGGCGATCACCGAGGTCCTGGCGCGCAACCCGCAACATGCCGCGGCCCAGGCTCTTCGCGGCGAGCTGCTTGGCGGAGCAAGGCCCGAAGGGTATGACCGCGCCCTTGAGCTGGCCGGGGCGGGAGACATGGCGGGCGCGCTCCACGCGCTCGCCTCCGCGCTCGATAAGCGTCCCAACGAGGCCCGCCTCCACGACCTGCGTGGACTGCTGCTCGCGCGAAGTGGCGATCGCCCGGGAGCCATCGCCTCGTTCGAGCGGGCGCTCGCGGTTGGCGCTCCCACGCCCGACACTCTTGAGCGACTGGGCGCCCTGCTCCATGAGCAGGGTAATCGCCGGGCCGCCCGCGCGCGATTCGAGCAGGCCCTCGCCGTCGATCCATCCAGGACGGGCGCCCGGCTGAGCCTCTCGATCCTCGACCTGGAAGAGGAGAGCCCCCGGCGGGCCATCGAGCGGCTCGCGACGTTACCCGCGGACTGGCCTGGCGCCGCGCAGGCCGACTTCTACCTCGCGGAGGCCAAGCGAGCGATTGGCGACCTCGCAGGGGCCCGCGAGGCATACCGTGCCTGCGTGCGGCGTCTGCCACCAGACGATCCCATTCGGGCCACCGCGTTGCGCCGGCTTGCGGATCTCGAGCAGCAGGGCGCGCGTCGAGTTGGAGGGGGCCGACCATGAACGGAGCGGAGTTCCCGGACGGCATCGCCGTTGCGCCACGCACAGCAGTAGCCGGGTCCAGGGAGGCAGTCATGAACAGGCGCGGAGCGGGTGTGGCGGCACTGGCCGTCGCCATCATCGTATTGCTGGTAATCGGGCTCGGTGCCGATGATCCGTGGCAGCACGCCAACATTACGGTCGAGCGCAATGTGCCGGCCCGGATGCGCGACGGCGTGGTTCTCTACGCCGATGTCTACCGGCCGAGCGGTCAGGGCCGGTTCCCCGCGCTACTCCTGCGAACGACGTACAACAAGGATGCCGAGTCGTCGTCGGCCATGACGCGCGCCGCGGTGCGGCGCGGCTACGTCGTTGTCGCCCAGGATGTGCGCGGGCAGTTTCGATCGGAAGGGAAGTTCCAGCCCTACGTCCAGGAGATCAACGACGGCTACGACAGCATCGAGTGGGTGGCGCAGCTGCCGTACGTGAACGAGAAGGTGGGCACCTACGGGTTGTCGTACCCGGGAGCCGTCCAGTGGATGACTGCGGCGACGCGTCCGCCGCATCTGGTCGCGATGGTTCCGGCGATGACGTTTGCCAATGCGCGACACTTCTTCTACGACGGCGGCATCTTCGTCTCCCCGATCGCGAACTGGCTGCTCGGCCGCCAGGCCAAGGAGCGTCGCCAGCGGGGCCTGCCGTACGCGACGTCCGAGGAACTCCGGGACGGATGGGCGCGCGAGGGCGGCAACTGGCTGAGGCACCTTCCGCTGCGTGACCTGCCGGTGATGCGTGAGTTTCCGTACTGGGCCGAGTGGCTCGACCACCCGGACAACGGGCCGTACTGGGCGCCGTTCGACATCGAGGCTCAGCACCAGAGGGTCGACGTTCCCGCGCTGAACGTGACGGCGTGGAATGACGACAGCTACGGTCAGCCCGGGGTCACGAGAAACTACGTGGGCATGGTGAAGAACGGCGCCACGGCGCGGGCGCGCTCCGGGCAGCGGCTGCTCATCGGCCCGTGGACTCATGGTGTGCCGTCGCCAGTTCGCACGACCTTCAACGGCATCGACTACGGTCCCGGTGCCGCGATCGACTACAGCGCTGCGCTGCTGCAGTTCTTCGACTACTGGTTGAAGGGGATTGACGACGGCTACTCGAAGCAGCCGCCGGTCAACATCTTCGTGATGGGCGACAACGAATGGCGCTTCGAGAACGAATGGCCGCTGGCACGAACGGAGTACCAGGACCTCTTCCTGCGATCCGGGGGCGCGCTCGGTCGCGACGCCCCGGGCAGGGAACAGCCGGACCAGTTCGTCTATGACCCTCGTAATCCGGTCCGGCTCCCGGCGAGCGTAACCAATGAGGTCGAGCCTGGATCGTGGCGGATGGTCACGTCGCGACGCGACGTGCTCGTCTACACGACGCCGCCGCTTGACCGAGACATCGAGATCACCGGCCAGATCATTGGCAAGCTCTGGGTGTCGTCGACGGCGCCCGACACCGACTTCGGGATGCGATTGCTCGATGTCGCGCCGGATGGCACACCGGCCAATTTCACGTCGGCCTTCGGCACGCTCCGCGCGCGCTATCGGAGCACGGAACAGGAGTTACCACCACAGCCACTGCCACGCGGCGAGGCGACTGAGCTGACGATCAACATGGGCTACACCAGCAATGTCATCCGCGCCGGGCATTGCCTGCAGGTGGTGGTGACGGGCAGCATCTACCCTTACGTGCACCTCAACACGTGGGAGCCCTTCGTCTCCATGTCGCAGTCGGTCGCGGCGACGCAAACCATCCATCACGATCAGGACCGCCGGTCGCGCGTGATCCTGCCGCTGATTCCTCGCGACCGCGCGGGCGCGCCAAGTGTTGGGCGCTGATGGCCGACGGGTTGAGTAACAACGACATCGCCGGGCGCCTGCAGATCAGCGAGAAGACGGTCCGCAATCAAGCCTCGAATCTCTTCGACAAACTCGGTGTGTGGTCCCGCGCACAGGCGATTGTGTCGCGCGCGATCACGGCTTCAGCGGCTGACGCGGCTTCCGGCCCTCGGACCACCCCAGCCAGTCTTCGCCAAACAACTCGATCGGGTGCG
>CAYHHH010000121.1:0-13330 GCA_964356125.1 uncultured Bifidobacteriaceae bacterium | reverse complement strand
GCGTTGTTTTTCGGCGCATCGGTGGTGTTCGTGTGGCGCTCGTTTTACGCCATGCCGAGAAATCGGAACGCGACGAGGCCGAACGCGAACACGGGCGCCGCAATCATCAGGGCGTCGAATCCCATCAGGCTGACCCAATACGCGATGCTCATCAGCGCGACGATGCTGAGGCCGAGCCAGTACGCGCTGAAGTTGCCGGCGACGAGGCCGGCGAGGATGTTCAGCGACGCGCCCCCTTCACGCGACGAGGACACGACCTCGCGCACGTGCGCCGAGTCGGTCGACGTGAAGACTTTCACCAGCTCAGGGATGATGGCTCCGGCGAGCGTGCCGCACGTGATGACCGTCGACAGCTTCCACCACATCGTGCCGTCGCCGAGCTCTGGAATCAGCAGGTAGGACACCACGTAGGTCATGACGACCGACACGATCGATGTGAGCCAGACGAGGATCGTCAGCGGCGTTTCGAAGTTCATCACCGTGACGTTCAGGTACTTCCCGCGCATGAGCACGCTGTTGATGAGATACGAGAACCCGCTGGCGATGACCATCATCACGCGAATCATGAACATCCAGACCAGCAGCTGCACCTGCACGGTCTCGCTCGGCACCGCCGTCAGGATGAACGTGATCAGCGCGACGCCCGTCACGCCGTAGGTCTCGAATCCGTCGGCGCTCGGTCCCACCGAGTCGCCCGCATTATCCCCCACGCAATCGGCGATGACGCCGGGATTGCGCGCGTCGTCTTCCTTGATGTTGAAGACGATCTTCATCAGGTCGGCGCCGATGTCCGCAATCTTGGTGAAAATGCCGCCCGCGATGCGCAGCGCCGAGGCGCCCAGCGATTCGCCGATCGCGAAGCCGAGGAAGCACGAGCCGGCCAGATCCCGCGGGATGAACAGCAGGATGCACAGCATGATGAACAGCTCGACGCTGATGAGCAGCATGCCGATGCTCATCCCGGCCTCGAGCGGTATCGCGTGCAGCGGATACGGCTTGCCTCTGAGGCTGGCGAACGCCATGCGCGAGTTCGCGAACGTGTTGACGCGAATCCCGAACCACGCCACGCCACAACTGCCCGCGATGCCGATCAGGCTGAAGATCAGGATGATGCCGACGCGGAACAGCGGGAAATGCAGAATGAGCCCGAAGTAGAGCGCGATGATGAGACCGACGAACACTTCCAGGATCAGGATGAACCTGCCCTGCGTCACGAGATAGGTCTTGCAGGTCTCGTAGATCAGCTCCGACACTTCGAGCATCGACCGGTGCACGGGCAGCTTCTGCAGCCGCGAATACGACACGAGCCCGAACAGCAGGCCGAGCACGCAGATGCCCAGCCCCCCCGTGAGCAGCGTTCTGGAATTCAGTCCGAGAACACTCACCTGGCTGAGGTCGGGCAGCACGAGGCTCGCCTCGCCGCCTCCGACATGCACGGGCGCTTCTGCCGGCTGCTGCCGCATCGACGCCTCGGCCGTCGCCGCCAGGACGACGAACAGCGCTAGCACGAACCACTTCATCATGATCTCCCCGTCACGTTAACAGAACTTGTGTCTGCGATAGTCGCCGGCAGCGTCATGCCGCCGGTCAGAAACACGCGGATCCCTTCCTCGACGCTCAGGTCCGGAAAGAACGCGCTGTCACGCCGGCAGATCACCACGTCGCCGAGATACAGATGATTGGTGGGGACATACACGGCGATGAACGATTCGGTGTGGCCGGCCGACTGGATGGAAAACTCCTTCGTGAGAAATCCAAGTATATAACCGCGCGAGTCGCTCCGAATCATCACAACGCGCTTGAACCCGTATTCGTTGTCCGGCGAAAACGCCAGGACCAGCTGCTTCACCGGGGCGTAAACCGTACGAAACACCGGCACCCGGAGGAGATACCCCTCCGCGCGCTGCAACACCCGCTTGCCCAGCACGTTGGTGGCGACCACGCCGACCAGCAGAATCAGGACCGCGGTCGTCACGATCCCCAGCCCCGGAGGCACGTCCATCCCGTGGTAGACCTCGAAGTACTGCTCGAAGAGGGGCGCCGTGAAGCCATCCACGACACGGAACACCCAGATCAGGGCCACGATACTGACGACAAGCGGCACCAGCACGAAGAAGCCCGTGACGAACCGCCGGCGCAGCCACGACATCATCCCCGCACCCATCCGGTCCCGATCGCCGCGAGCAGCCCGGCCCCGAGGGCGATGCGATACCACGCGAACGGCGCCCAGCCCGACCGCCCGACGAATGTCAGAAACGGCTTGATGACGAACAGCGACGACAGAAACGCCATGACCAGGCCAACGGCGATCTCGAGGCTTCGCGCCGGCGACAGATGTCCCGCGATGTCGAGGAGGTCGTGCGCGAACGCCGCCGACATCGTCGGCATCGCCACGAAGAACGAGAATTCAGCGGCCGCCGTGCGGCTCAAGCCGGCGGCGATGCCGCCGATGATCGTAGCGCCCGAGCGCGACACGCCGGGGACCAGCGCGAGGCTCTGGCAGACGCCCACGGCGAGCGCGCGGGGCAGCGGCGTGTCCTCTGCGCGTTCGACGACGGGGGCCGACGACCGCCGATCGAGCAACAGCATGACGGCGCCGCCGACGATGAAGGCGACCGCCCAGACTCGCGGGCTCTCATACAGGACGCGTTTCACGAAATCCGCGAAGAGCGCTCCGGCGATGAGCACGGGAATCGTCGCCACCACGATGGCCGCGGCGAAATGCCGGGCCTCCGGTCGCGTCGAGAGGCCCGTGATTATATCGATGATGTTGAGGCGATACACCCAGGCGACCGCAAGGATGGAGCCGAGCTGGATCATGACCGTGAAGATCCCGCCGGGATCTTCATAACCAATCGCCTCGCTGACGAGCAACACGTGCGCGGTCGACGAGACAGGCAGGAATTCCGTGATTCCCTGGACGATTCCGAGCAGCGCCGCGGCGAGAAGCGTCACGCAGGATCAGCGTGCTACGACGCGCGCGCTTTCCGATTTTTGGGTCGGCCCGCCGGCTGAGAGGTCACCGCGGCCGCCGGAGATGCCGCAACCTGCGCGCGGCCGCCGCGCCAGAAACTCACGATGGCCGCAGCAATGAAGATGGTCGAGTACGTGCCGGTGATGATGCCCACCACCATGGTAAAGGCGAAGCCATGCAGCACCTCGCCGCCGAACAGGAACAGCGCGAGCGCGCTCATCAGCGCCGTGCCGCCGGTGATCACCGTGCGGCCGAGGGTCTGGTTGATCGACCTGTTGATGATGTCGTTCAAGCCGTCGCGCCTCATCGCCCGGGCGTTCTCACGCACGCGATCGAAGATGACGATCGTGTCGTTCGTGGAATAACCCGTGATCGTCAGGATGGCCGCGATCACGTTCAGGCTGAGGTCGTACTGGAAGAACGCGAGAAACGCGAGGGTGACCAGCAGATCGTGAATCGTCGCGACGATCGCGCCAACGCCGAAGCTGATCTGAAACCGCACGCCGATGTAGATGAGGATGCCGACGAGCGACAGGACCGTCGCCCAGATGCCCTTGCGGGTCAGCTCCTCGCCAACGACCGGTCCGACGATTTCGCTGCCGACAATCGTGAAGGTCGGCAGACCGGCCTGCTTCAGCGCGCTCGTGATCTGCTCGCGTGCCTTGCTCAACGCCCCGCCCGACTCCTCGCCGACCAGCGGGACGCGCACCATGACCTGGCGGGATTCCGGGCTGCCATATTCCTGCACGACGGTCTCGACGCCGGGGAACGCCTGCTGCATGGCGCCGCGCACCTGCTCGACGCTGACCTGCTGCTCGAACTGCGTGACGACAACCGTGCCGCCGGCGAACTCGACGCCCAGAGGGATCCCCTTGGTCATCATGACCGCGACGCCCGCCAGCACGATCGCCCATGAGAGGCCCAGCGCCGGCCAGCGCCATCGCAGGAAGTTGTAATTCGTATCCTTGAAGATATGCATAAAGCCCAATACGGAAGATTAGATGCTGATCGATGCGACTTTTTTACCAGCGAGCTCCGCCTCGAACAGCGTTTTCGAGACGAAGATCGACGTGAACAGGTTCGACAACAACCCGAAGAAGAGGGCCACCGCGAACCCGCGAATCGGGCCGGTGCCGAACTGAAACAGGAACGCCGCCGAAATCAGCGCGGCCGTGTGCGTGTCGACAAGGGTGAGGAACACGCGGCTGAACCCGGCGTTGATCGCCGCGCGCACACCGCGCTGCGCTTCCAGCTCTTCCTTGATGCGCTCGAAAATCAGGACGTTCGAGTCGACGCCGATGCCCATCGTCAACACGAACCCGGCGATGCCGGGCAGCGTCATCACGGCGCCGACGTACGCCATCAGGCCGAGCAGAATCACGAGGTTGAACACGAGCGCCACGATCGCGTTCACGCCCGAGAGCTTGTAGTAGATGAGCATGAAGATGCTGATCAGCAGCAGTCCTGCGACCGACGCGAGCACGCCAGAGCGAATCGAGTCGGCGCCGAGCGTCGGGCCGATCGTCTGTTCCTGCAGATAGGTGAGCGTCGCCGGCAGGGCGCCCGAGTTCAGGATGAGCGCGAGATCCGCCGCTTCCTCCTGCGTGAACCCGCCCGCGATCTGCCCGTCGTTCGCGATGCGTCCCTCGATGCGCGGCGCGGACTGCACCGAATTGTCGAGCACGATCGCGAGGAAGCGCCCGATGTTCTCGCCTGTCACGCGCGCGAACGACGCGGCGCCCGCGGAATTCAGCGTGAAGCCGACAGCCGGCAGATTGTTCGCGTCCAGCTGGACGCGCGCGGTCCGGAGATCCTGGCCCGTCACTGCCGCGACACGGCGGACGAGATAGTAGGATGGCCCGCCGGTGGCCGCGTCACCCGGCCCGGTCAGTATTTCCATGTTCGCCGGCACGACGCCGCCGGTGCTGCGCAGCACATCTTCACGGCTCGAAGCCGGCCCCTGCTCCACGAGCTTCAACTCGAGCATACCCGGCGATCCGATGACCTGTTTCGCGCGATCGACGTCCGACACGCCGGGCAGCTGCACCAGAATCTGATTGGCGCCCTGTTGCGCGATGCTCGGCTCGGTGACACCGAGCTCGTTGACGCGCCGCTCGATCGTCTGCCGCGCCTGCACGACCGCTGCCTCGCGAAGCCGCAGCGCAACGTTCTCCCGGATCCGGAATGTGTGGCTGCCACCTGTGCCCGGGCTGCGCTCGAAGTCGACCGCTTCCTGCTCGGCGGCCTGGCGGAATGCCTGCTCCTGCCCCGTCGCCACTCCCTCGGCGCGGAACGTCGTCAGATCGACGATGGTGACGGTTGCCGGGACGCCCCGACGCTTCAGCTCTTCCTGCAGACGACCGCTGTCCTGTTCCGTCTTGACGCGAAGCGCGTCATCGGTCTCGACGCGCATCACGAGCTGCACGCCGCCCTTGAGGTCGAGCCCGAGCTTGAGCTGCTTGTCGCGCAGCCACTGCGGCGCGGGCAGGGTGTAGCGTGCCGCGAGAATCGGATAGACGCCGATCCCGAAGAACACGACGAAGACGGCGAGAATGGTGATGATCTTCCAGCGTAAATTCGACATGGTGTTTATTGGCTGTCGGCCAGCGACTCCTGCCCCTGGAAGCCCTCGATGGCGTTCTTGGCGAGCTCGATGCGGACCTTGTCGGCAATCTGCAGCTGCACGGTGTTTCCGTCGACCTTCGTCACCGAGCCGTAAATGCCGCCTTTGGTGACGATGCGATCGCCGACCTTCAGCGCATCGAGAAATTCCTGCAGCTTTTTCTGCCGCCGCTTCGTCGGCAACAGGATGATGAAGTAGAAGATCGCGAAGACGAGCGCGATCGGGATGAGTTGCACGTATGGATTCACGCCGGGACCCTGAGGCGTGCCCATGGCTAAAAGGAGGCTGTACATAGTTAGGATTAGGGAAAGATTCGGCGGTACTCCTGCCTGACTTCCTCCAATGTGGAAAACACTATAGCCTCCCTAATTCGCCGCATCGTGTCAAGGTAAAAGTACAGATTATGCAACGTGTTAAGGGTGCCCGCGGTCATTTCCCGGGCCATGAAAAGATGACGTAAATACGCGCGCGAAAAGGTGCGGCACGTGTAGCAGCCGCACCGGGCGTCGATGGGATTCTTGTCGTCGGCATACTCGGCGTTCTTGATGTTCAGCCGCCCGGTGCTGGTGAACAGCTGGCCGTTGCGCGCATTGCGCGTCGGCAGCACGCAGTCGAACATGTCGATGCCGCGCGCCACGCATTCCACCAGATCGACCGGCGTGCCGACCCCCATGAGATAGCGGGGGCGATCCGCCGGCAGCAGCGGCGCCGTCTGCTCCGTCATGTCGTACATCTCGGGAATCGGTTCTCCGACGCTCAGCCCGCCAATCGCATACGCCTCGAAGCCGATCGCGATCGTCTCCTCGACGCTGCGCCGGCGCAGATCGGCGAAGGTGCCCCCTTGGATGATGCCAAATTGGGCCTGGCCGGGATTCGTGAAAAAGGGGTCGGGAGGAGTTTTCGCGCGATCGGATGGAAAACCCCTCCCGACCCCTTTTTCGCCTCTTTCGAGCGCGCGGCTTCGCAACGACACGAAGTGATCTCTCCCCCTCTTTGCCCAGCGCACCGTCCGCTCGAGCGACTCGCGCGCGCGATCGTAGGTCGCCGGGTGCTCGAGGCATTCGTCGAGCACCATCGCGATGTCCGATCCGAGCTGCGCCTGGATGTCGACGGCCGATTCGGGCGTCAGCAGATGCTCGCTGCCGTCGAGATGCGAGCGAAACGTCGCGCCTTCCTCGTGCACCGTGCGCCGCGCCGCGAGGCTGAACACCTGATAGCCGCCGCTGTCGGTGAGGATCGGCTTGTTCCAGCCGATGAACCCATGAAGGCCGCCGAAGGCGCCGATGCGCGCGGCGCCAGGCCGCAGATACAAATGATAGGTATTGGCGAGAATGATCTCGGCGCCGAGATCGTCGAGATCGCGATGCGTCACCGCCTTCACGGCGCCCTGCGTGCCGACCGTCATGAAGGCCGGGGTGTTGACGACGCCATGCGGCGTCGTGAGCACGCCACGGCGTGCGGCGCCGTGCGTATGGGTGACAGAAAAATTGAACATGATGTCGGCGGGTCTACAGGTCAAGACCCGCCCTACGTACCGTAGGCCGGGTCCTTTCGGACCCGGCATCGTATATTAGTAGCTATCGTGAAGAAACTCCGCGTGGGCATCATCTACGGCGGCCGCTCAGGCGAACATGAAGTCTCCATCGCGTCGGCCGCGGCCGTCGTCCAGAACCTCGACAGGCAGCGCTACGAAGCGATTCCGATCCGGATCGAGAAGGACGGCCGCTGGCTCATCGCCGATCGCCTGCCCGCCTCGTCATCGGCCGCCGAAGTCATCGAGCACGCGCGCGCGCATACGGCGAGCCACCCCAACGCACGCCACCCCAACGCGGGTGCCGCGTCGGGGGCCCCGGCGGGTGCCGCGTTGGGGACCCCGGCGCGTCTCGGGCGCGGCGGACGCGAGGCGCACATGCTCGCGCATCCCGGCGATGAACAGATGATGACGATCGAGCGCGGCACGCCGCCGACGATTACCGGTCTTGCGCTCGATGTGGTGTTTCCGGTCCTTCACGGGCCGTACGGCGAAGACGGGACGGTCCAGGGGCTGCTGGAGCTGGCCAACATCCCGTACGTCGGCGCGGGGGTGGCCGCCTCGGCGATCGGCATGGACAAGGCGCTCGCGAAGCTGGTGTGTGCGGCGCGCGGGCTGCCACAGACGACATATCTCGTCGTGCTCCGCGGCGAGTGGAAAGCGGAGCCGGCGCGCATCACGAAGGACGTCGCGTCCACGCTTGGCTATCCGGTGTTCGTGAAGCCGGCCAATCTCGGCTCGAGCGTCGGCATCTCGAAGGCGAAGTCCGCTGCCGACCTGCCCGCGGCGATCGATCTGGCCGCGGAGTTCGACCGCAAGATCGTCATCGAAGCGGCGGTGCCGAATGCGCGCGAAATCGAGATTGCGGTGCTCGGCAACGACGACCCGCAGGTCTCTGTGCCTGGAGAGGTGATTCCGTCGCGCGAGTTCTACGACTACGAGTCCAAGTATCTCGATGCCGAGTCGCGGACGATTATCCCGGCCGAGCTGCCGGCGAAAACCGTCGCCGAGGTCAAGCGGCTCGCGATCGACGTCTTCCGCGCCGTCGACTGCGCCGGCATGGCGCGCGTCGACTTCCTCATGGACGGCGCGACGGGCACGCTGTACGTCAACGAGATCAACACGATCCCCGGCTTCACGACGATCAGCATGTACTCGAAAATGTGGGCGGCGTCGGGACTCGCGTATCCGGAGCTGCTCGATCGCCTGATCGCGCTCGCCCGGGAGCGCCACGCCGAGAAACAGCACATTCGTACCAGCGCGACATGATTAGTCGCGGGGGCCCCTCGCCCCGCTCCACGCCGCTTCGCTTGCGGGGCCCCATCCGGCACCCCAACGCGGCTGCCGCGTTGGGGACCCCGCTCGCCCCGCGCCGCTCGCGGCTTCGCGCGGCCGCCGTGCTCCTGCTGATTGTGGCCCCGGCACCAGCCGGCGCGGCAGGGCTCACGTCACCCGAACCGCTCGCCAAGGCATACGACCTCATCCTCGACGCGCGCTTCGGCGAAGCGGAGCAGCAGCTCACGGCGGCGTGCCCGCCCGCGCCGCGGCCGGCCTGCGACGTCATCGGCGCCGTGAACGAGTACTGGCGGCTCCTCCTGGATCCGGAAGACACCAGCCGCGATGCGCCGCTGCTCGCGCGCATCAACGTGGCCATCGGCGCCGCCGAAGCGTGGGTGGCGCGCGAGCCGAAGCGGGCGGACGCGTGGTTCTATCTCGGCGGCGCCTACGGGACGAGGGTGCTTCTGCGCGGCCATCGCGGTCAATATCTCGCGGCGGCGCGCGATGGCAAGCGCATCCACGACTCCCTGCAGCTCGCCATCTCGCTCGATCCGACGATCGGTGACGCGTATTTCGGGCTCGGGCTCTACCACTACTACGCCGCGATCGCGCCGCGCGCGGCGCGCATCCTGAGCATGTTGATGTTCCTGCCCGGCGGCGATCGCGCCGGCGGCCTCAAAGAGATGGAGCAGACGCGCAGCAAAGGGCTGCTGCTGCGCGGCGAGGCGGACTATCAGCTGCACCTGATATATCTGTGGTACGAGAAGCAGGCGACGACGGCGCTCGGCCTCATCGAGGGACTACGGGCGCGCCATCCGCACAACCCGGTGTTCTACCTCCGGCTCGCCGAGGTGCAGGCGAACTACATTGGTAATCACCAGGCCGCCCTGCAGACGTACCGATCGATGCTCGACGCGTCGCGCGCGGGGCGCATCGCGGCTCCGGCGCTCTCGGAGGTCTACGCGCGTCTCGGCATGGCGCAGGCGATGGACGCGCTCTGCGACAGCGCGGGAGCCGTCGAGCAGTTGAACGCGGCGATCGCACTCACGCCGGCGGCGCCGTATGGCGCGCTCGCACGCGCGTACCATCAACTCGGCGTCGTCCACGATCGCGCGGGACGCCGTGCCGATGCGATCGCGGCGTATCAACGCGCGCGCGCGATCCTTCCTTCAGACGATCGATTGCGCCTGCGCGAGCCGATCCGCGCAGCGATCGCGCGCGCGCCGTCGACGCGCGGTTGCCGCTAGTCTAAAAATTTTTCGTTTTCAATCACTTTTTTGTTGACTTCAATCTTTTCTCATCCATAATCTACATCTTGTATGAGGGTGGACGGCTCAGACCACCCCTAGTGAGCCTCGGTCCTGGCTTTTCAGCTGAGCGAGTCATAACTTCAAGGAGGAAGAATGGCGAAAAAGGGTGGAAAGAAAAAGGGCGGCAAGAAGCGGTAGTAGCCGTCCCACCGGCTCCGGGGGTGCTCAGAAATGACACCCCCTCTTCTTTTCAGCTCGCTCGCTCTCGTCGTCGTCGCGTCCGGCAGCCGGACCGAGAGTTAGCACCAAGGCGAGCCGTTCCGTTACGCGCGAGAGCTGATGTGCCAGGCGGCAGATGCTCCGCGGTAGACGCGTCGAACGGTTCTCGCAACCTTACTCATGAGAGGGGGGAGGTTCACAAATGGCGAAAAAAGGCGGAAAGAAAAAGGGCGGCAAGAAGCGCTAGTCCCTTCCAGGAGGCGGTCCTATCGGGTCGCCTCCTGCGTTCCCCCCACTCCATCCCACACGCGCACCCGCTTCATCACGTCCCACTGATTCATCGCGTCGACGACTTCCATCCCTGAGACGACACGTCCGAAGACCGTATACCGCCCGTCGAGGTGCGGCTGCGGCGTATGCGTGATGAAGAACTGGCTTCCACCGGTGTCGCGCCACGCGAGCGCCATGCCGACGGTGCCGCGGAGATACGGCTCCTGGTTCAGCTCGTCGCGAATCGTGTAGCCCGGACCGCCGTCGCCATCGCCGCGCGGGTCGCCGCCCTGCACGACGAAGTTCGGGACGACGCGATGGAACGACAGCCCGTCGAAGTAGCCTTTGCGCGCGAGCGTCATGAAATTGTGCGCGGTGATCGGCGCATCGAGAACGTCGAGCTCGATCTCGATCGTCCCCTTGTCCGTCTCGATGTAGACGTGCGGCGACACAGCCGGAGCGGTCAACGACGGATGGTCATAGCTCACCGAGCTCGGCACCGGGGCCGGCCTGATCGCACGCGACGTTTCGATGGTCGGATCGAGCCCCTTCAACAGCTCGGCGGCTTTGACGCGGACCGCCCAGTCCTTGTCGGCGAGCGCGGTGCGTAGCATCGGCACGGCCGCGGCGGCTCCGTACTTCGAAAGCGCCTCGAGCGCGGCGGCACGCGTATCTATCAGGAGATCCGCCTCGCCGCGCCTGTAGGCCGCGACGAGCGCATCGATTCCGCCGTCGGGTTTCAGCTCACCGATGTTCCCGGCGGCGGCGGCCCGGATGCCCGGATCGGCCTTGGCCAGATGCTCGAAGAGAATCTTCGCGATGCCGGGCGCCTTCAACGTCGTCATCGCGGTGAGCACCGCGGGGATGACGCGGGAATCGGCGTCGCCGAGCATCGGCGTCAGGCGCGGAAGCGATCGCCCGGGGTCTTTCGAGCCGAGGATGGTGGCGAGCCCCGCGCGCACGCTCCAATGCGGATCCACATCGAGTCCCGACAGGACCGTCAAGAAGCTGTCGTCGTCGCGTTTCGCAAACCCCTGCAGCGCCGCGAGCCTGACCGTCGGCATCGGGTCGCCGATAAAATCGACAAAGGCGTCGGCACTGACGGCCGCCGCGGAGTCCCCGAGCGCCAGCAATATTTCCGCTCGCACCATCGGGCTCGTGCCGCGCGTGTAGAGCAGTTTCGTGAGAACGGGCTCACCCCGCGCATCGCCGATGCGCCCCATCGCGCGAATCGCCTCGATAGTGGACCCGCTCGTCGCGCGTGGCGCATCGATCAGCGGAAGCAGCACGGGAACCGCGGCCGGATCGCGCAGCCCGCCCAGCCCTTTCACAGCGAACGTCCTGGTGTAGGCGCTCTCGGCGCGCGCGAGCGTGAGCAGCGCCGGCAGCGCGCGCGTGTCTTCAATGCGCTGCAGCGCATACGCGACAGGCCACCACTGCACGCGCGGCTGCCCGTCGGACCCGAGCACGGACGCCGACAGGGCATCGTAATTTTTCAATCTCGCGAGCGCATACACGCCGAGCTTGAACGCATCGGCGGCGGCTCCCACCTCCGCGCGGCCGTCATCTGGCGCCACCGCTGCGGCGGCGCCGGCGTGTGCCGCCACCATCTTGCCAATCGCAGGCGCTGACGCGACGTCGTTCAGCAACCCGAGGGCCTCGGCTGCGCGGCCGGCAACGAGCGGGAGGGGATCGGCGACCGCGGCGCGCAGCGCTTCGACGGCGGATTGATCGCCGATCAATCCGAGCGCGAACGCGGCCATCTGTCTCACTTCGGGATCCGCATCGGTTTGCAGCAGTCTGACGAGCGGCGGCACCCCTTCAGGAAGCCCGACGCGACCGACGGCGATCGCCGCGCGGCGGCGAATCCGCGCCTCTGCATCTTCGAGCAGGCGAATCAGATCGGGTGGAAGCGGCGGGGGCGGCATCACGTTGCGCCTGCCCTGCGTGGCCGGCGGCGGCACAATCGGCATCGACGCGTCGCGGAGGATCCGCTGATCCTCGAGACGGATGATCCACGACATTTTCGTCTCGAACGGCACGACCGCCGGCGCGGGGGGCGGCGCGGTCGCACACGCGGCGGTGACGGCGAACAGGACAGCGAGTGGGATTCGGTAAAACATCCTCGAAAAGCATGATATCAGGTGCGATAGGGGCGTTGGGTGCGCTCGGTGCGTTGGGTGCGGTACACTTCCCGGCAGATTGGACTTTCGATACATCGCGATCGACGGCCCTATCGGCGCGGGCAAATCCGCTCTGGCCGAGCGTCTTGCGTCGCGGCTCGACGCCTCGCTGGTTCGCGAGGATCAGGAAAACCCGTTCCTTGCCGATTTCTACGCCGACCGGCCGGGCGCGGCGCTGCAGGCGCAGCTCTTCTATCTCCTGAACCGGCACCGCCAGTTGGTCGATCGCCGCCAGGCCGACCTGTTCGCGCAGGTCGCCATCTGCGACTACATCTTCGAGAAGGATCGCATTTACGCGTATCTGAACCTCGACGACAACGAGCTGTTCATCTATCAACGGCTCTTCGACCTGCTCGCGCAGGACGTGCCGACGCCCGATCTCGTCATCTACCTGCAGACACCGACCGACGTGCTGCTCAAGCGGCTGCAGTCGCGCGAGCGCGATCCGGAGCGCCCGCACCTGATGCCGGACGAGGAGTACCTGCGCGAGCTGAACGAGGCGTACCATCATTTTTTCTTTCATTACACCGCGACGTCGCTGCTGGTCGTCGAGGGCTCGCAATTCCGGCCGCAGGACGACGACGAAGCGCTCGATGATCTGGTGAAGCAAATCAAGACAATGGGACGCGGGACGCGGTACTACGTTCCGCGCACCGGGTTGAGGTAAAGTCGCCACATATGGCCTGGTTCAAAAAGGCGCGCAAGGGGATCGCGGCCTCCGACGCGAAGCCAAGCCGGGTGCCCGAGGGCCTGTGGGTCAAGTGCACAGGGTGCTCGCAAGTCCTCTATAACAAGGACCTCGCGCAAAACCTGAGCGTCTGCCCGAAGTGCGGCTTCCATTTCCGCATGGGCTCACTCGATCGGCTGCGCGCGCTCTTCGACGGTCCGTGGGTCGAATACGACCACGGGCTGCGCTCGACCGACCCGCTCACATTCACCGACACCAAGCCCTATCATGCGCGCCTGAAGGCGAGCATCGCGGCGACCGGCATGAACGACGCG